>CACZCX010000074.1 GCA_902779875.1 uncultured Bacteroidales bacterium | reverse complement strand
TATGAAAAAGAATTTTCTGTTGGTTTTGGCTGCAGCAACCATGGTTGTTGCATGTGACAAATCAGAGACTCTTAATGAAAAAGGACAGCAGCAGGCTGAGGTATCTTTCAATCCGGTAAACCAGCCAGCAACAAAGGCTCCCATTGAAACAGCCGCATTCCCCGATGACAACACTATTTATGTGTCTGCATCAAACAACAAGACCAAGTTCTTTGAAGCTAAGACATTCAAGAAAGACGGTTCCGTTTGGAAAAACTACGTTGCTGCGGTTCAGACTCCGATCTACTGGCCTCTGGGCGGTGCAGGTAGCTTTGACTTCCTTGCATACAGTACCACTCTTGCGGCAACTGCAGCATGGGGCGATAATAACCTGGCTACAGATGATGATGTTGCCGGCAACGTAACAATTACCTATCCCGATAACTATCCCGCAGTCGGCGCTAACGCTACTCAGGATGACCTCATCTATGCCACAACCTCTTCAACATCACGTACCACAGCTCTGCCTATCGAGTTCAAGCACGCTCTTGCATGGGTGAACTTCATGGTAAAGTCAAACATCCCCGTGAATATCAAGAAGATTGAGCTTGTAAACGTATACACCGAGGGTGATTTCACTATTGACCAGACACAGAACACTCCGGTTACATCATGGGATTTTACAGGTGCTACAGCAGGTGATAAGGCCATCCTTACCTACACTGACGATGCAACTGCAAATGCACTTGCCGCTGTCAACATTGACGGAACTACCAATGTAGTAAATACCGACTATGCATTCGGTGACAAGGGTATCCTGCTTCCCGCTCAGCCCATACCTAACTTCAAGATTACCTATGACCTTGGCGAGGGCGACCTGGTTTATACCGTAAACCAGCCCCGTGGTACATGGGAGAATGGTAAGAAGTACACCTATAAGATTGCCATAACATTCAACGAGATTACCCTGGCTCCGACTGTCGTAATTTACGATACAGTTACCGATATGCCTATCAACCTCTAATAGGAATTGAAAGCTACTGCTTACATAAAGCTGATTTTAATAGGTTTTTCCATATCTGGCTATCCACCTATCTCTCTGATGAGACGGTGGCCGCCAACAACCGTAACTACTTTACGAATGTTGAGTACGCCAAGGACGGCAGTGAGTGGAAATCGGCCACACCCCATTATTGGCCCTTGCAGGGAACGCTTGATTTTCTGGGTATTGCAACAGACCCGGCGTTGGGCATCACCTGTACCTGGAATGCTTCCAGAAATGCCAGTAGGGTGGATGTTGATGTGCCTGATACCTATGCATCGCAGACCGAGGTTCTCTATGCTGCTTCTTACCCGCTTGCCGGTGTTCATGCGAGTGTCCCCATGTCATATTATCACAGTCAGGCTTTGCTTTCATTCAAGTGTCGTGCAAGTACCCTGAATCTGATAAAGGTGACGGACATTACAATCCACGATGTCTATACTGATGGCACACTTACTGTCAGGACCGATGGACCTTTGGTTGCTGAGTGGGATTATAGTGCATCGACATCAAACAACCGCGCTGTACCTAAACCTGCGGTTGATTATGAACTGGAGCCGGGTGATACTTTCCTGCCTTTTGCCGGTGAACTGTTGCTGCCGGAACAGTTGAACAAGACGTTCACCGTAACCTTCAAGCAGCGTGCCAACACCGGCATTGCGTGGGATTCGGACCTGGTGGTGGAGCAGACGTTTACGTTTGATGACGTGTTCCGCCTTTGGCAGATGGGTAAGAGATACACCTACAACATTGATTTCACCCTTACGGGCATAACCGTAACACCCTCTATTGAGGATTGGACTTTGTAATATGAAGATCAAAGGGTTGGTAAATACAATAGTTCTGGTGCTGTGTGTGGCCTCATGCAGCAGGAGTGATCATATGTCCGGGATAGACTACAGCACGTACAATCCCGAGCCCGATACCTGCAGCCCGCTTCTTGTCAATGTGGGTGTGGAGGCGGCTACCCGTGCTATGGATGTCCTGACGATGGTGAATCTTACGGACTTTGACGTATCGGCCATCTGGAACTACAACGCCCTGCCTGAGAACAAG
>CACZCX010000073.1 GCA_902779875.1 uncultured Bacteroidales bacterium | reverse complement strand
CTGGCTACCCTGTTTGACAGCCACTACAACTTTTTCATAAACGAATTCATACCTTATATAGAAAAGAAGGCCCCCGTCTCAACGTCAAGTGCCGACAGGGTTTTCTTTGGAACTTCCAACAGTGCTGATTTCGGTCTTACCCTGAGCATGCGCCAGCCTGAACTCATGGATGAGTACTGGTGCTTCTCACCCGTCTATTCCGATATCTCCGACTACGGCATCCTGCCCCGTGAAAGGTCATGGGTATTCAACGGAGGCCATGACCGCGGCAAATGGAAATACTGGTTCTGCGAGATGCTCAAGGAACGGTTCCCCTACTAAACCTGCAATTTCAACTTACTAACTGAATCACTTATAAGAATGAAAAAAATGACACTGCTGATAGCACTCGCTATCACATTCGGTTCTGCCACAGCGCAGGACAAGCTGTATCACAACACTTTTAACTTAAACCAGGTAGAGCTGCTTGACGGACCGTTCAAGCATGCCATGGACCTTAACACAAAAGTCCTTCTGGAGTATGACACCGACCGTCTTCTGGCACCGTTCCTCAAGGAGGCCGGACTGCCCAAGAAGGCTGAGTATTTTCCCAACTGGGCCGGTCTGGACGGCCATGTGGGCGGTCATTACGTATCGGCCCTGGCCATTCACTACGCCGCTACAGGCAACAAGGAGTGTTACGACCGTCTGGTCTATATGATCGATGAACTGGAACGCTGCCAGATTGCCAACGGTAATGGTTATATAGGCGGTGTACCTAACAGCAAACAGCTCTGGGAAAACCTTAAGAAGGGAGACTTTGGGCTGTTCCGAGGAGCTTGGGTGCCCTGGTATAATGTACATAAGATGTACGCAGGCCTGCGCGACGCATGGCAGTATGCCGGCATTGAGAAGGCTAAGGATATGTTCATAAAGTTCTGTGACTGGGGTCTGGACATTATCTCCGGACTTGACGATAACCAGATGGAGCAGATGACCGGCACCGAGTTCGGCGGCATGAACGAGATTTTTGCCGATGCCTACCAGATTACCGGTGACCGCAAGTACATAGAGGCAGCCAAGCGTTTCCGCCACAAGGATATCTTTGAGAACATGGCCGATGGCCGCGACAACCTGGACAACAAGCACGCCAACACACAGGTTCCCAAGGCCGTAGGTTACGCGCGCGTGGCTGCATTGGATAATGATGCACGCGCCAAGCAGGCTGCCGAGTTCTTCTGGGACCGCGTAGCCAACCACCGCTCGGTCGTAATCGGCGGTAACAGCCGCAGCGAGCATTTCCCGGCCGCATCGGACTACAAGAGCTACGTGGAGCACCGTGAGGGCCCGGAGTCATGCAACACCAACAACATGCTCAAGCTCACCGAGTTCCTCTTTGCCATGGACCCCAAGGCCGAGTACGCCGATTTCTATGAGAAGGCCATGTACAACCACATACTCTCAACCCAGCATCCCGAGCACGGAGGTTATGTCTATTTCACTCCGCTGCGTCCCGCCCACTACCGCGTCTACTCGGCAGTCAACCAGGGAATGTGGTGCTGCGTCGGTACAGGTATGGAGAACCACGGCAAGTACGGCGAGTTCATTTACACCCATGACGGTGCCCAGGAACTCCGCGTGAACCTGTTTGTGGCATCACGTCTTAACTGGACCGAGAACAAGGTCACCATCACCCAGGAGACCCAGTTCCCCTACTCCGAGTCATCAAAACTGACCATAAACCTTAAGAAGGCACGCAAGTTCCGCCTCTTGGTACGTTGCCCGGAGTGGACTACAAGCGGTTACAGCGTCAAGGTGAACGGTCAGGAGTATGCAGCCGGAGTATGCAGCCGGTGCACAGCCATCATCATATGTAGCCATAGAGCGCAAGTGGAAGAACGGCGATGTGGTTGAGATCTCTCTGCCCATGCAGAATACAATTGAGGCTCTTGACAACGAGCCCGAGTATCTGGCTATAAAGCACGGCCCCATTGTACTGGCAGCCCGCACAGGCGACCAGGATATGAGCGGTCTGGTTGCCGATGACGGCCGCTGGAGCCATATCGCACACGGATCACTTGTACCCGTAGCCGAGACTCCTGTCATGATAGGTACGCGCGCACAGATAGAACAGAAGGTCAGCGCTCTCCAGCCGGTTGAGGGCAAGCCGCTCCACTTCATGGCCGGTGACCTGTTTGACCAGAGCCGTTTCGGAAATATTGAGCTGGAGCCCTTCTTCAGCCTGCATGACAGCCGTTACGCCATCTATTTCCTGTCACTCCCCGAGGCTGACTATCAGAGTATGCTTGACAAGATCAAGGCCGATGAAGCCGCAGCACTTGAGCTGGACCGCCGCACTGTCGATGCCATTGTTCCCGGTGAGCAGCAGCCTGAGGCCGACCACAAGATTCAGAGCCAGGCTTCCATGACAGGTAACCAGGACAACAAGCCCTACCGCACAGTCCGCCGCGGCGGTTCATTCAGCTATGACCTCTACCCTGACGGAAACACCAATCTGAGCCTCTCCATAGGTTACTGGGGTGACGAGAACAACCAGAACCGCGCCATCGAGATACTTATCGAGGACATGCCTTTCATTACCGAGACTGATTTCCCCGCCAACGGTGAGGCCGGGATTGTACGGAAGGAGTATGATGTACCGGTAGGATTCTACATGGGTAAGGAAAAGATTCGCGTTACATTCCGCTCAGTTGAGGGCAAGCAGGCTCCCCGCATTTTTGATATCCGTTTCCTGAAATAATTGTAAATCGATATGAGAATTAGTCCTAACTTTAGTATTGCCGCGTTGGGGCTGGCATTGGCCCTTAACTCTTGTGGCACAAAGGAGCAGGATCCTAAGTTCATGGATAACCTGCCCTACTATGTTGAGAATCTTGAAGTCTTTGGGCTCAATCAGGAGCCGGGACGTGCATTCCATATTCCGGAGCGTAACATATCGCTTAACGGAAAATGGAAGTTCAACCTCTATCAGAACCCTCTGGAAGTTCCAAAGAACTTCTATAAGAGTTCATTCAATGACCGCAAATGGGGAACCATAGAGGTTCCGTCCAACTGGGAGATGCAGGGATACGGTCAGGCCATGTTCCGCAACGTATCGGCCCCCTTCCCCAACGGTCAGCCTCTGTCCATGCTGGAGCGTTTCCAGAAGATCCTGGATGACCCGGATGCATCGGAACAGCAGAAGCGTATGGCCCAGAGCCGTATGAACCTGTCCAACCCATTTGCCGTACGTGTACCAAATGTTCCCATGGATGTGAACCCCACCGGCGCATACCGCACGGAGTTTACCATCCCGTCAGACTGGAAGGGAGATCAGGTGTTCCTGCGCTTTGAGAAAGTGGCATCGGGATCGTTCGTATGGGTGAACGGCCGTCAGGTCGGTTACAATGAGGGCGCCCAGGAGCCCAGCGA
>CACZCX010000072.1 GCA_902779875.1 uncultured Bacteroidales bacterium | reverse complement strand
CTGGGGCAGTACGCGGTACTGGCGGAATATGCCCTGGCAGGTGCAGCCTACACCCGATGTGGCGTAGTCAAGGTTCAGGGTGATATCACCTCCACGCTGCAACTGGTACTGATAGATGGCCTTGGTCAGGTTATCGGTAGTGCAGTCGTATGCGTTGAAGTTGAAGTACTGGTCCATTGAGAATTCCAGACCCTTGCCCGAGTTGTCGGTCAGACGGACCCAGCGGTTATCAGTCCTCAGACCGTAATCCTGCGGGATGAGGTAGGGCTCATACATATCGTTTACGGTGGTGTTGTAGATGCCTATGCGGTATCCGGTCTTGCGGTCAGGATATGAGGCCTGAGGTCCGCGTCCGTACCATTCAACCTTGCTAAGTGACTTGTCCAGACTCATGGTCACGCCGATACGGGGCAGCCACTGCGGCATCTTGCCCATAGGGCTTACCTTATGGCGGACGGTGATTGTTCCGTCGGCCTTGATCATCCAGTGCCAGTCATTCTCAAAGCGGTTATCTGTGGCGTTGGTGGAGAGTGAGTTCTCTTTCACGTCAATTACAACGGCATCACCGTTCTTGGTAGCCTTGACCGATACGGGACTCTTATCCAGTGAGGCTGCATAGTAATGGCTGGCCAGAACGGTATTGGCGCCTATGTTTCCGTAACCCTGGATGGAGGGCTGGCCGGCACTGCTGCCGTTCCATCCGTCAATCTCGTTGGCCACAGGAGCGCGCCATACGTTCAGTGTAACGGGTGCCTTGAGCATCTCCTTGCCGTCCACGTTCATTGATTCAAGAGCACCGCTCACGGCATTGAAACGGTAGGTGAATCCCTGTCCGCTAACAACTATACCGTTGCTGCCCTGCGAAAGTGTTACATTACCCTTTGCGGCTGGAGCAGCCGGGGCAGGTTTGTTCCATGACTTGAGTTCAAACTGATCCCATGCCACCTCATGACCGGCCTTGGCCCAGACCTCGTCCTTGGCAAGTGATGAACTAATCTCCAGGCGGTACTCCTTGCCGGGCTCAATACTGGCGGGCTTGTGGAACGGGATTCTAACCATCTTTTTGGTAAGCGGCTCCACATCCAGATTCAGTGTGCCTGATTCTATAACCTTATCATCGGCCATAAGTGACCACTTGGTGTTGTAGATTGAGGCGTTGGTAAAGTGGTTGCGGTTCCAAACCTCGACGTTGCCGAATACAAGGTCAACCAGCGTGAATGAGAGCGGCTGGACGGTCTTCTTCATCTGCCACATCTCGGGCTGGGGTACGCGATTTGGCCAGATGGAGCCGTAGGTGCGGGCTCCCTGTCCGTATGTGTAGAATGTGCCCTGGTTCTGCTCCTCCTCAAAGTCAAGCCACAGGGCTGCCTTGGCGGGATCAAAGCTGCCGGGAAGCACTGCATCGGCAAATACGCCTACGTTGTCAATCATGGCGTCGCAGATGTAGGGGTTGGCATCCTGACCGCATGACTGCTCGTCACGTCCTATGCAGAGTGACAGAGGCAGATTGCGGATACGGCCCGATGCAGCCTGTGATGCTACCTGCTCTCCGTCAATGAATATCTTCATCTCACTGCCGTCATAGATTGCAGTTACGTTGTGCCAATGGTTCTCCCAATCCTCAGGCAGAGGTGCCGACAGGGTCTGACGGCGGCCGTTGTCGATATAGAAGTCAAGTCTTTCTGTTCCCTGCTGCTTAAGACCGTACTGGTTACTGCCCTTGCATATCAGGTAACCGCCGCTGCGGTTGAACAGACGCGGATAGATATCCAGGGTGAGGGTAAGCTTATTGCCGCTAATCTCCACATTATCGGCCCTGTATACCTGTACCCACTGCTCCTGCTTATGAAGGTCAAGTGCCTTGCCGGTTGGTCCTTTCTCCAGTGTGGCACGACCCATGATATGCGCGGGAGTATTATAAGGTGATTGGTCCTTGAGCACTCTTACAGGCTCCTCCAGACCGGGGCTTACAAAATCCCAGATGGCGCCTCCCATCAGCTTGGGATATGAGTAGATAACGTGCCAGTAGTCATCCAGACCGCCGCCGCCGTTTCCTGCAACAGAGAGATACTCATCCATGAATGAGGGACGCATATCGCGCATGTCACGGCCGTAGCGGTTCTCATGTTCCTCGGGTGAGGGGTAGCGTGGGCCGATGATATCCTCGGCGGGATGAACTGCAGCATTGCCGCCGTACATCCAGTAGCGGGTGGAGTCATATTTCTTACCCTCGGCTACAACCTCATTTATGTCACTGCCTTCACCGCTCTCGTTACCGGCACTCCAGAACAGGACACTGGCATGGTTACGATCACGCAGTACCAGCTGGCGTACGCGCTCGCGGTACATCTCTATGAACTCGGGCATGTTGCTCACATATTCTGTTGCATGAGCCTCATCGCCGGTCTCATCAATTATGAACAGACCGTATTCATCGGCCAGGTCAAGATACTCGTTTACAGGAGGATAGTGCGATGTGCGCACACCATTGAAGTTGAACTGCTTGAGTATCTCCATATCGCGGCGTATGGTGGCCTCGTCCATAGCATGACCCAGCAATGGGTGCTGCATGTGTGAGTTCTGTGCGTTGACTTTGAGCGGCTGGCCGTTCAGGTAGAACACTGCGTCACGGATCTCGGTCTTCTTGAATCCTATGCGCTTTACGATATGATCTACAGCCTCTCCGTCGGGG
>CACZCX010000071.1 GCA_902779875.1 uncultured Bacteroidales bacterium | reverse complement strand
CTGTTACACCGTGCCGAACAAGAAAACGGCATTGCAAAACCGTTGCAATGCCGCTTTCCGTATTCAAAATGACCGTTATCTCCTGATAAGAAGAGTCACTACCTCAACATGCTGTGTATGCGGGAACATATCGACCGGCTGGACAGCCACCACCCTGTAACCCTGATCCAGAAGAGCAATGTCACGTGCCTGGGTAGCGGGATTGCAGCTCACATACACTATACGTTCAGGAGCAGCCTTGAGAATAACATCAACTACATCGGGATGCATACCTGCACGGGGAGGATCGGTAACTATCACGTTGGGAGTTCCGTGTGCCGCAATGAAATCCTCATTGAGAACATCCTTCATATCGCCGGCAAAGAACTCAGTATTCTGAATGTTGGCACGGGCCGATATGAACTGCGCGATGGTACCTGTTCCGGTGTAGAGGTCATAGACCACCTCATGGGGTTTAAGGTCAGCCAGTTCGCGTACCACAGAATAAAGGCGGTAAGCCTGACGGCTGTTGGTCTGGAAGAATGATTTGGGACCGATCTTGAACTTGAGGTTCTCCATGGTCTCGTATATAAACTCCTCGCCGCGGAACACATGGACGTCAAGGTCACCGAAAGTATCGTTGCACTTGTTGTTTATGACATAGAGAAGTGATGTGATCTGCGGGAAGTTATCGGCTATATGCTGCATGAGGCCCATGAACATATCATTATCGGCCGGAGTCTCAATCTTGGCTTGAAGCAGCACCATGATCTGACCTGTAGTAACCACGCGGACCATCATGTCACGCAGTATGCCCTCCTGTGAACGCAGGTTTATGAACGGAATCTTATGCTCTACAGCATACTCGTAAGCGGAGTTACGGATACGGTCCGATATCTCATCCTGGAGCCAGCACTCGCTTATGTGCAGCACCTTGTCAAAGGCGCCGGGGATATGGAATCCCAGACCCGGCTGCTTACGCTCCGCATTGCTGTCGGGGTTATCGAGTTCAGAGAGTTCCTCCTGAGTCAGCCATCTCATGTTACTGAACGAATACTCCAGCTTGTTACGGTAACGGCAGGTTTCCTCGGAGCCCATTATGGGACTGATCTTGGGGAGTTCGACCTTGGCTATGCGCGTAAGGTTGTCAACCACCTGCTGATGCTTGTAACGCAGCTGCTCCTCATACGGAAGATTCTGCCATTTGCATCCGCCGCAGATACCGAAATGACGGCAGAAAGGTACGGCACGGACATCGGACAACTTATGGAACTTGACCACCACGGCCTCGGCGTAGCTGTGTTTTTTCTTGAGGATCTTGAGGTCAACAACATCGCCGGGCACGCAGAACGGCACAAAAACGACCAGGTCGTTGATTCTCACAAGTGACTTGCCCTCAGCTGCCACTCCGGTAATAGTCACATTCTCGATTATAGGTTGCTCGCGTCTCTTTCTGGACATATCTCTTTTTATTTTGAGCCGCAAAGTTAGCGATTTTAGCGCGACCCTATTATCGGTTCAAATCAAAATCAAAGAAAAGCGCAAAATCGACCCCCATTTATATACATCTTTTAATAATAATTGAGTACCTTTGCACCCGCTAAAACAACCAACTAGGCACAATCACATCTCTAACGAAAATTACAACATTACATATTCAACAATTTATGAGCGAAAAAAGAGTTTACAAGTTCGGAAACGGACAAGCTGAGGGAAATGCCCAAATGCGCAATCTGCTTGGTGGCAAAGGTGCCAACCTGGCTGAGATGAATTTGCTTGGTGTTCCGGTGCCCCCGGGATTCACCATCACCACCGATGTTTGCAACGAGTACTACCAGATTGGTCGCGATCAGGTCGTTGCCATCCTCAAGAACGATGTTGAGGACGCCATCCGCCACATTGAAAAGCTGATGAATTCAAAGTTCGGTGATGTAGAGAATCCTCTGCTGGTTTCAGTACGTTCAGGTGCCCGCGCTTCAATGCCCGGCATGATGGATACCATTCTGAACCTGGGACTCAACGACGAGGTTGTAGAGGGTCTTTCACGCAAGACAAACAACCCCCACTTTGCTTGGGACAGCTACCGTCGTTTCGTACAGATGTACGGTGACGTGGTTCTGGGTATGAAGCCCGTAAGCAAGACCGATGTAGATCCCTTCGAGGCCATCATCGAGAAGGTTAAGGAGGAGAGCGGTGTAGTTCTGGACAAGGACCTGAGCGTAGACGACCTCAAGAAGCTGGTTAAGCTGTTCAAGGCCGCCGTTAAGGAGCGCACCGGTCAGGACTTCCCCACCAGCGCCATGGATCAGCTCTGGGGTGCCATCTGCGCCGTATTCGGTTCATGGAACAACGAGCGCGCCATCCTTTACCGTAAGATGGAGGGTATACCCGATGAGTGGGGTACCGCTGTATCAGTTATGGCCATGGTATTCGGTAACATGGGTGAGACCTCTGCTACCGGTGTATGCTTCAGCCGTGACGCCGCTACCGGTGAGAACCTGTTCAACGGTGAGTATCTGGTTAACGCCCAGGGTGAGGATGTCGTTGCAGGTATCCGCACACCTCAGCAGATCACAATCGAGGGTTCAAAGCGTTGGGCTGCCCTGGCTGGCGTATCCGAGGAGGAGCGCAAGGCCAAGTATCCTTCAATGGAGGAGGCAATGCCCGAGATCTACAAGGAACTGGATGCTCTGCAGACCAAGCTTGAGAACCACTACCACGATATGCAGGATATGGAGTTCACCGTTCAGGAGGGCAAACTCTGGTTCCTCCAGACACGT
>CACZCX010000070.1 GCA_902779875.1 uncultured Bacteroidales bacterium | reverse complement strand
ACTGGATTACACCATCGTGGTTGCCGCCACAGCTGCCGATCCTGCAGCTCTGCAGTATTACGCACCTCTGGCAGGTGCCGCAATAGGTGAGTATTTCCGTGATACCGGCCGTCATGCACTGGTCGTATATGATGACCTCTCAAAGCAGGCTGTGGCTTATCGTGAGGTATCACTTATCCTTAAGCGCCCGTCGGGCCGTGAGGCATATCCCGGTGATATCTTCTACCTGCACTCACGTCTGTTGGAGCGTGCTGCCAAGATCATCAGCCAGCAGGAGGTGGCTGAGAAGATGAATGACCTGCCTGCATCGCTCGTAGGACATGTAAAGGGAGGCGGATCACTTACCGCTCTGCCTATCATCGAGACACAGGCCGGTGACGTATCGGCATATATACCTACCAACGTGATCTCTATCACCGACGGTCAGATATATCTGGAGTCAAGCCTCTTCAATCAGGGATTCCGTCCCGCCATCAACGTAGGTATATCAGTATCACGTGTGGGCGGTAACGCACAGATCAAGTCCATGAAGAAGGTGGCCGGTACACTTAAGATTGACCAGGCCCAGTACCGTGAGCTGGAGGCGTTCAGCAAGTTTAGCAGCGATATGGACCCTGTTACAGCCATGGTGCTTGACAAGGGACGTAAGAACAACCGTCTGCTCATACAGCCGCAGTATTCTCCTATGGCTGTGGGCGAGCAGATTGCAGTGCTCTACTGCGGTATCCACGGACTTCTGAGCAAGGTTCCGCTGGACAGGGTCATTGAGTTCGAGGAGCGTTTCGTGGAGATTGTACGCAGCAAGTATAAGGAGAACATCCTGGACGTACTCTCCAAGGGAGTCATGAATGAAGAGGTGGGCAAACTCATAGAGGAGGCTGCCGACAAGACAATTCAGGAATTAGGAATCTAAGCATAGGGCATGTCACTTAAGGAGATAAAGATCCGTATAGCGTCAGTATCGAACACGCGCAAGACCACTTCGGCCATGAAGATGGTATCGAGCGTGAAGCTGCGCAAGGCACAGCAGAGCATCCAGTATGCGGTGCCTTACGTGGAGCAGCTGGACCATATCCTTACGAGCCTGTCGACCATGCCCAAAGCCCAGAGCGTGTCACCGCTTGTGGTGGAGCGTGAGGTCAAGAACGTGGCTATCATCTGCATGTCATCGGACTCCAGTCTTTGCGGTGGATTCAACGCTAACATGATACGTCACGCCAAAGCGCTGATTGAGGAGTGGAAAAAGGTCGATGAAGAACCCCACATCTATACCATAGGACAAAAGATAACCGATGCCCTGGCCAAGGAGGGTTACGACATAAACCGAGGATATTCCTCACTTATGGCCAGCCGCAGCTATGACGAGGCCGCATCGCTGGCAGAGGACCTGATGGACATGTTCCTGAACGGTCATCTGGACAAGATTATACTCACGTACACGCATTTCCGCAGCGCCGGTTCGCAGAAGATTGTCGATGAGGTGCTGTTGCCGGTATCGGTCCCCGCATCGGCCGTTCAGGAACAGGAGAGTGACTATATCCTTGAGCCGTCGGCAGAGGACCTTATGACCACACTGCTGCCCAAGGTGATCAAGACCAAGCTCTATTGTGCCGTGCTTGACTCGTATGCAAGCGAGCAGGCTGCCCGTGTCATTGCCATGCAGGCAGCGACCGAGAATGCCGACAACTTGATAGGGGAACTTACACTGCAATACAACAAACTGCGCCAGCAGGCAATTACCAGTGAGATCCTTGACCTGGCTGGCGGTGCCCAAAACCAATAACAGCTAATGTCTGAGATGAAGATAAGCAGCATGGCGCTGCACTACGTTGGCAACCAGGCTAACGAGGAGCCGTTTGTATGCTCCAAGAAACTGTTTACGCTGAGCGAGGATATGAACACCCTGCTCACCGAGTACTTTGTGGGCTCGTTCAAGAGTGAGGAGCGTTTTGTGTTCCATGATGACATGGGACTGGAGAACAACCGCGTCTACAGGTTGGTGTCCGATATATTCGACAACCCGGGCATGCTCTATGACTTCTCGGTCGATCTGGCCACACACCTGTATGAGAACTGCCAGCACCCCAAGATCAAGGGCGGTGACTTTATCGTGGCTCATATTACAGGACTTGGTATAGGACATGACATCGACGAGGCCATCGGCCTTTTCAAGATAGAGAACAAGGAGACCTTCCTTACCTTTGAACATGACGAGGAGGGTTTTGACATATCGCCGGTGGATGGCGTGAACCTGCGTCGCCTGGACAAGGGTGCACTCATCATGAACTACGAGCGCGAGAAAGGATACATGGTTGCGGTGGTTGACAAGACCAACACCCAGGGTGCCAGCTACTGGATAGATGACTATCTGCATTTGATGCGCCGTCAGGACTCCTATTTCCAGACTCAGAACGTGATGGAGCTGACCCGTAACTTTGTGGCTCTCATTTGAGCAGCAGGTTATATCACAGCCCGAGGTGATGGGTATGTTTGACGATTACCGCAACCGATACGAGCAGGAGCGTCAGATACAGCTCCAGGATCAGTTTGACGTAAGCGAGGGAGCCGTAAAGAAACAGAACCGCCTCTATAAGAGCGTAATCAAGCTGGACAAAAACTTCCACATCTACGTGCACGGCAGCCGCCAGCTGATTGAGCAGGGGGAGGATGAGCATGGGAAGTTTTATAAACTTTACTTTAACGAGGAGAGTTGATATTTCCATCCGGCGGGTGGGGGCTCGCGGCTTCGCTTCGCTCGGTGTTTTTTTGGCTTTTGGCGCCTTCGGCTTAAAGCCTCGGGATGGAATCCTATCTGCGTATTAGAAACAACATTTTTTTAGTTTCCTTCTGGAAACGCGCTCCGTTTCACTTCGCTTGCCGGCCTTCCAGGCCGGTCAAAAAAAGGTGGCCCTATTGGGTCACCTTTTTTTGCGGCGGGATGGAAACCTATTTACGTTTTGCGGCGGGATGGAAACCTTAGCGTAGCGGGCGGATGGTGATGGTGCGCTGGTAGGGCTGGGGCAGTACGCGGTACTGGCGGAATATGCCCTGGCAGGTGCAGCCTACACCCGATGTGGCGTAGTCAAGGTTCAGGGTGATATCACCTCCACGCTG
>CACZCX010000069.1 GCA_902779875.1 uncultured Bacteroidales bacterium | reverse complement strand
CTTGAGAAGGACTTTGCCCATAAGTCAGCCGACCTGGATATCCGCCAGATAGCCGACCGCCGCCTGTCAGAGTTCAATAAAGCCCTCAAGGCATACTACATGGAATAATCATTCATCATTTTGACATATGACTAGATACAAGAAACCGGATGTAGATTTTACATCAAGCAGAGTAACTCCCGAGGGTCGCAAGAGCAACCTCAGTATGTTTATGGTAATGCTGGGATTCACATTCTTCTCAGCAAGCATGTGGGCCGGCCAGGAACTGGCGGCAGGCCTCAACCTGGGCGGATTCATCAAAGCCCTTATCCTGGGTGGCGTAATTCTGGGAGCCTATACCGGCGCGCTCGGATTCATCGGCGCCAAGACAGGTCTCACTCTCGACATGCTTGCACACCGCAGTTTTGGCCGTAAGGGAAGCTGGCTGCCAAGCGCCATGATAAGCTTTACACAGATGGGCTGGTTCGGCGTAGGTCTGGCCATGTTCGCCATCCCCGTAGCCAAGGAGTTCCTGCATCTGGAAGTTACCCCTGACAGCATGCCTTATCAGGGTTATATCCTGGTTGCCGTTGCCGGTCTGCTCATGACTGCCAGCGCCTACTACGGAATCAAGAGCCTTACCATAGTAAGTTACATTGCCGTTCCTCTGGTAGGCATACTGGGTACCGTTGCCATGGTTCTGGCCGTTCACCGCGGTGACTCCACCCTGGTTGACCAGTTCGCCAAGGACAGCGGCACACTCTCAATCATAGGCGGCGCAGGTCTGGTTGTAGGTAGTTTTGTATCGGGCGGTACCGCCACACCTAACTTTGCACGTTTCTCCAAGAGCGGCAAGATTGGCTGCCTGGTTACAGTAGTGGCATTCTTCCTGGGCAACTCACTGATGTTCTTCTTTGGCGCCGTATCAAGCATCTACGCCGGCGGTAACGATATCTTTGAGGTTATGCTCAACCTGAACCTCTTCTACATGGCTGTGCTCATTCTGGGCCTCAACATCTGGACCACCAATGACAACGCTCTCTATTCATCGGGTCTGGGTCTTTCAAACATATTCGGATGGTCCAAGAAGACCATGGTGCTCATTGCCGGTATCATCGGTACCATATCGGCCGTATGGCTCTACTGGAACTTCTGCGGCTGGCTGAACATACTGAACTGCACCCTGCCTCCCATCGGCGCCATCCTGATTGTAAGCTACTTCTTGAACCGTAAGAGATATGAGTCCGATGACGTGGAGATCGTACCCGTGAACTGGGCATCGGTACTGGGCGTCGTACTCGGAGCCGTGGTGGCAAATCTGCTCAAATGGGGTATCCCGTCTATCAACGGAATGATTGTAGCCGCTATTTGTTACCTTGTCGGAGAGTCGATTAAGGTAAAAAAATGATACGGTTTGGGATTTTTGCATATATTCGCAGCATAATAATCCTAAACAATAAGAGGAATATGAAAAAATCATTACTCATTTTGGCTGCTTTACTCCCGTTAAGCCTCTCTGCTCAGGAGTCAGCTTGGTCACACAGTGGCCTTACAGGTATTAATTTCTCACAGACATCATTCACCAACTGGAGTGAAGGCGGTGAGAACTCAATGGCGACAAATGTTTACCTAAACGGTTCACTCAACTACAAGGAGGGCAAGAACGCTTGGGATAACGACCTGAGTGCCAACTTTGGCTTGAACTACACCGAAGCTACAAAATGGCGTAAGAACATTGATAATCTCAACATCGCATCCAAGTACGGCCGTCAGGTATCCGAGAAACTCTATCTCGCTGCCCTACTCGACTTCAAGACTCAGATGGGTTACGGTTATGATTATTCAGGCGAAGAGCGTAAGCTCACTTCAAAGTTCCTCACCCCCGGTTACCTGAACCTCTCAGTCGGTATTGACTACAAGCCCAACGACCACATAAGCATCTACTACTCACCCGTAGCAGGCAAGATGACCCTTACCAACGATACCGCGTTCTCCAAGAACTACGGCGTTGACGAGGGCAAGAAGACCCGTTTTGAGCTTGGTACAACATTCAAGGGTACTGTAAACTACAGCCTCATGCAGGACAAACTCACACTCAAGTCAACCCTGGACCTCTTTACCCCGTATAACGATACTTTCGGTAACGTGGATGTAAACTGGGATGTACTGGTTGGCCTGAACGTAACCAGCCTGCTCACTGTAACCTTCCAGTCAACCCTCAAGTATGACGACGACATCAAGACTTTCGATGACGCCGGCGTACAGCATGGTGCCAAGGTTCAGTTCAAGGAGATTCTCGGTGTTGGTCTGAGCTATAAATTCTGATAAAGCGGTAGACAGGTCATGTGGTTGGGATTAGCTCTCTTGTCGGCCCTCTTTCTGGGTTTTTATGACGTAGCCAAGAAGCAATCCCTCAAGGAGAACGCGGTTATTCCCGTTCTCTGGTTCAACACCCTGTTCTGCTCACTCTTAATGCTGCCGTTCACGCTGCTCTCATGGAAGACGCAGCTGCTGGACGGCAGCATATTTTATGTTCCTACCGCAGGCTGGGATCTGCACCGTCTGCTCATGCTCAAGGCATTCATCGTGCTGGGTTCCTGGATATTCGGATACTTTGGCATGAAGCATCTGCCTATCACGCTGTTCGGGCCCATAAACGCCACCCGTCCCATCATCGTGCTGCTGGGCGGCCTGCTGGTGTTCGGCGAGCGCCTCAACCTGTACCAGTGGATAGGTGTCATAATCGCAGTCATTTCGTTCTATCTGCTCAGCCTGAGCGGCAAGAAGGAGGGTATCTCGTTTACCCGCAACAAATGGGTGTTCTGTGTCATCATGGCCACCCTCCTGGGTGCTGTCAGCGCCCTGCTTGACAAGTACCTCCTGGGCCGTTTCAACAACATGTTCGTGCAGGCCTGGAGCAACTTCTACCAGCTGGGCCTCATGACTGTCATCCTCTTTACCCTCTGGTGGCCCACGCGCAAGCACACCACCCCATTCCAGTGGAAATGGCCCATCATATTCATCGCCGTTTTCCTCACACTTGCTGATTACGCATACTTTGTATCGCTGGCCCAGAGCGCATCCATGGTCTCCATAGTCTCCATGATCCGGCGCTCAAGCGTAATCGTATCATTCCTCTGCGGCGCCCTTATGTTCCGCGAGAAAAACCTCAAGAGCAAGGTCATCGACCTCATCCTGGTATTACTGGGCCTCTTCTTCCTGCTTATCGGCTCCCTGCAATAATCCAACCGCTCCAAGGCTAGCGAGCTCACAGGGGACCTAACAGTATTCTAAGACTTTTCCAAATATTTTTGGACGTTTTTTTAGAAACTGTTATCGTTGAGTTTGTTACAATACGGATATCGCGGGGGACGCTTT
>CACZCX010000068.1 GCA_902779875.1 uncultured Bacteroidales bacterium | reverse complement strand
CACCTCATCACCGGGAGTCAGATACTGACGTCCGTAGGTCTGAGCCACAAGGTTAATGCCCTCAGTGGTGCCACGTACAAATATTATCTCCTCAGTGCTTGAGGCGTTGATGAAACGCTGAACCTTTTCACGAGCCTCCTCATATGCATCGGTGGCACGGGCGGCCAGCGTATGGGCTCCACGGTGGATATTGCTGTTATAGTTCCTGTAATAGTCACTGATCTTGTCTATTACCTGCACAGGTTTCTGCGTAGTGGCTCCATTGTCCAGCCATACCAGGTCATGTCCGTTCACCTTCTGGTTTAGTACGGGGAAATCCTTCTTGATCTGGTCTGCGCTCAGGGTATCCACCTCCTCATAATTGAGCTCACGCAGTTTCTGTGACTCAGGTATTCCTATACCGAACCCGTTATCCTGAGGGACAACCTTGGTGGCGCCTTGAACGTCATCGTCACCGCCCAGACGTGAGTCTCGTCAGGGAACACGCTCTGGCGCAACTCTCTTGCATCCTCAGGACAGTATTTCTGAGCGATGTCACGCAACAGGGAAAGCGCGCCACCGTCCTGGGTTGGGAAACTGTTTATATCTGTAAGATTGAGCATTACTTCTCTATTTTATTCCTGTGCTGATAATCGTGATAATAACCTACCTCGACATTCTCAAGCACTGCAATGGCATCATCGGTCAAAGCAGCCAGTGAGAAATACTTGGTGAGCAGGTATGATGCTACGCCAAACTTGTCAAGTCCCATCAGACGGGCGCTGAGTGACGGCGCAATCTCACCGGGTATGCCGCTCTGATGCAGGCCTACCACACCCTGGTTCTGTTCACCTGTGCGTACCAGTATGATTTTGGTGGTTCCTACTCCACGTCCGGTCAGATACTGGCCCTCTACCTCAACCTTGTCACTGGGAATGATAGGTACACCACGCCACAGTATAACCTTGGTACCGAACAGGTCTGTAGTTACAGGCGGTACGCCGCGCCATGTGCATTCACGCTCAAATGCGGCAATTGCACGCGGATGGGCCACAAAGAATGCAGGTTCCTTCCATACCAGACTGAGCAACTCATCCAGGTCATCGGGCGTGGGGGCTCCGTAACGGGCCGATATGCGGTATGCCGGGTTTGCGGCTGCCAGAAGGCCAAACTGACGGTTATTGATGAGCTCCCACTCCTGACGTTCCTTGATGCTCTCAATGGAGAGACGCAGCTGTTCCTCAAGCTGGTTGTAAGGGTTGTTATAGAGGTCCGATACACGCGTATGTACACGTACTACGGTCTGCAGTGTATTCAGTGAATACTCCGTTGGGTTCTCCTCATAGTCAATATAGGTCTCAGGGATGATGTTATCCTCCTCATGACCGCTTACCAGATCGATATGTTTCTCACCGTTATCGTTCACCGATGCCTTGAGACGCAGCTGCTTATCGACAGCCTTCTCGAATTTCTCACGGAAATCAGGCACCTCCTTGATGAACTTGATAAGTTCCTTGAGCTTGAGTCCCAGGAACACGGTGGGTGTCACGGCACGTACGCTTACGGTTGACTCCTGCTCGTCAAGCAGGTCAGCCTCGCCAAAATATTCACCATCACCCAGCAGGGCTATCCGCAGTTCCTCACCGTGAGGGCCCTTGCTTATAACCTCTGCCTGGCCGTTGGCAACTATAAAGAAACGTTGTTTATCCTTACCTTCTTCCACGAACAGTTGGTCAACTGCAACCTCCTGTGCCTCAAAAGCACTTACCAGTCGGTCCAGTATACCGTCATCAAACTCTGAGAACAATGGTATAGCCTTAAGATTCTTGGCTGTGAATGAAGGCACGCCGTTCACATACTCTATTGGAAGGCGGTCATTCTTACGCAATTCAACCTTTGTGCGGTTAACACGGAATGTTCCGCCGCTTACCTGCACCCAAGGCAACAGTTTAAGAAGCAGTCTGGGTGTTATACTGCCCATCTGAGGGGCTGTCTTAGTGGTGGTTGCCAGTCTTCTGGCGGTTGCAGTGGTCACACTGCGCTGTAAATTTGATTCTGCCATATCTTTATTATTTCTTTATCGTTACTTTATGTGTAGTTCCTTCAACGTGCTCTACTGACAGCACGTTATAACCCTGATCCTTTGCATTGCGGGGCACGTTATCAAGCGGCTCGCCCTCTGAGAGCAGCACTTCAAGGATATCACCGGGCTGCAGCTTGGACAGCTCTATCTTGGTCTTGACAAATGTCATGGGGCAATGCTCCTTTGTTATATCCAATATCTTTGTAGCCATAGTATTCAAATAAATAAGGTTTCACCACCATCCGAAAGCTTAAGGAAAGAAGCCACGCCCAGCACATCCTTTACCTCCGGGATAAAGTCTTCTTTCTTGAGGCCCAGCACATGCATTGCCATCTCACATGCATAAAAGTTTATGCCCAAAGCCTTGGCAGCCTCAACCAGTTCCTCAAGCGTAGCCACGTTATTCTTGCGCATCAGGCCACGGAATATCCTGGGACCGGCACCAAGAAAGTTGAAACGGCTGGTCGGGGTAACCTTAAGTCCGCCCATCATGAATCCGAATATCTTGGTAAGCCAGTTACCGCCTGTAAATGAACGTCCGTGCTTAAGTTTGATGGCGTCCAGTCCCCAGAAGGTGAAGAATATATTCACCTCATAACCTACTGCTGCAGCACCAGTACCCAGTGTGAATACGGCTGTCAGCTTGTCAAAATCACCGCTGAATGCGATGATGCTAAGTTTCTTTGTCTCTGCCATATCGTTTTGTGTTTATTGTTACTTCAATGCCTGACGTATATCGTCCAGTATATCGTCGGGATCCTCAAGACCTATAGAGAGGCGTATTGTCGTCTGGCGCACATCCATCTGCTCAAGCTGACGATCCGGGAACAGACCGAATATGGTCGATGCCGGATGTATGGCCAGCGTGCGGTTATCAAACAGGTTTGTGGCACGATGTATCAGTTTGAGACGGTTAATGAATTCATAACACGCCTCCTTGGATGCCAAGTCAATTGCAATCATCGCTCCCGATGTAGGACCGAACTGCTTGCGGGCCAATTCATAGAACGGGTTATCCTTAAGTCCTATGTAGGTGACTCGTTCTATACCGTCAATGTCTACCAACCCTTCGGCAACATGCTGTGCGTTTGCAGCCTGGCGTTTGTATCGGACATCAAGAGTCTCCAGGCCAAGGGTCTGCTGGTATGCCGAGTAAGGGTTCATATATGCGCCTATATTGAACAGGAGGTCACCCTTGATACGTTTGTTAATCTCAGGGAATGTTCCGTAGTCTATCACCAGACCGCCCAATGATGTGCCACCGCCCGACAGATACTTTGTACTGGACAGCACCTCGATATCCACGCCGAGGGATTTCAGGTTGGTCTCTGTAAATGGAATTACGGTAGAGTCTGCGATGACGGGAACACCCTTACCATGGGCAATCTCAGCAATAGACTTGAGATCGGCAACCTCCAATTGGGGATTGGTTACTATCTCAAGATAAACACAACAGGTATTCCCGTCAATAGCAGCCTCAACCTGTTCCAGGTTTGTAAGGTCACGCAAACGCGGCTTCACGCCGAATGGCATTAGAGTAGTGGTGACCAGAGCCAATGTGTTTCCGAACAGGTGTCTTGATGTTACTATATTCTTGCCTTGTGCCACTACGGCAAACAGGGCATTACTGATGGCAGCCATTCCTGAATTATAGCCGGTTACATGTGCGGCACCGGTAAGTTCCCTTACACGGTTCTCCAGGTTAGTTACCGTTGGATTCTCTACACGGGCATAGTCCGGGGCTTTGGTTCTGCCGGTAAAGGCATCGGCCATAGCTGCCGCATCATCAAACTCAAATGATACGTTTGTGTAAATGGGCACTGCCAGTGAACCGTACGCATCGGGGCGTACAAAACTCTTGTCTATTGCTATTGTCTGCTTTTTCATTTTAGATTGCCTTTTGTGTTTTCTTTGTTTTTCGCTGCAAAGTTCCGCCAAATAGCAATC
>CACZCX010000067.1 GCA_902779875.1 uncultured Bacteroidales bacterium | reverse complement strand
TCCCCCGCGATATCCGTATTGTAACAAACTCAACGATAACAGTTTCTAAAAAAACGTCCAAAAATATTTGGAAAAGTCTTAGAATACTGTTAGGCCCCGGAGGGGACTAAAAAGGAGGCGTTCGACGTTTAGCCCCCGGAAGGAGCTTGAGTAGTCGCGGAACGTTGGTCCCCAAAGGGGATAGTACGGCGGTGTAAAAAAAGAGCCCTGCAAGCAAACCAGCAGGGCTCTTTAAAAGAAATCAAAAACTTACTTTACAGAAAGCTTGTAGATGACAGTGTGCTCATACTTCTCACCCGGGCGCAGGGTTGTGCTGGGGAAAGAGTCATGGTTGGGTGAATCAGGATACATCTGTGACTCGAGAGCGATTGCTGTGCGGGCACCGGTATAAACCTGAAGTCCGGGATGGTTGTTGAGAACCTCCATGAAACGTCCTGACTTGGGTGAGTAGAGGGTAGCGACTTTCTCTACAATACCCTGCTCATTGTGTATCAGGCAGAAGTTGTTGTCATAGTTGCGAACCATACCCTCGGGAACCTGGCCGCCGAATCCGCCGAATCCGCCCATGCCGCCACGACCACCGCGTGCGCCACCCTGACCGGGCTGTGCAGGAGCGGGCGAGTACTGACGGTCACCTATTCTTACAGGCTTCTGGAAGTCATAGGGAGTGCCTTCAACCATACCGTAGTCACCGGTAGGAATGTTGCTGCGGTCAGTATCGGTTATGAAAGCGGCGTTGACCATAAGCTCGTGATCCATGATGTCACCGTTACCTGCTCCGTCAAGATTGAAGTAGGTGTGGTTGGAGAGGTTGACAACGGTAGCCTTGTCTGTAGTGGCCTCATAGCTGATCTGCAGACCTCCGTCCTTTGTGATTGAATAGGTGAGGGTGGTGGTCAGGGTGCCGGGGAATCCGTCCAGACCATCGGGCAGAACGCATGAGAGAACCAGCTTGTTTTTCTTGGCCTTAACGACTGTCCATACAGTGTGGTCAAAGCCCTTGGCACCGCCGTGCAGTGTGTGCTGGCCGCTGTTCTTGGTTATGTTGTACTCAACACCGTCAAGGGTGAACTTGCCGTTGGCGATACGGTTGGCATAACGACCCAGGGCCGGGCCGATCATACCCATGTTGTAACGGAAATACTGATGGATGTCATCATAATGTGTAACCAGGTTGGCATACTCACCGTTCTTGTCGGGTGAATAGAGACCTACTACAAAACCACCGTAGTTGATGATCTGAGCGGCGATCTTGCCTTTCTGGATTGTGTAGAGAGCTACCTTCTGACCATCGACAACAGTGTCAAAGGGTGCACTGTCCAGCAGCGGGAAGTTGGGCTTTGCTGCATTGGCCGATGCGCAGAAAACAACTGCTGCAACAGCCATCAAAACTTTGGATAATTTCTTCATAATGGAAATGGTTAATAAATTGAGAATTGAGAGTTGTTACGCGCCGGATGGCCAATTCTCAATTCTCAATTTTCAATTCTCAATTAGTTCTTATACTTAACTGCTGCTTCCTCAATAGGCAGGCATTTCTTGTAGTTCTCAATGTAGGCATTGAAACCTGCTACATCCTCAGGTGAAGGTGTGACAGAAGTACCTGTATCGCCGGCAAATACCTGGTCGTCAAGGAACTCAGCCAGTGACTGGTTCTTCTTGTTATTGATAAGGTACGATGCCAGAATAGCCATACCCCAGGGACCGCCTTCGCCTGCAGTCTTCATGCAGGAGATAGGTGAGTTCAGGGCTGCACCCAGGATTCTCTGACCTACGCCGGGAGTGGTGAACAGACCTCCGTGACCGGTAATACGGTCCACCTTGATCTTCTCCTCGTTGAACAGGATGTCGTTACCCACCTTGAGCACACCTATGGCACCGCTTATTATAGCGCGCATAAAGTTAGCCAGGTTGAACTTGTCATTTGCAGAGCGGACGAACAGAGGACGGCCGTCAGCAAAACCGGTAACAGGCTCACCTGATACGTAGTTGTAGCTCATGATGCCGCCGCAGTCGGGGTTACCCTTGAGCGCTGCATTGAACAGGTTGGTGAATATCTTGCCCATATCAACGGGAATACCCATAATCTCCTCGAACTCCTTGAACAGGTTGACCCATGCGTTCAGGTCACTTGTGCAGTTGTTGCAGTGAACCATTGCCACGGGGCTGCCGTCAGGAGTTGTCACGATATCAATCACTTCATGAGGCTTGTTGAGATCCTTCTCAAGCACGATCATGGAGAATGATGATGTTCCGGCCGATACGTTACCGGTGCGCGGACGTACGGCGTTTGTGGCAACCATACCGGTACCTGCATCGCCCTCGGGAGGACAGATGGGAGCGCCGGGTTTGAGGTGACCGCTTATGTCAAGCTTCTTGGCACCCTGCTCGGTGAGCACGCCTGCATCCTGACCTGCATCGAGTGACTCGGGCAGTATATCCAGGAGCTTCCAGGGGTAACCCTTGCCCTCAATGAGCTTGTCGAACTTGGCAACCATATCGGCATTGTAGGTCTTGGTCTTGGGATCGACGGGAATCATACCCGATGCATCACCTACGCCCAGGACTCTCTTGCCGGTGAGCTGCCAGTGGATATAACCGGCCAGTGTGGTCAGGAAATCGATATCCTTTACATGAGGCTCGTTATCCAGGATGGCCTGATACAGATGTGAAATGCTCCAGCGCAGAGGGATGTTGAACACAAAGAGTTCAGACAGCTCGGCTGCGGCCTTGGCTGTATTGGTGTTACGCCATGTACGGAAAGGAGTGAGAATCTGGGCGTGCTTGTCAAAAGGCATGTAACCATGCATCATGGCGCTGATACCTATGGCAGCCAGGTTCTCTATCTCAATGTCGTATTTCTCCTTTACGTTCTTGCGCAGGTCCTGGTAGCAATCCTGAAGACCGTACCAGATGCTCTCAACGCTGTAAGTCCAGAGACCGTTCTCGAGCTGGTTCTCCCAGGTATGACTACCCTGGGCGATAGGCACGTAGTAAGGGTCGATGAGCACAGCCTTGATACGGGTCGAGCCAAACTCGATTCCGAGTATGGCCTGACCTTTCTCAATAACGGATTTAGGATCGTATGCCATATTACTTCAGGGCTTTGTTAAGCATGTAATAAACCTCGTTGTTACGGAGCTGCTGCTTGAATCCGCTGATAGTAGTATCCTTGTCGATGGCAATGTACTCGATGTCGCACATCTCGGCAAAGTCCTCCCAGTATTCGGCAGTGATATCGTATGAGAATGCACTGTGGTGTGTACCACCTGCCAGGATCCATGCGCCGGCACCGATCTCGAATGTGGGCTGCGGAACCCAGAGGGCCGATGCAACCGGCAGTTTGGGCATGGGCTTGGGCTCGATGCACTCAACCTCGCTGGTGATAAGACGGAAGCGGTTGCCAAGGTCAACAACGGTAGCCTTGATACCACGGCCGGTCTTGGATGTGAATACCAGACGGGCGGTCTGCTGCTTGCGGATACCAATGCCAAGGAAGTGAACCTCCAGCTTGGGCTTATCGGTAGCAATAAGCGGGCAGATCTCCAGCATATGGCTCTGCAGGCTTGATGTGCAGTCAGCGGCAAAGTTCAGGGTGTAGTCCTCAAGGAATGAGCAACCCTTCTGCAGGCCCTGGTTCATAACCCAGAGAGTGCGGTACAGGCAAGCTGTCTTCCAGTCACCCTCGGCTCCGAAACCGTAACCCTCCTGCATCAGACGCTGTGAAGCCAGACCGGGAATCTGGTCAAAGCCGCAGAACTGGGGATCATCGATATTGGCATCGCCCAGGTCATCGAAGTTGGTGGTGAAGGCGGTAGCGTTCTCGTCCTTGAGTACGCGGCGCAGGGCGATCTCAGCCTTGGCTGCATTCTTGACCTTCTCCCAATATACCTTCTCACCGCTCTCATCGATCTTGATGGTGTAAAGCTTCTTGTACTCCTCAACCAGGGCGTCAGCCTCAGCATCGGTAACCTTCTTGAAGTACTCCATCAGTGATGATACGGGGTAGTAGTCTACATGATAACCCATGCGCTGCTCGAACTCAACGCGGTCACCGTCGGTAACGGC
>CACZCX010000066.1 GCA_902779875.1 uncultured Bacteroidales bacterium | reverse complement strand
TATGAAAAAGAATTTTCTGTTGGTTTTGGCTGCAGCAACCATGGTTGTTGCATGTGACAAATCAGAGACTCTTAATGAAAAAGGACAGCAGCAGGCTGAAGTATCTTTTAATCCGGTAAACCAGCCCGCTACAAAGGCACCTATTTCAACTGCCACATTCCCCGATGACAACATTATTTATGTGTCTGCTTCAAACAACAAAGAAGAGTTCTTCTCTGGCAAGACATTCAAGAAGGACGGTGCAGTATGGAAGAACTATGTAGGTTCAGTTCAGACTCCTATCTACTGGCCTCTGGGCGGTGCCGGCAGCTTTGACTTCCTGGCATACAGCACCACACTTGCCGCAACGGCCACATGGGGTAATGGTGGCGTTCCAAATGATGTGGCTGGTAAGGTAACCATAACATATCCTGCAAACTACGCTCTTCCCGCTGCAGGTGTCATGGCTACTCAGGATGATCTGCTCTATGCCACTACATCATCAACATCACGTACCACCGCTCTGCCCATAGAGTTCAAGCATGCTCTGGCATGGGTTAACTTCATGGTCAAGTCAAACATCCCGGTTGACATCAAGAAGATTGAGCTTGTAAACGTATATACCGAGGGTAAGTTCACAATTGACCAGACTCAGAACACTCCTGTTACATCATGGGACTTTACCGGTGCTACAGCAGGTGACAAGGCCATCCTTACCTATACCGATGATGCAACTCTGAATACAATAGCCGGAGTAAACATTGACGGAAGTACCAATCTCGTAAATACCGACTATGCTTTCGGTGACAAGGGTATCCTGCTTCCCGAACAGCCCATACCTAACTTCAAGATTACTTATGACCTGGGCGAGGGTGACCTGGTTTATACAGTAAACCAGCCCCGCGGTACATGGGAGAACGGTAAGAA
This sequence comes from uncultured Bacteroidales bacterium, assembly GCA_902779875.1. GTDB lineage: Bacteria > Bacteroidota > Bacteroidia > Bacteroidales > Bacteroidaceae > Colenecus. Next base: position 4,319 of record CACZCX010000066.1, on the reverse strand, counting down.
ATATACCTATAAGATTGCCATCACATTCAACGAGATTACTCTGAAGCCTACAGTTACCGTTTACAATGCTGTAACTGATATGCCTATCAACCTCTAATAGGCCTGTGGGCTGTGTCCTGCAGCGGCAAGGATGAGTTGTGCCCTGTGGAGAGTGAGGAGATTACTCTCTCTCCCTCCACGGAGCAGACCACCCGTGCCGCCATTACCGGGACCGATATGCCCGACGGTTTCCATATCTGGCTCTCCACCTACCTGTCCGATGAGACAGAGGCAGCCAACAACCGTAACTACTTTACCGATGTTGAGTATGCCAAGGATGTCAGCGTGTGGAAATCGGCCACGTCTCATTACTGGCCTCTGCAGGGAACGCTTGATTTCCTGGGTATAGCCACCGACCCGGCACTGGGCATCAGTTGCACCTGGAACGCCTCCAGGAACACCAGCAGGGTCGATGTGGATGTGCCCGATACCTATGCGTCGCAGACCGAGGTCCTGTATGCTGCTTCGTACCCGCTTGCAGGCGTACATACCAGTGTTCCCATGTCCTTTTATCACAGTCAGGCCCTGCTCATATTCAAGGCACGTGCAAGCACGCTGAATCTGATAAAGGTGACTGACATCACAATCCATGACGTCTATACAGACGGAACACTCACTGTCAAGACCGACGGACCGCTCATCGCAGAGTGGGATTTCAGTTTATCCACACCTGCCGACAAGGCGGTTCATAAACCCGCATTGGATTATGAGCTGGAGCCGGGCGATACCTTCCTGCCTTTCGGCAGCGAACTGCTGCTGCCCGAACAGCTCAACAAGACGTTTACCGTAAGCTTCAAGCAGCGTGCCAATACCGGCATTGCATGGGATTCGGACCTTGTGGTTGAGCAGACCTTTACGTTCGATGACGTGTTCCGTATGTGGCAGATGGGCAAGAGATATACCTACAACATTGATTTCACTCTTACGGGCATAACCGTAACACCCTCAATTGAGGATTGGACATTGTAATATGAAGATCAACCGGTTGGTAAATACAATAGCATTGGTACTGTGTGTGGTCTCATGCAGCAAGGGAGACTATAAGTCCGGGATAGACTACAGCCAGTTCAACCCCGAGCCCGATACCTGCAGCCCGCTCCAGGTCAATGTGGGCGTGGAGGCTGCTACACGTGCTATGGATGCTTTGACTATGGTGAATCTTGTGGACTTTGACGTATCGGCCATCTGGAACTACAACGCCCTGCCTCAGAATAAATGGTACATGAAACAGCTCAAGGTTACCAAACCCTCTACTGCATGGGTTACAACACCCATGTCATACTGGACCGTAACCGGAAATCTGAGTTTCTTTATGTACGCACCTTCGGCCAGCTCGGTGGATGGCATTACGCCCGTCTATTCCGTAACGGGAATGCCGGCCATAGAATACACTCCCAACCCTGACAATATCAACGATATGCCGGATCTCTGCATGGCGCGCCCCGTGCTCAACTCCACCAAGGAGATAGGCTCCGTGCCCGCCGTGTTCCACCATACGCTCACACAGATATGGTTTGACATGAATTATGAGGGAACACCTCCGTCGGGCTATTCGGTCAAGGTTGAGAATGTGAAGCTGCGCAATATAGTAGGTACACGTACCGCTACATATACTACCGTCCCTCCATATTTTGAGTGGAGTGGGGGTACTCCCGATGCCGATTACGAGCTCAAGCTCTCGTCGAGCCATCTGCGCGACATGTACCTTTCGCTCAAGCCGGCTCCCGAGGAGACTATCCAGAACAGTTTGGGCGGCCTCTATCTGATTCCTCAGACTCTGGATCCGTCGGCCTGCATCGAGATTACCTACAGTTTCTTTGACACCGCACCTGATCCCGATGTCCGTAAGGCCACATTTACCAAGTCGGTCAACATACCGTCACCGTCAGTATGGCCGGCCAACCGCTGCATTCACTATAAGATTACAGTCGATGTGGGTGTCTCTTCGCCCATCAACTTGAGCGGATACTCCATTGATGACTGGACCGAGTCCGGCAGTATTCATGCAGACATTGAATTTGACTGATATGAGGTATATTAAGATATCAATACTCTTGCTTACGCTGACGCTTGTATGCTGTACCGGCAGCAAGCCGTTGGATCCCGAGCCGGGTCCTTATGTACCGGGAGGAGCACAGGGAACCAAGTTCACCATTGAAGGTGCTACATTCAGCACTGGCCATACATTCGGCCTCTATATCTGCAAGCATGAGGATCAGGCAAACAATCCCGGCAGTCTGCAGTTCGAGGAGCACAACAAGGGCTACAACAACGTAAAGGTTCAAAAGACTGCAACGTCATGGAGTTTCTATAACTCAGTTCTCAGGGAGAACCTCTCGCAGCTCTATATCTCAACCAATGATGATGACGTGAATGCCGATGTCTACGCCTACGCCCCGTATGTTGAGAATGCGGTGAGTCCGGTTGAGATACCCTTCAACATCAATCTCAATCAGGACCTGATGTACGTAACCCAGAATGCTGATCACGACATCAACAAGGATATGCCGCCAAGTGACGTTGAGAGTGATCTGTTGCTCAACTTCCACCACGTGCTTACCAAACTGGAGTTCTGCCTCAGGATCAAGAACAGTCTGAATTCGGTCAGTGTCCATAATGTAGACTCAATAGTGATACGCAAGGCCGGCGCCAAGACCACCGAGCTTTACCGTACCGGAACGTTTAACGCAATAACCGGTGATCTTACACCTGCCACTACCTCCGACAGCATAAGCGTAAAGAGTTTCTTCAGTGACGCGAACGGAGCCGGCCGAAACGGTACTTTCAACTCGACCACGCCCAGGAGCTTCAATGTGATGCTCTATCCCGTTGAATTTGTGGCCGACGGCGACCTGGAGGTGGTTCTGGTTATAGACGGATTCCGCAAGACATTCGCCATAACCCGTGAGAATGTTAGGCACTCAGACGGTACGACCTATGGATTCAAGGCTGCTAACGAGTATAAGTTCAACATAACAATAGACAACTATGTACATCTGGACGGAGTGACCATAAAGACAGATTGGCCGACCGATTCATATGCCGATGAAATATGATTGCAGATGAGAATTAAAGCCTTTTTCCTGTCATTGATGATTGTCACGGTTGGATGCAACCGCGACAAGGCTCATTTTGTGCAGGAGGATGAACCTTATGAACTGCAGTTCTCCATGGGCACCAAGGCGGGCTCACCAGGTGATGTGACTTACCGTACGGTGCTGTATCAGTATAATGACTTGAGTGAGTATTATAGTAACAGATTTGTAGGAACATATAGGGATAAGGATGAAAAGGAATGGATGACCCCTTGTCAGGTAAACAATTCTACAGGAACATGGATAGCTGATAATCCCGAGTATGGACTTAGAGCCGCTTATTCAGGAAGTTATTTTTTAAGTATAGTTTCACCGGCGGTTCAGCCAGATTGGTATGAAGTCGGCATAGGAGGTAATTATTCCAGATGGGGGTATCATCTACAAAGGACTGGCGATTTATTTAAGATTAGTCATCCGGTGAGAGTGACCGTAGGTGGTAATCATTTGAACGGTAAGTGGGTTTATCAGGCCAATGGAAACGAGTTGTGTGACCGTCGTGCTAAAGTAACTGTCAAACTTGAGTGCGGTGAAGATTTGTCTGTGGTTCATGTAAACAAACTCATGTTAAAGAACATATATACAGATGCTTATTATGACTTTGCGACTGACAGTCTGTATAATCCCGTTCTAGACTTGGTGGGCGAGTTGTTGCATGATAGTGCAGATCCGGAGATTGAACTGTTACATGGCGAACCGGCTACAACAATCTGTTCTGATTTCTATCTGTTTGCTTTTGATTACAACCGTATTGATGCAGATTATCATTTCATATATGATCTACCTAAACTTGAGGTGACTATGGGTAGCGGTACTGTGTTGGTTCCGTTTCACTATAAGCTTGAACCCCAGCATTCCTATACCTATACGCTTTCTATCAACTCGGCATTCGTAAAGCTGGCCTTGACGGTTCAGCCCTGGAATGATGCATCGGGTAATCAGGATGAGACCATTGGTGCTCCTGTAACGGATACATTCACTTTCGATGCAGGAACATGGGATATTGTGAATGGTGGAACAGGTGAGATATAAATCAGGTGATATGAAGAGAGGAATAAAGACATTAATGATGATTGTCGCTGCGACGCTTCTGATGATGGCATGCAGTGATGACCGCGTTATGGATTATATCCTGCAGGAGGACACACCTGTAAACGTACATCTGGCGCTTAATGTGGCACCTATGAC
>CACZCX010000065.1 GCA_902779875.1 uncultured Bacteroidales bacterium | reverse complement strand
TGACTATGAGGAGCAGCAGGAGTCATTCCATGACATGGCTACACTGGCTCTGCTTATCATCCTGCTTGTGTTCATCGTGATGGCCGCACAGTTTGAGTCACTCAAACTCCCGTTCATCATCATGTTCTCAATACCTTTCGCCCTGAGTGGTGTGCTCATTGCTCTCTGGCTGACCGATACCTCAATCAACCTTATGAGTATGCTGGGTGCCATCATGCTTATCGGTATAGTAGTTAAGAACGGTATCGTGCTCATTGACTATACCGGACTGTGCCGTGAACGTGGCATGTCGGCCATCACATCGACCGTGACAGCTGCCCGCAGCCGTCTGCGTCCTGTGCTCATGACAACCATGACCACCATCCTGGGTATGATTCCTATGGCTCTGAGCCATGGTCAGGGTTCTGCCATGTGGAGACCTCTGGGTATCTCGGTTATAGGCGGTCTTACCGTATCGACACTGCTCACCCTGGTACTTGTTCCTACACTCTACTGCATGCTGCAGGGTAGGGATATCAAGAAGGCTCGCCGCAAGCACCGCAAGCAGCTGGAACTTGCTGCCTTCTGGGCTGAGAACAAGGACCAGTTTATTCATGACAAGACAGCCAGAATTTAATTTAGGAAAGAAATGAAAGCAATACTTATAACATTTGACCAGGTCTATACGGAGCGTATAATCGACCTGCTCACCACAAACAACTGCCGCGGCTTCTCCATGGTGGAGCAGCTGCAGGGCAGGGGTTCCAAGACCGGCGAGCCCCACTACGGCAACCACGCCTGGCCCTCCATGTGCTCAGGTATCATAACCATGGTCGATGACAGCAAGGTTGACATCATCCTTGAAAAGCTGCACGCCATGGACTTGGCTACTGAGAAACTGGGACTGAGGGCGTTTACCTGGAACGTGGAAAAATCCATCTAAGGTTTCAAAAAATGAGAATTGAGAATTGAGAATTGAGAATTAATACGCAGAACCTGCGTTAACCCGCGACATTAAAAAAGCGTGCGAAATTTTTCGCACGCTTTTTTATCAATTCTCAATTCTCAATTCTCAATTTTCAATTCTCAATTTAAAGGTTGCTGGTCCAGCCCTGGGCCTTCAATTCCACCTCCTGTCCGGATTTGGTCACGAGGTGGCGGCCAAGTTCGGGACGGGTCATGTGACCTATGAGCTTGACATCTTTGAGCTGGATGACCTTGTCGTGGTCGGTAAGGGGAACGGTGAACAGGAGCTCGTAGTCCTCACCGCCGTTCAGGGCGCAGGTGTAGACGTCCATGTTGAGTTCTTCGGCCATCACCGCGGTCTGGTAGTCAATGGGTATGCGCTCCTGGTAGACGCTGCAGCCTGTGTTACTCTGCTTGCATATGTGTATTAGTTCCGATGACAGACCGTCGGATATATCCATCATGGCGGTGGGCTGGATTCCGGCCTCACGCAGTTCCTTGATGATGTCACCGCGGGCTTCGGGCTTGAGCTGACGCTCCAGCAGGTACTCCTTGCCGGCGAAATCGGGATTGAACGGTTCGGAGGCATCGTGCGGGGTGCTGTTGAACACCGCCTTCTCACGCTCCAGCAGCTGCAGGCCCATATATGCGGCGCCCAGGTTGCCCGATACGCATATCAGGTCATTCTGGCCGGCACCGTTGCGGTAGACAGCCTTGCCCTTCTCGGCCTCACCTATGCAGGTTATGCTGATGGCCAGTCCGGTGAGTGATGAGGTGGTGTCGCCGCCTACCAGATCCACACCGTGACGCTGGCATGCAAGAGCCACTCCTGCATAGAAGTCTTCCATATCCTCGACCGAGAAACGCTTGCTCAGTGCTACTGATACGGTCATCTGACGGGGTGTTCCGTTCATGGCGTATATATCGGATATATTGACCATGGCACTCTTGTAACCCAGATGCTTGAGCGGCACGTATGTGAGGTCAAAGTGGACGCCCTCCATAAGCATGTCAGTGGTTACAAGTACCTCCTTGTCCTGTCCTGAGTAGTCCAGCACGGCGCAGTCATCGCCAACACCGTAAAGGGTGGAGCTGTTCTGCGGTTTGAGGTCTTTGGTAAGATGGTCTATCAGACCGAACTCTCCGAGTTCCGAAATTTCGGTACGTTTGTTATCCATTATATATTGTTCAGTTTAGATTCCACATGTTCTGTCACCGTGCGGTCAAACTCCCCGGCGTCGCGGATGAACCTGACGGATATGGGCAGCACGTAGATCCGGCGGCGCAACTCCTCGTCAAGTCTCATGTCGGTCAGACGCGCGGCATCCTTGGCGGTGGTGACTATGAATGAGTCGGGCCCCATCTCTTCAAGCTTCTGCTGCATATGCCTTATGTCCTGGGCATTGAAGAAATAGTGGTCGGGATAGCTCATGAGGCTCACCTTATGGCCCTGACTCTCGAGTTCGTGCACCATAGGCTCCGGCGATACGATACCTGCCACGGCCAATACCGGTCCCTCAGGTAACGGGGCGGGGCTCTGGGGCTGGTCCATAGGGTAGGGCGTGTCATATCTGAAGGTTGTGAAATAGACCTTCTGCGACGGCTTGACGGCGAGCTCCTGAGCCATACGGTCCATGACCTGGTCCGATATGTCAACGGGGCATTTGGTCACTATTATGATGTCGGCACGACGGCGTCCGGCAGCGTTCTCGCGCAGATGACCGGCCGGCAGGATGGCGTCATGCAGTATGTTGCGGTTATAGTTGACCAGCAGTATGTTGAGTGAAGGCGTAACCTTACGGTGCTGATAGGCGTCATCCAGGATCACCACCTGGGGGGCGCAGAGATCCATGAGTCTGCGGATGCCTGTGGCGCGGTCATTGCATACGGCTACGTGAAGGTCCGGGAAACGGCTCTTGATCTGGAAGGGCTCGTCACCTATGAGGCCGCTGTCGGACCGTGCATCGGACATGAAGAAACCCTTGGTGTGGCGTTTGTAGCCACGGCTCAGTACGGCTGTCACGAAACGCTCTTTGAGGAGAGCCGCGGTGTATTCGGTATGAGGGGTCTTGCCTGTTCCGCCAACCGTTATGTTTCCTATCGATATGACCGGGATGGTGAACGTGGCGCTCTTTCTTAATCCCCTGTCAAACAAGAGGTTCCTTATCCCGGTGACAGAACCGTAGAGCCATCCCAGAGGACGGAGAATATTGTGTATCCTGTAAGCAGATTTCATGTTCAGTTCGGGATAAAAGCCTATCTTTGGCGGTTATTTGATACAAAAGTACACAAAATATAAAATATAAGGTGCTTTTTGTATCCGGCACGTTCGCCCCGTTTATGGGGAACGCAGGATTTTTACATGTTTTAATAACCTTTGGTTGCTATATTCACTAAAAATGTTGTAATTTGCGCCCGTTTTGGACGCTATGGGGTAATAGTGCCTGAAGGGAAAGATGCTCGAGTGGTTGAAGAGGCACGCCTGGAAAGCGTGTATACGCCAAAAGCGTATCCGGGGTTCGAATCCCCGTCTTTCCGCAGATAAGCTGGTTAATGCTTAATAAGCTGATTAATGCGCTAACAAATTAATTAATATAACTAACTAAAAATTATCTCAAATGAAAAAGGTATTTGCATTCGTTGCAATGATGGGACTCCTTACTTTCGGAGTAAACCAGACAATCAATGCTCAAGAGACAGAGGCAGCTGCCGTAGAGGAGGTTGCTCAGGACGATTCAACTGCAGTTGATTCACTCGCTGCTGCTGAAGATGTTGAAGCTGAAGACGCTGTTGCAGAAGAGGATGATGCTCCCAAGGGTCTTCACAAGACTATCAAGATCAAGTTCATCGAGGGTAGTGCAGGCTTTATGGCACTCGTAGCTGTTGCTATGATCTTCGGTCTTGCTCTTTGCATTGAGCGTATCATATTCCTCAGCCTTTCAGAAATCAACAGCAAGAAGCTCCTCGAGGACATCCAGGCTGCTCTTGAGAACGGTGACGTTGAGGGCGCCAAGTCAATCTGCCGTGAGACTCGCGGTCCTGTAGCTTCAATCTGCTACCAGGGTATGATGAGAATTGACGAGGGTCTCGATGTAGTTGAGCGTTCAGTTGTATCATACGGTAGCGTTCAGGCTTCAAACCTTGAGAAGAACCTCTCATGGATCACCCTGTTCATCGCCATGTCTCCTTCACTCGGATTCCTTGGTACTGTGATCGGTATGGTACAGGCCTTCGATGATATCCAGAAGGCTGGTGATATTTCACCTAACGTTGTTGCCGGCGGTATGAAGGTGGCCCTTATCACAACTATCTTCGGTATTATCGTTGCCCTTATTCTCCAGGTATTCTATAACTACATTCTGAGTAAGGTCGAGGCTCTTAACACAGATATGGAGGATTCTTCAGTATCTCTGCTCGACATCATCATGAAGTACAACCTGAAG
>CACZCX010000064.1 GCA_902779875.1 uncultured Bacteroidales bacterium | reverse complement strand
CACTGTAGCCATCACCGCACCCTCCAGGTCCGGAGAGTCAGCCATGGGCTCCATCTACCTTACCACAAATGACCCCCAGCGACTGTTCAGGGAACTGAGCCTTGAGGTCAAAGCTAAAAACTAACACATTAGGGACGGTTCCTAATGTGTTAGTTTGCGGTGTTGATTTCCTGACGGTAGGTGCGGCGGGGAGTTTCGTCGACGGGTGTTTCATCATGGGCTTTGAAGTCCTCCCAGTAGGCTATCTTGTCCAGATAGAACTTACGGACATCCTCCCAGCGGTAATAGGGTTTGAATTCCCTACCCTTGTCATCCTTGTAGAAAGGAACAGTCTCAGGCAGTGTGGCCTCAACCTCGTTCATAAGGAACTTTACAATGACCGTGCCCTTCTTGTCGCGGAAAAAGACCCACTGCACGTTACCTCCCATACATGCCAGGTCGTATGCCACCCAGTGGTCGGCCACGCTCTCAAGGTCATCGGTACTGTAACCTGAACCGTTCAGGTCCAGAAGCGAGAAGAATGACATAAGGGTTACCTCATGACCGTAACGCAGCATTACGCTCACGCCGTTGCCGGCCAGGGCCTCATCGGCAAAATCTATGAAATTCTGCAGGGTAACGCAGTGACCATAAGGGATAACATTGTCAGTGAGAGGTGAATAACCTGCCTGTGAATACCAACGCATGTTGTTCATAAGGAACAGGTCATACCACTCGTCATAAGTGAACACGTCATTGAGGTCAACCCCGGGATCGGAGCCCTGAACATATGACGCCACGTCATAAAGCGATGTATAGAGACTGCCGCTTTGGTCACGCCCCTGTCCCTGATAGTCGGTAATGAAACCGGTATCCTTGAACAGAGCCTTCATGAGGCGCTCGGGGTGCGTGTGGTTCCTGTTGAACTCCTGTACAGCTGCATTGATCTTGCGCTTATGGGCCGATACGCCCTTATCCTCGGTGTACATCCACGGCTCATCATGGTTGCTGGAGTCATAGTCAAGCTTTATCTTGGGGCGCATACGCAGAATCTGCATCAGGGCCGAATACTCACTCACCAGCACGCGGTGTGATGTGGTGGAACGGGCCATGATAATCTTATCGTTGGTGAACAGCTCGGGATAGTTCTCCACCATACGGCGGGCTATGTCACGATGCTGCTGCATACCTTTCTGAGTAAGGTCACCCGCGCGCTGATCGGCCTCCGCACGGATAATCTCCAGACGGCGCAGAACATCCTTTCCGAATTCGGTAAGCATATCGGAATCGGCCGCCTCCTTAAGATAGTTGTATGGACGGTCGTAGTTGGATGCGTTATCCAGAAAACGTGAGCCGTGACGCCCGAAATGCGTCAGATAGACCGGTTTGAACCCCTTGGGAGCAGGTGTAAGAGGCTCTGTAGGTGCCTCATAAGCATATACTGAACCAGCAAACTTCTTTAGGTTATCAGCATTCATCTGGTCCTTCCTTATCACTTTGGCATCGAGTCCCAATACGACAACAGATGCCACCAAGACAGCAATCAGTTTTCTCATAAGTGGCAGTATTTGCCCGTAAAGTTAATTAATTGTTTATTTTTGCATACCGTAACGACTAACTAATCAATTATGCTGACCGAGGATATTGCTATAACCAGAATTTTAGTGAGCGCACTGCTCGGATGCCTTATAGGAGTGGAGCGTTACATCCACAAGCACCCTGCAGGCGTGAGGACATTCATGCTCATATGCATGGCATCAACCCTGGCCACGCTGGCCTCAATCTGGATTTGCCAGACTAATCTCAATCTCATAAACGGAGACCCGGGCCGAATTGCGGCACAGGTGGTAACGGGCATCGGTTTTATAGGTGCCGGCCTTATCATAAAGAACAAATATGACGTATCGGGCCTGACAACGGCCGCCAGCATATTTGCTACCAGTATCATAGGTATAGCCGTAGGAGTAGGTCTGATAAAGGTCTCAATACTTGTAACCGCCATTGTCATACTGGTTTTGGCATCGTCATTCCTTTTCCACGAGAACAACTCCCGCCAGATTGCCTTGGAGCAGGAGGAGAAGGATAATAAAGCACAACACGAAAACAAACAATAACCTATTTCTATGCGTAACAAACTAATGCTATTAGCGGCAACGCTACTTTTGTCATTGCCGCTCAAGGCTCAACAGCCTGATCCCAACTTTTTCATTTATCTCTGCTTTGGACAGTCCAACATGGAGGCCGGAGCCACTCCCGCCGATCAGGACAAGGATTGGAACGACCCCCGTTTCCAGTTTGTATCGGCCGTGGATATGCCCCGATACAACCGCGTAAAGGGTGAATGGTACACCGCCACACCCCCTATCTGCCGTCAGAGCAACAACATGGGCCCGGTGGATTTCTTTGGCCGCAAGATGATTGAGGAACTGCCCGAGCAGTACCGCGTGGGTGTAATCAACGTATCAGTAGCCGGTGCCAAGCTGGAGCTCTGGGACAAGGACGCCTGTGAGGAATACCTTGCAATGGAGGCAGCCGATCCCAGCCGCAACTGGCTGGTGAACATGGCCAAGGAGTATGACATGAACTGCTACCAGCGCATTGTCGATATGGCCAGGATAGCACAGAAATCAGGTGTCATAAAGGGTATGCTGGTACATCAGGGCGAGTCAAACCCTGATGATGACCAGTGGTGCGCCCGCCTCAAGAAGATACATGATGACCTCTGCGCCGACCTGGGTCTGAACCCCGACGAGATACCTCTGCTGGCCGGCGAGCTCAAGCAGGCCGAGCAGGGCGGTGCATGCGCAGCATTCAACGAGGTTGTCCTGGCCAATCTGCCCAAGGTCATGAAAAACGGATACGTAATCTCATCACTTGGTTGCGAGAGCACCGGTGACCAGTTCCACTTCAGCACTGAGGGTATGCGCCTTATGGGTTACCGCATGGCCGATAAGATGCTGCAGCTGCAGGGATTCAAGCCCGTGCAGGAGCGCTCAGTCACCCTTAACCTCAAGAAAAAGGGCCTGGGCATTGAGATAAGCCCCACTCTGGCCGGCATATTCTTTGAGGATATCAACCAGTCACTTGACGGCGGTATCTGCGCCCAGCTTATCCAGAACCACTCATTCCAGGCATACAATGTGCCCGATGCACCCGTACGTGACAAGGATAAGGAGTTCTCATATTCAGACACCGTATTCTTTGGCTGGACAGTACTGAAAGGTGAAGGTGCCGTCGGTCAGGCTCACGCCGTAGCCGACAAGCCTCTGGTAAAGGACCTTAAGCGTTACTACGATTTTGATCCTGCCGATAAGTATGACGATGAACTGCGCTACGCCCAGTACAGTGTCAAGTTTGACATTGAGGATGCCGGTCAGGGATTCGGTATTGCCGCCAACGGTTACGGCACCGCCCCCAATGACCGCCGCGGCTACTACTCAAACAACACCCAGAAGGCCTCCATACCCGCCGTGCAGGGCGTAAGCTATGACCTTACACTCTATCTGGCCGGCCAGTCATATCCCGGAACCATCAAGGTATGTCTGGAGGATGCAAACGGACAGGCAAACTCAAACGTAATTACCATATCAGGCCTCAAGAACGACTGGCAGAAATATACCGGCCAGCTCAAGGCCGAGCGCTCGGTTGACAGCCGCCTAAGCATCATAGCCGATGCAGCCGGTACATTCTGGCTTGACTACGTAACCCTGTTGCCCGAATCTTCACAGCTCTGGCAGGAGGGCAAGTTCGGTCCGTTCCGTAAGGACCTTATGCAGGCTCTTGCCGATCTGCATCCCACATTCATGCGATTCCCCGGCGGATGCGCCAGCGAGGGTACCAACTACTTTGGCCAGCCTTTCTGGAAGAACTCCATCGGCCCCGAGGAGGAGCGCATAGGATTCCGCAACCACTGGGGTTATTGGACATCCCAGTACGTAGGATTCTACGAGTATCTGCTTATGGCAGAGTCACTTGGAGCAACTCCCCTGCCCGTCCTGAATAACGGCGTAACCTGCCAGTTTGCAGGTCATCAGTACATTGCGCCTCTGGAGACCGAAGCAGACCGCAAGCGTTTCCATGACATATTTGTAAACGATGCCCTTGACTTCATTGAGTTCTGCAACGGCGGCACCGATACCAAATGGGGCAAGATGCGTGCCGATATGGGACATCCCGAGCCCTTCAACCTCAAGTACCTGGGCATAGGCAACGAGAACAAGGGACCGGAGTTCTGGGAGCGTTTTGACATTATATATAAAGAGGTGCAGGCCAAGTACCCCGATATCATAATCGTATCAACCGCAGGTTCTGCCGCCGACGGTCCGGAATTTAATGCCAACATGCATGAAATCGATGAGAAGTATCAGAACACCGTGGTTGATGAGCACTACTACCGTAACAACCAGTGGTTCTACACCAACGGTGACCGCTACAATGCCGATAAGGTTCGCGGATCAGATGGTCTGACTTATGACCGTGAGCGCCCCACCCGCGTATTCGT
>CACZCX010000063.1 GCA_902779875.1 uncultured Bacteroidales bacterium | reverse complement strand
TCGGTAGCTCTGTCAGGTCTTACCGTTGCCGAGTCATTCCGTGACGGTGCAGGCAGCGACGGCGCTTACAGCGATATCCTGTTCTTTATCGATAATATCTTCCGATTCACACAGGCCGGATCGGAGGTATCGGCCCTTCTGGGACGTATGCCGAGTGCCGTAGGTTACCAGCCTACGCTGGCCAGTGAGATGGGTAAGATGCAGGAGCGCATCACATCGACCATTCACGGATCAATCACATCGGTACAGGCCGTATATGTTCCGGCCGATGACCTTACCGACCCGGCACCTGCCACCACGTTCTCGCACCTGGATGCAACTACCGTGTTGAGCCGTAAGATTGCCGAGCTGGGTATCTACCCGGCCGTTGACCCGCTGGATTCGACTTCACGTATACTTGATCCCAACATTGTGGGCAAGGCACACTACGATACCGCCCAGCGCGTAAAGCAGATACTGCAGCGTTACAACGAGCTTCAGGATATCATCTCAATCCTGGGTATGGATGAACTGTCCGATGAGGATAAACTCACCGTAGCACGTGCACGCCGCGTACAGCGTTTCCTGTCGCAGCCGTTCACCGTGGCCGAGCAGTTTACCGGTGTCAAGGGTACCATGGTAAGCATTGAGGATACCATCAAGGGATTCAACATGATCCTGGACGGTGAGGTCGATGACCTGCCGGAGCAGGTGTTCCTGAATGTGGGTACCATTGAGGAGGCGATTGAGAAGGCTAAGAAGTTGCAGGAAGAACTCAAGAACTGATGTTGAGACTTAGGATCATAGCTCCGGACAGACTGGTGTTTGAGGGTGATGTTGAAAGCGTTACCCTTCCAGGTACAGTGGGCAGTTTCACTGTACTGAACAACCATGCACCCATTATCTCGTCACTTGAAACCGGCAAGATTTCATATAAGGATGCGAACGGCAAGGCCGATATAACGGTAAAGTCCGGGTTCGCAGAGGTGCAGAATAACGTATTATCGGTTTGTGTGGAGTTCTGAGCCAATATTTGTTGAAATGAAAAAGATTATAACGGCATATGTGATTGTTCTGGCGGTGCTTACGGTGGCATCGGTCATAATGCTGCGTATGCTGTGGCCGGAACACTATCCGTCAGGCCTGTTCCTGATACCTTTGTTCTTTACAGCGATGCTGGGCCTGATGGCCTGTATGCGCCGCTCCAATGAGAAGAAGGGGCGTGACCGCAGCCTGTTCTTTATGGGCTACAGGATTGTCAAGATACTACTTGCCATAGTCCTTATACTGGTCTATTTCACGGCAGTAGGAGATGAACTCCTTGCGTTCGCGGCCGTATTTACAGTTTACTATCTGTGCCTCTCCTTCGTGGAGACAGTACTGTTTATGAAAGAGGAGAGAAAGAGTTGAAACGTATTCTCTACATATTGTCACTGCTGCTGCTGATGGCGGTTATGCCGGCAAGGGCCCAGGAGGCTCAGGCCGATGAGGAGACTGTCGATGTCAAGGGCATCATATTCGGTCACCTCAAGGACTCCTATCACTGGCACATAATTACACTCGGCGATAAGGAGGTAAGCCTTCATCTGCCTGTGATGCTCTACAGCAAGGTGTCGGGCTGGCATTTCTTTATGTCCGATAAGCTCGGTCATGAGGGCAGCTATGAGGGATTCCATATAGCTCAGGATGGTGCATATGCCGGTAAGCTGGTGGAGACCCTTCCTGATGGTACTGAACTCAAGCCGCTTGACCTGTCGCTCACCAAGATTGCTCTGGCTGTGATCTTCAACAGCCTGCTGCTCTGCGTCATTGTGATGTGCACCGCACGCTGGTACAGACGTCACAGCTCCACCGATCCCGCGCCCAAGGGCTTTGTGGGCCTCATGGAGTTTGTCATTGCCATGATAGTCGATGACGTGATCAAACCCTCGGTAGGCAAGGATTACAAACGGTACACCCCGCTGCTGCTCACCATATTCTTCTTTATACTGCTGAGCAACATCATGGGACTCATTCCCATATTCCCTGCAGGAGCCAATGTGACCGGCAACATAGCCGTGACACTCTTCCTTGCCCTGATCACATTCTTTACCGTGAATGTATTCGGTAACCGCGAGTACTGGAAGGAGATTCTCTGGCCCGATGTCCCCGTATTCCTCAAGGCTCCCGTACCTCTGCTCCCGTTCATCGAGATTGTAGGTATATTCACCAAGCCTTTCGCCCTTACCGTACGTCTGTTCGCAAATATCACCGCAGGTCACGCCATCATACTGTCGCTTACCTGCGTAATATTCATAACCGCCAAGATGGGACCGGCAATCGGAGCTCCCATGACAGCGCTTTCGCTGTTCTTTATGGTGTTCATGAACTTTCTGGAGTTGCTGGTGGCATACATCCAGGCGTATGTGTTCACCATGCTCTCTGCCGTGTTTATCGGTCTTAGCCGGCCGGAGGAGGAACATAAGGAAATTGAGAATTGAGAATTGAGAATTGAAAATTAATTAACTACTTAAATATTAGTATTATGATGTTAGCAACTATCTTACAGGCTGCAGCAGGTGCAGCAATCGGTAACGGTGTCATAGCACTCGGTGCTGCCATCGCAGTTGTAGGTGCAGCTTTAGGTCTTGGCCGTATAGGTCAGTCAGCCATGGAGTCAATCGCCCGTCAGCCTCAGGCCGCAGGTGACATCCGCAGCTCCATGATTCTTATCGGCGCCTTCATGGAGGGTGTATCACTTCTGGCAGTAATTGTTTGTCTGTTAGCACTGTACGCATAAATGGATCTGCTGATTCCCGAGGTCGGTACACTGATCTGGATGCTCATTGCAGCCGGAATAGTCTTCTTCATACTGGTAAAGTGGGGATTCCCCGCCATAACCGGTATGGTCGACGAGCGCAATGAGTATATAGACAAGTCGCTCCAGGCAGCCAAGGAGGCCAACGAGCGTCTTGCCGGTATCCAGACTGAGTGTGACGAGCTCCTCAAGGAGACCCGTGCCGAGAAGGCGCGTATCTTGAAGGAGGCGGCTGACCGGCGTGATGAAATCATTGCAGAGGCAGAGAACCGTGCCAAGGAGAGCGGTGAGAAACTTATCTCCGATGCACGCGAACAGATCCGTCTGGAGAAAGAGGAGGCTCTGCGCAGTCTCCGTCGTCAGGTTGCGGAACTGTCAGTACAGGTGGCAGAGAGGGTCGTTCTGAAAGAGCTGTCGACCGATGAGGACCAGCTCCTTCTGATAGACCGGATGATAGATGACGTGAAAACCGGCAAGTAAGGTATGAATACAGGAACCGTTTCCGTAAGATATGCCAAGGCTCTGCTGCAGTATGCGGTGGAGCAGGGCGACGACCGCCAGGTGTATCTGGAGATGCAGACGCTTGCGGAGCGGATGCGTGCTGTCCGTGCCATACATGACCGGATAACCGATCCCACAGTGAGCGTGAGTGACAAATGCAGCCTGCTTGAGACTGCCGTCACTGACGGAAAGGACGCCCTTAGCGGTTCGTCCAAGGCGTTTTTCAAACTTGCTGTAGGCGCAGGCCGCGGTGACTGCCTGCTATTCATGGCCGTAAGCTATCAGGACCTGTATCGTCTCAGGAATGGAATTGTGCCGGTACAGCTTATAACAGCCACCCCTGTGGGCGACGAACGCAGGGAACGGCTTAAGAAGCTGGTAGAGAACGTAGAGCACGGCAGTGTTGAGTGGACACACTCTGTGGATCCTTCAATTGACGGAGGATTCGTGCTGCTTGTTGACGGATTCCGCCTTGACGCCAGCGTGGCGGGCAAGTTGCAGAGAATCCGTAAGGAACTAATTGAAAAGAATAACCGTATCATATAATGGCAAACGGAATAAAGGCAAGTGAGGTATCGGAGGTACTTCTGGAACAGCTTAAGGGCATAGATACAAGCGCCCGCTTCCAGGAGGTCGGAACCGTGCTCCAGGTGAGTGACGGCGTGGTCCGCATATACGGACTCAAGAATGCCGAGGCCGATGAGCTGATAGAGTTTGACAATGGCATACAGGCCATAGTGATGAACCTGGAGGAGGATAACGTAGGTGCCATCCTGCTGGGTCCCACAGATCAGATCAAGGAGGACATGACCGTTCACCGCACAGGACGTATCGCATCCATAAACGTGAGCGAGAATATGGTGGGCCGCGTGGTTAACCCGCTGGGTAAGCCGCTTGACGGTCTCAAGGACATTGAGGGCCCCTTCTTTGAGATGCCCCTGGAGCGTAAGGCTCCCGGTGTGGTGTTCCGTGAGCCCGTACATCAGCCCCTGCAGACAGGTCTTAGGGCTATCGACGCCATGATCCCCATAGGCCGCGGACAGCGTGAGCTTATAATCGGTGACCGTCAGACCGGAAAGACCGCCATTGCCATTGATACCATAATAAACCAGCGTGCCAACTATGAGGCAGGTGATCCTGTCTATTGCATATATGTGGCTGTGGGCCAGAAAGGCTCTACAGTGGCCACTATCGTGAACACCCTGCGTCAGCACGGCGCACTGGATTACACCATCGTGGTTGCCGCCACAGCTGCCGATCCTGCAGCTCTGCAGTATTACGCACCTCTGGCAGGTGCCGCAATAGGTGAGTATTTC
>CACZCX010000062.1 GCA_902779875.1 uncultured Bacteroidales bacterium | reverse complement strand
GCCTCAACAGCCGCCTGTAGCTTATCATTCTGAGAACCAATCCTGGCCTGGAAACTGTAGGTATCATCAACATATGAAGGTGAAGAGAGCGATGCACCTGCGCTGTAAGCAAGTGCTCTGGCCTCACGCATCTCCTGGAATACGATGGAATTCATGCCGCCTCCGAAATACTGATTGAGGAGTTCGATGGCGGGTACATCGGCCATGGAGAAGGTCTCGCCGCGGTCGGAGTACTGGATGTAGTTGAACTGACGCGAATCGTAGGGCGCCACGATCACCTTGGACCCGTCAATTATCTGCTTGCGGGTATATTTCCTTACCAGTTTCTGAGGATTGTCCGGACACTTGTGATGATCGGCAAGGACAGCACTTTCCTCAGACTCACTCTGAGGAGTATAAATGAGAATCTTATGCTGCTTGTCAAGGACCTCCCGTACGAGAGCCAGAAGCTGGTCGGAAGTGAGGGCCCTCACCTGTGCATCGGTCATGGTTACGGACTTGATGAACTCGGGACCGTAATAGATGTAGCGGTTGAGGGCGTTGGAGCAGGCATTCTGGTTGGCCTTGTTCATCTGACGCGCCATGAGTTCATCCTGCTTGAGGTTCTCGAGGATGGATTCATCGGGAATGGCATTGAGCATGAGATCCTCGACGATATCAATCATCTGACCCATATTCTCGGCAAGTCCGCTCACGGAGAATGACATGGTATTCTCACCTACATTGAAGCTGTGATTGCCGGCTATCATGTACTCCTGGAATGCAATATCCTGGGCGCTGCGTGTGGGAGTGCCGAGATATGTGAGGTAGTCGAACGCAAAGCCGAGGGCGGGATTCGTGGTCAGGCCCATATCAAAGCGGAAGGTGACCGATACAATATCATTGTTTACATTCTGCTTGTAAAGGAGTTCGATATCCTTGCTGTACTCCGACTTGGAGAGATCCTTCTCATAATCCACGAAAACAGGTTCGATGGGTTTGACCTGAACCTGAGATATCTCAGTCAGGAAGTCGCTCTGCTTGTCACGGTTGGTGGCAATCGGGGTGATGGCGGGAGCGACAATCTTATTGTTCTTGGGGTTCACGCCCTGATGCTTGTAGGCAACCACATACGAGTTGAGGGCGAGATACCTGTCGGCCCACTCCATGACATCGGCCTTGGTTACACGGGCAAGACGGTCGAGAAGAGTTACCTCATCGGCCCAATCGGTCTGTGCGATGAATGAGTTGACCATATTCATGGCACGGCTGCGGTTGGATTCGAGTGCACGCATACGGCTGAGTTTGATATTGGCTATGGCAGCCTCTATGAGAGACTCGTCAAAATCACCTGCCTGAAGCTTGGCCACCTCGGCAAGAAGCAGGTCTCTCACCTCCTCCAGCGTCTGACCCTCCTTGGGATAACCGTAGGCCAGGAACTGTCCGTAATCCACGAGTCCGTAATACTCCGAACCGGCGGCGAGCACTCTCTGCTGCTGGTTTATGTCAAGGTCGATAAGACCGGCCTTTCCGTTGTTGAGGATGGACTGGACGATGGCACCAGTCTCATTCTCCTTATCCTTGTTACCCGGCACACGCCAGCCCATAATCACGAAATCGGACTCGTTACCGTAGACGTGACGCTCCACAGGTGATGTGATGGGTTCCTCCGGCTCGTATTTGAACTCGGGTATGGAGGGGTTGGGCTCCCAGTCACCGAAGTATTTCTCTATGACGGCCACGAACTCACGGGGCTCAAAATCGCCCGACACGCATATGGCGATGTTATTGGGCACGTACATGGCAGCCTTCTGTTTCCTGATTGCAGTGATTGAGGGATTCTTGAGGTGCTGCTGGGTACCTATGACCTGCTGTGTTCCGTACGGGTGATTCTTAAAGAGCACCGAGTCAATGGCATAGAGTGCGTTCTGGCTATCCTCGTTGAGGTACATGTTATACTCCTCATATACAGCCTCCAGCTCCGTGTGGAATCCGCGTATCTCCATGTTGCGGAAACGGTCGGCCTGGATGCGCGCCCAGTTGTCAATCTGATTGGAGGGGATATCCTCCTGATATACGGTCTCGTCCTCGGAGGTGAAGGCATTGGTACCTCTGGATCCTATCAGGGACATGAGTTTGTCATACTCATTGGGTATAGCCAGTTCCGATGCCTTATAACTCAGGCTGTCGATCACATGGTATATGGCCAGGCGCTCCTGAGGATCGGTCTTGGTGCGATAGATATTGAACTGCTCCTCAATCTGGTCGAGTATGGGTTTCTCGGCGGCATAATCGGAAGTACCGAAACTCGCGGTACCCTTGAACATTATATGCTCCAGATAGTGAGCCAGACCTGTATTATCGGAAGGGTCGTTCTTTCCGCCGTTCCTTACGGCGATGAAAGTCTGAAGACGCGGAGTCTCCTTATTCACTGACATATAAACCTTTAACCCGTTGTCAAGCGTATAGATCATGACATTCATGGGATCACCCTTGACAGTCTCGTATCGGGAACATGAAGAAACGCCCAACAGGACCATTGCCGATATTACGGCAGCAGATAGAATCTTACCTCTCATAGCAGTTGTATTTTCCGCAAAAGTAACCAAAATGGCATATCGGTGTCATATAAGGAGGATGCAAATGAAAAAATCCCTAATTTTGCAGCCTGAAAGCTGACCGGTCTGCCGCTGTCCCTCACGGGGCTGAGGAAAGTCCGGGCGACACAGAGCATTCCACTTCCTAACGGGAAGCAGTCAGCGATGGCTGATCAGCGCAGAAGAAAACAACCGCCGCTTACGCGGTAAGGGTGAGAAGGTGGGGTAAGAGCCCACCAGGCCTGTGGTGACACAGGTGCTGTGTGCCTTGGAAGTTGCAAGTTCATGTATACCGGCGTTAGAGGGCTGCTCGCCTGAGCCGGAGGGTAGAACGCGCGTAATCACAAGATTGCGGAGCCTGTCGGTGACGGCAGGTCAAGATTAATGGCAGACAGGGAAGGTTCACCTCCCCTACAGAACCCGGCTTACAGGTCAGCTTTTGTTTGAAATCAACTACTTAGCACTATATGAAACGGGTACGCTGTCCCAAATGTGACCACTACAACACTTTCGATGAGACCCTCTACAAGGAGGGCCAGTCCCTGGTGTTCGAATGCGAGAACTGCCGCAAGCAGTTCAAGATACGCATAGGCACCAGCAAGCTGTCAGCCACCCAGAGGGATGCCGACCGCAAGCAGGAGGTCAATGACGAAGGCCTGGGCTCCATCCTGGTGGTGGAGAACGTATTCGGTTTCCGTCAGAGTTTTGCGCTCCGCGAAGGCGAGAATGTGATAGGCCGATACAACCCCGGTGACAACATAACCATACCCATCGACACCAACGACCGCAGCATGGACCGACGTCACTGCGTGATCACCGTCAAGAGGGAGCCCGACGGTGAGATATCGTACTCACTCAGGGATTTCCCCAGCCTGACCGGAACGTTCCTTTTCAACCGCATACTGGGTGACCGCGAGAGGGTGACGATTGAAGACGGCGCCATCATAACGCTGGGAGCCACGACCCTGATACTTCAGGCTGCAGAGAAATAAAAAAATCCGCATCACTTCAAGGCGATGCGGATTTTTTATCTCCTATTGTATCGGATCAATATACCTTGGTCTTCATGCTGGGTGTGAGGATGCAGAACTTGAACTTGTAATCGTTCAGGTTATCGTGGAAATTGAAATCCGACCACTCCAGTATTACGGTAATCAGACCTTTCTTAACCTCGAAACGCATATTCTCGGTTACGACGTTACGGCCGTCAGCAAGAGGGAATACGTTTGGAAGGGGTACATCGTTATCACCCTCGCAGAGATATACCATCACTGCACCGTCCTCCATAACGGAGTTGGTAATCTCAGGGAATCTGAACTGCTGGTATACATAGAATCCGGGCTGTCCCTCAGGTATGGCTGAATCGTGCCAGCCATTGGCAGGAGCGTCATCGTAATAAACCTGAAGTTCCGAACCTACCTCATATTTATCATAGCTACATCCGCAAAAACTCAGTGCAACAACCAAAAGGGCTAATAAATTCTTTTTCATAATCTGTGTGACTTAATAGTTTGTTTGTACTAAAGACGCACAAAGATAATCATTGTTAATGCAAGTCGCGAAAAAAAGCCCGATCTGTTTACTGATCCCTGTAATCGAACAGGGCTGTGCTTGACCTCTGGTTCTTGGTACGTGAGGCACGGATAGTGATAGGCATGGATACCTTGTATCTTACGGGAACGCCGTTTTTGGTGGCCGGAGTCCAGCGTGGCATAGCCTTGAGGAGGCGCAGGACCTCATCATCGATAGAATAATCAAGACCCTTGAGAATGCTTACATATGTAATGTCTCCACTCTTCTCAACGGTGAACTCCACGTCCATCTTACCGTTTACCGAACGCTTGGCTGCGTTCTCGGGATACTCGAAGTTGTCATTGATGTACTGGTACAGTTTTTCAAGGCCGCCCTTGAATTCGGGCTGGGTAATAACGTCCTCTGTCTTCTCTTCCTTATCGGATTTGGCATCGGACTGTGCAAACGAGGTGCCTGCAAAGGCAAGCATGATTAAAGCAAAAGCAAGTTTCTTCATAGTTTTTCAGTTTTCGTTAGTTATGATAGTCTATAGGCCTTTTGGTAAAATCGGCATTTTAAATTCTTAACATTTTTTCCATCATCTCCACATTATCCGCTCTCAATCACACCGCAAAAATACCCCTGTTACACCGTGCCGAACAAGAAAACGGCATTGCAAAACCGTTGCAATGCCGCTTTCCGTATTCAAAATGACCGTTATCTCCTGATAAGAAGAGTCAC
>CACZCX010000061.1 GCA_902779875.1 uncultured Bacteroidales bacterium | reverse complement strand
ATTCTCAACTCTCAATTCTCAATTAGAAAAATGGTCTACATTTTTTTAGCCGAGGGCTTTGAAGCCATAGAAACTATCACTCCTTTAGACATGCTCATCCGCGCCGGAATAGAGGTCAACACCATATCCGTAACCGGTGAGTTCCTGGTCAAGAGCAGTCAGGGTATACCTGTACAGGCCGATGACCTGTTCGAGAACACTGACTTCAGTGATGCCGAGATGCTTATACTTCCCGGCGGACAGCCCGGTGCCACCAACCTAGGCAATCACAAGGAACTGGAGGCTCTGCTCAGGTGGGCTTACGGTAAGAACATTCCTCTGGCTGCCATCTGCGCCGCTCCCACGGTCCTGGGCAAGCACGGCCTGCTCCAGGGTCGCAAGGCAACCTGCTACCCCGGTTGCGAGGGTATGCTCAAGGGTGCTGAGTGCACAGAGTCACTTGTTGAGGTGGACGGAAATATCATCACAGCCTGCGGTCCTGCCGCTGCGGTTGAGTTTGCCAAGGCAATCATCGACCGGCTTCGTGGAAAGGAGGTTACGACCTCTGTTTGTGACAAGATGATGTTCGGCCGTGCCTGATGCTTGATCTTGACCAGCGTGATGTCAAATATCTGCCCGGCGTAGGTCCGGCAAGAGCAGCTCTTCTCAAGAGTGAGCTCCGGATAACCACGCTCCAGGATCTTCTTTACTATTTTCCTTACAAATACATTGACCGCAGCCGCATCTTCCAGGTGAGGGAGGTGGACGGCACCATGCCATATATCCAGCTCAAGGGAAAGATACTGAGTTTTGAGCAGATAGGCGAGGGGCGGCGTCAGCGACTGGTGGCTCACTTCAGTGACGGTACCGGCGTGGCCGACCTGGTATGGTTCAGCGGAATAAAATTCATACTTGACCGATACCGTCCCGGCGTGGATTATGTGGTGTTCGGCAAGCCGACCATTTTTGGCGGAAGAGTGAACATAGCTCATCCGGAGATTGACCTCGAGGCTAACCTCAACCTCTCCGAGATGGGCATGCAGCCCTATTACAACACCACCGAGAAGATGAAAAAGGCGGGCCTCAACTCCGCCGCCATACGTAAGCTGGTGACCAACCTCATGGCTCTGATCGTGGAGCCCCTGTCGGAGACTCTTCCCGACTGGCTTCGTGATAAGGAGCATCTTATGGGTCTGACCGATGCGCTAAAGGTGGTCCATAACCCCCGCACGCCGCTCGAACTCCGTCTGGCCCAGCTGCGCATCAAGTTTGAGGAGCTGTTCTATGTCCAGCTCAATCTGGCCCGTTTTGCAAGCGACCGTCAGCGTCGTTTCAAGGGTTATGTCTTTGCGAAAATCGGTGACAGTTTCAACCGTTTCTACAACGAGAAACTGCCATTCAGCCTGACCGGGGCGCAGAAGCGCGTGATACGTGAAATCCGTACCGACATGGGCAGCGGCCGGCAGATGAACCGTCTGCTGCAGGGCGATGTGGGCAGCGGCAAGACCATGGTGGCTCTCATGACCATGCTCATTGCCATTGACAACGGTTATCAGGCCTGCATCATGGCTCCCACCGAGATACTTTCCGAACAGCATTTCGCCAATATCAGCCGATACATAGACGGGCTGGGACTTCGCGTGGAACTTCTTACCGGCAGCATAAAGGGCAAACGCCGCGAGGCTATACTCAAAGGGCTCAAGGAGGGCAGCGTGAACATACTGGTGAGCACTCACGCAGTACTGGAGGACCCGGTTGAGTTCAGCCGTCTGGGATTTGTGGTGATTGACGAGCAGCACCGTTTCGGTGTAGCTCAGAGGGCACGTCTGTGGAGCAAGAGCGACATGCCGCCTCACGTGCTGGTCATGACTGCCACCCCCATACCGCGTACCCTGGCCATGACACTCTACGGTGACCTGGATGTATCCGTCATAGACGAACTGCCTCCCGGCCGCAAGCCCATACAGACAGACCATTACTACGACGGAAACCATACATCGATCTATGCCTTCCTTGACCGTGAACTCAAGAAGGGACGCCAGGCCTATATAGTCTATCCGCTCATTGAGGAGAGCGAGAAGATTGACCTTAAAAACCTTGAAGAGGGTTATCTGACTGTCTGCGAGAGGTTTGCCGGTTATAGCGTGAGCAAGGTCCACGGCCGTATGAAACCGGCTGAGAAGGATGCCGAGATGCAGCGGTTCAAGCGTAACGAGACACAGATCATGGTGGCCACGACCGTGATTGAGGTGGGTGTGGATGTGCCCAACGCCAGCATCATGGTCATAGAGAACGCCAACAGGTTCGGACTTTCGCAGCTTCACCAGCTGCGCGGACGTGTGGGCCGTGGCGCCGACCAGTCTTTCTGTCTGCTGGTCACCCCTTATCAGCTGTCCGAGGATACCAGGAAGAGGATCGAGATAATGACCGCCACCTGTGACGGATTCGAGATAGCCGAGGCGGACCTCAAACTCCGCGGTCCCGGTGACCTGGAGGGAACGCAGCAGAGCGGAATGGCTTTTGACCTGAGGATGGCCAATCTGGCAAGGGACGGAGCGCTCATAGAACATGTGCGTGAGATAGCCAGGGATATTATTGCCGATGACCCGGAACTCACCCGTCAGGAGAACCTCCTGATGGGTCGTGTGCTGCGTCGTCTCAAGAAAAGTGAGTATGACTGGTCTTCAATATCGTAGAAAATGCCTAACTTCGCAGGTTGAAAAATAAAAAGATGTACATGCGTATCGCAAAAAGGATGGTTCTGTTGCTCTGTGTTGCCCTATCTGCAGCACTCAACGTAACTGCACAGGATGCTGTACCTGCACATATGACATGGGTTCAGCCCATGGAGAGGGTGCTCCAGCCTGCACATCTTTCAGCCGGAATGGCTGTGGACCTGGATACCCCGGCCTCATATCTCTATCCGGAATGGAGTAACCAGTATGTCCACAATTTCAATGACGCAAACCTGCCTGACTCGGTGATCATATCCATGAAGGGATATTTCATGCCGACAGACAGCACCCGTATAACCGATAAGTTCGGATACCGTCCCCGCAGGGCGAGAGCCCATCTGGGTATTGACATCAAGGTAAAGATAGGCGATACCATCCGTGCCGCATTTGACGGAAAGGTCCGCATATCACGTTACGAGCGCCGCGGCTACGGCCATTATCTGGTAATACGTCATCCCAACGGACTGGAGACGGTCTACGGACATCTGTCCAAGAAGCTGGTTGGCGAGAACGAGATAGTGCATGCCGGTGACCCGATAGGACTCGGCGGAAACACAGGCCGTTCCACCGGCTCGCATCTGCATTTTGAGACGCGTATCCTGGGACAGGCCATCAACCCCGCGCTGATGTTCGACTTCCCGCATCAGACGGCAGTTACAGATTATTACGTCTACTCCAAGAACACCCGTGAGGTGTACTACAAAGTACGCAGCGGAGACACTTTGAGTAGGATAGCCATAAAGAACGAGACCACAGTGGCCAACATATGCAAGCTGAACGGCATTTCAAGGAATGCCATCATCAAGGTAGGACAGACACTGAGGGTAAACTGACTGTAAAGAGATGAAAAAGCCTGATACGAATAAGGAGTTTGAGGAGGTGATTGGAATGTGCCGTTCACTGTATGTAAAGAAACTGCAGGATTACGGGGCATCATGGCGTATCATGCGTCCGGAGTCACTCACAGACCAGATATTCATCAAAGCCAAGCGCATACGCAGCATAGAGACCAAGGGCGTGACTCTCATTGACGAAGGCATACGCTCCGAGCTTATAGGTATCGTGAACTACGGAATCATAGCTCTCATACAGCTGGAGCACGGATTCGCCGATACCGTCGACGTGGACACCGAGTGGGCTATCCGTGAGTATGACAAGTATGCCACTGCCGCCCTTGAGCTGATGAAAAAGAAGAACCACGATTATGACGAGGCCTGGCGCGGCATGCGTACATCGTCATACACGGACCTTATCCTTACCAAGATCAACCGTACCAAGGAGATTGAGAGCCATCAGGGCAAGACGGTCGTATCGGAAGGGATAGACGCCAACTACATGGATATGATCAATTACGCCGTTTTCGGACTCATAAAGACAGTCATAGAGAGCGGGTGTAAAGAACAATGATATGGAGAAGGAATCAACCAAGAACGGACTGCCTCTAAAGATTCTGGTGAATTTTGCCAGAGTCCTGCTGGGTCTCACATTCATGTTTTCGGGCATAGTCAAGGCCATTGACCCTGTGGGTACACAGATCAAGCTCTCGGACTACCTGTATGCATTCGGAATGGGAGGTGTCCTGCTTGATTCCACCCTGCTTATATTTGCCTGCCTGCTGGCCGGCTTTGAGATTCTGATAGGAGCATACCTGCTGCTGGGTACATTCAGTAAGGGAACATCACTGGTGTCGCTCATTATGATGGTCATACTCACCCCCTTCACTCTTTACGTAGCTCTCAAGAATCCGGTTCATGAATGCGGCTGTTTCGGCGATGCCATCATACTCACCAACTGGCAGACATTCTCCAAGAACATATTCCTGCTCCTGCTGGCGGTACTTGTGTTCGCCGGGCGCAAGAGCATCGTTCCGTTTGTATCGGCCCGTCGTCAGTGCTGGGTCACCGTGATCGTGGTGGCCGTATCGCTCAGGTTCATGACGGCCAACATCATCAGCCTGCCTATCCTGGATTTCAGGGCCTATAAGGTGGGGACCGATATCCGCGGCGGCATAGAGAACGGCAACCACTCGCTGGCCGAGTTCACGCTGTTTGATGATGAGATGAATGACATAACTCCCGATATCCTGTGCGACTCGTCGTATACGTTCCTGCTCGTATCTCCGCATCTGGAGAACGCAAGCGAGACCAACCTGGACCTGATAGACGATGTGTTTGACTATTGCGGACATTGGGGATACAACATGATAGGAGTGACCGCATCGGGTAACGACGTGATAAGGCAGTGGACAGAGAATGCCGGTGCCGAGATCAAGTTCGTATCCTGCGATGACATTCCCCTGCAGACCATGGTACGTTCCAACCCGGGATTGGTGCTGCTCAAGGACGGCGTGATAATAAACAAGTGGAGCCACTCCCGCATACCTTCGGATGACGAGCTGTCGGCACCCCTGGACGAGATAGAGGTCGGCGCCGTTCCCGCTCCCGATCCGTTGCACACCCCGTGGGCCATCGCGGTGCTGTTCCTGCTGCCGCTGCTCATGATCGTGCTGATTGACAGACTGAAAGAGTTGATACAATAACAATAACGTTTTTAATACTGTTTTTTTGAAATGAGAAAGAAAATTGTTGCCGGAAACTGGAAGATGAACAAGAATCTCCAGGAAGGTATTGCTCTCGCTGAAGAGCTGAATCAGGTGTTGGCTGCCGATAAACCCAATTGCGACGTTATCATCGGCACACCGTTCATTCATCTTGCCAAGATCTCTGATATCATTGATCACAACGTAATCGGCCTTTCAGCTGAGAACTGCGCTGACAAGGAGTCAGGCGCTTACACCGGCGAGGTATCTGCTGCCATGGTTAAGTCAACTGGTGCTGAGTATGTGATCCTGGGTCACTCAGAGCGCCGTGAGTACTATCACGAGACTTATGACATCCTCAAGGAGAAGGTTCTGCTGGCTCTTGCCAACGGTCTTAAGGTTATCTTCTGCATCGGTGAGTCTCTCGACGAGCGAGAGAAGGGTATCCAGAACCAGGTTGTTAAGGCTGAGCTCGAGGGTTCAGTATTCAACCTCTCAGCCGAGGAGTTCAAGAATATCACCATCGCCTACGAG
>CACZCX010000060.1 GCA_902779875.1 uncultured Bacteroidales bacterium | reverse complement strand
CAAAAGGGGGCCAAATAGAACCGTCCCCTTTGGCTCCCTCGGTTGATGAGATTTTTCCGCAGTGTGAGAAGATTTCGATTGACTATGCGGTCATGGAGCCGGCATCGGCCGATGGTAAGGTGTATACCTGCCCGGCGGATTTCGGGTGGAGCGACCTGGGCAACTGGCAGTCCCTGCACGAGAAACTCTCTAAGGATGAGGATAATAATGCATCGGTCGGAAACGTTTATTTCTACGACAGTGCCAATTGCGTTGTCCATACTGAGGACGCTCGTAAGGTGGTGATTCAGGGATTGGATGGTTATATTGTATCGGAAAAGAACGGACAGATCCTTATCTGTAAGCGCAGCGAAGAGCAGCGGATCAAGGACTTTTCCTCAAAATAGGAGCCAAAAAGAACCGTCCCCTTTGGCCCCCTTTCGGAAAAAGGAGCCAAACAGAACCGTCCCCTTTGGCACCTTTTTAATATTTATTAGTATTTTTGCGAACCGAAATAGTTTTTAAGAAGGAATATGAAGAAAATTCTGGCTTGTCTTGCAGTGCTGATACCGGTAGTCATGTTCGGTCAGTCCGCTGCTATGTTGTCAATGGCTCAGGCTGAGTTGCAGAAACGTGGACTTAACGAGACTGAGGTACGTACCCGACTCATGGAGGAGGGTATAGATGTGGATAACATACCTCCGACCGAATATGCTAACTACCAGGACAGGGTGCTGGCCATCCTCAACAAGATGCAGGCTGAGAAGAATGCGGCCGATGTCACTCCCGCGGCTGCCGCAACAGGTGGCGTGAATGTAGTGAGTACCGCCGAGGACGCTCCCAAGACCACCACAGGCGAGGCTGCTGCCGAAGCTGCCCTTGAGACTGCGCTTGAGGAGAATCACGTATCGGCCAATGCCGGTGATGACATATACGGCCACTCGCTGTTTACAGGCACATCTATGGATGTGTTCCGTACGACCGATGGCGCCCAGGCCCCCGATACCTACGTGCTGGGTGAGGGCGATGAGGTTCACATCTCCATATTCGGTTCATCACAGACCGAGATCCATCAGCGTATCGATGCCGACGGTTCCATCCAGCCTACCGGCGCCAACAAGATATTCCTCAAGGGTCTGACCTTGGACAAGGCCCGCACGGCCATCCGCACCAAGCTGGCTGCGCATTACTCGTTCCGCGAGGACCAGATAGCAGTGACCATCACCACCGCGCGTACCATCACGGTGAGCATCTACGGTGAGGTTGGGGTGCAGGGCGGCTTTACCGTATCGGCCCTGAACACCGCGTTCAACGCTCTGGCAGCTGCCGGCGGTCCCACCGCTATGGGTTCTATACGTAACATACAGCTCTCACGCGGCGGCAAGACCAGCAAGCTGGACCTCTACGCCTATATGACCAAGCCCGATGTCAAGGCAAGCTATGACCTGCAGAACAATGACGTGCTGTTCGTTCCGGTTGCCCAGAAGATCGTGACCCTGGAGGGTGCGGTTAACCGCCCCATGCGTTACGAACTGGTTGAGGGTGAGAGCCTTAAGAACGTGATTGAGTATGCCGGCGGCCTGCGCTACAACGCCTATATGGAGAACGCCCAGATTGAGCGCCGTGAGGACGGTGAGGTCAAGTACCTGGAGTTCTCGCTCACCAACGTCATGAGCGGTTCGCAGAAGATAGAGCTCAAGAACGGTGATAAAATCCGCATACGCACTCAGAACAAGCCCATGGAGGACTACGTAACCATTGAGGGCGGCGTCTACTACGGCGGCAGCTACGACCTGGCCAAGAACAAGTCACTCCAGACACTTATTGACAACGCCAAACCCACATACACCGCCAAGACCGATTTCGTACTCGTTGAGCGCACAAGGCCCGATGAGACCGTTGAGGTGATGACGGTTCCGTTCCCCGGCGTTGACGGCAATCCCGACTTTGAGCTTGAGGCCCGTGATAAGGTGACTGTACTCTCTTTGTCCGATTACCGCGACGTGGAGACCATATCCATCAGCGGAATGGTTCGTAAGCCGTTCACACGCAACTTCGGCCTGAATGACCGCATGACCGTAAACCAGGCAATCGAGATGGCGGGCGGCCTTAAGGAGAGCGTTTACCCCGTGGCTTACATAACCCGCCGCGACCTGACCAACCGCGCCAAGAAGCAGTATCTGCCCATCATGCTCGAGAGTGACGGTGACACGGAGCTGCAGCCCGGCGATGAGCTGAATGTCTACGACAACTCAACCTACACCAACGTAGGCGAAGTCCGTATAAGCGGCGCCGTAAAGGCCCCGTTCGGCACTACATACGATCAGACACTCACCATCCATGACATGATCATGATGGCCGGCGGATTCGAGGTGGGTGCTGCCTATGACCGCATTGAGGTGTTCCGTCTGAACATATCGGACTCAAAGGGCGTGTCATTTGACCGTCTGACAATTGAGGTCGATGATGATTACTACCCCGTACATGATTTCCAGCTGCAGCCGTTCGATAACATCGTGGTCCGCATGACTCCTGACTTTACAAAGGGTCGTACCGTTGAGTTGAACGGACGCGTAAAGTATCCCGGCGTCTATATGCTCGATGACAACAAGACCCAGCTCTGGGAGATTATTGAGCAGGCCGGCGGCCTTCTGGACGATGCCGATCCTTACGCTCGTGTGTTCCGTACATATCGTAACCGCGGTACCATCGGAGTAAACCTTAAGAAGGCCAAGGGCAATAAGGGCAAGATGGATTCCGATATCATTCTGATGGATGGTGATGTGATCAACATCGTTCGTCAGGAGAACATCGTAAGCATCCGCGAGATCGGTACTCGCATGGCTCAGTATGTGCCCGATGAGTTCTCATCGGCCAGTAAGACAGTCGTGTATGACGGCGGCCACAATGCTGCCTGGTACATCCGCAACTATGCCGGCGGTTTCCAGAAGGTGGCCAACAAGAACAGCGTGACCGTGACTTATCCCAATAACCAGACCGATGGCACCAAGCGTTGTCTGTTCGGTATTCGCCGCTATCCCAAGGTTCAGCCGGGTGGTGTGATTACCGTAAGCATTGACCGCGAGAAGCGTGAGAAGCTGGATACTCCCAAGGAGAAGATCAACTGGAGCAACACATTCAACCAGAGTATAACCACTCTGACATCGGTTATATCGCTTATAGTACTTGTTGACAGACTTAAGTAATATGCAGGAGGATATTAACAGCATGCCCTACGATGAGGAGGAGGGCATAGACATAATGGAGCTGGTCAAGCAGCTCTGGAACGGCCGTAAGACCGTGATTCTTTGGACCTGCGCATTCATTGTGCTGGGTCTGGTGGCTGCGCTCACCATGAAACGTACCTACGCCGTGAGCACTGTAATGGTGCCTCAGGTGAACTCCAGCAAGAGCTCGTCACTGAGCAGCCTGGCGTCGCTGGCCGGTTTTGATCTGGGTACATCAATCGGCGGTTCAGAGCTTTCGCCGCTCATCTATCCGCAGATCGTGAACAGCGTAACGTTCCGTCGCGAGCTCATGTACACTCCCGTGCATTACTCTAAGGCCGATGAGCCCGTGAGCATGTTCACGTATAACACTGAAATCCTTAAACCGACGGTGTTCGGTACAATTAAGAAATACACCATCGGACTGCCTGGCGTGATTCTGAAAGCCATCCGTCCCAAGAAGGAGCCTATCGTGCTTCCTGACGACGGTTCTGAGGCCGATGCCACCGCAAAGCCGGTACTTCTGAGCGACGATGAGGTCGAGATTCTTAAGATCATTGCCAAGAACGTGTCACTCGGAGTCGATAAGAAGGAGGGTTACATTACCCTGAATGTAACGGGTTCTGAGCCTATCCAGACCGCTGAGCTGGCCATGAAGGCGCAGCAGTTGCTGCAGGAGGAGATTACCCGTTTCCGCGTGGAGAAATCGCAGAACGAGCTGGATTACATCCAGGCACGTTATGATGAGATCAAGCGTGAGGCTGAGTCATATCAGGAGCAGCTGGCTCGCATAACCGACCGTTCTCAGGGTATCACCACCACCAAGGACCGTATAGAGCGTGACCGCATCCAGAATAAGTACAATATCTCAAACTCTATCTACAGCGAGCTTGCCAAGCAGCTGGAGCAGGCTAAGATGCAGGTCAAGAAGGATACTCCTACGTTCACCATCGTTCAGCCGGTTACTGTTCCTACGCAGGCCTCCAACAGCCGCGCCAAGACTCTTATTGTCTGGACGTTCTTTGGATTCGTTCTGGGCTGCGGAATCGTGCTTGGGCGCAACTATTGGCCCAAACTGAAAGAGATGCTGAATTAAATTGAGAATTGAGAATTGAGAATTGAGAATTATAAAAAAGGTTCGGAAGTCTTTCCGAACCTTTTTTAATGTCGCGGGCAATACGCAGGTTCTGCGTATTAATTCTCAATTCTCAATTCTCAATTCTCAATTCTAAATTCTAAATTGGTCAGAGCATGTTCTCCTTTGCCATAGGAGACCAGGGACCGTCCTGAGCCATAAAGATGATGCTGAGGTCGGTTACCTCAAATGTGTGCCACTGGCCCTTGGGGATGTTGACACCGAACACGCCGGTTTCGCCGCCCATATGGATGCGCTCCTTCTCTACGCCGCTGTCGTTGTAGAATACGGTGTCCATCTTGCCGCGCATGAGCATTACGGTCTCGCTTGAGAGATTGTGCTTGTGGATGGCGGTCTTGGTGCCGGGGAGCATTACGTTGAGCATACGCTGTGACTGGTCCTCCTCAGAGTTACGCAGGTCATAGTTCATACGCAGACGGGGTGACTCCTGAGCCAGAGCCTGAACCTTGTCAAGCAGGGCGTCGTCAAGTACTACCTGACGCTCCAGGAACTCGCTCCAGGAACTTACGGTCGATGCCCTTGAACACGCGGAACATCTCCTTGCGTACGTCTTCTATATCGCCGCACTCGCCATCAACCTCGTGATATTTGCCTGCATTCTTGTAGTAGGTGATAAGGGGCTCGGTCTGGTTGTGGTATGTAACGATGCGGTTCTTGATGGTCTCCTCATTGGCGTCATCGGCACGACCCTCAATCTGGGCGCGGTGCTGCAGACGGTTCTTAATGGTCTCATCCTTGATCATGATTGAGATTACGGCGTTCACCTTCTCACCGCGGCGGGCGAGCATCTCATCCAGGTCAGCTGCCTGACCGAGTGTGCGGGGGAAACCGTCGAGAAGGAAACCTGCCACGTTCTTGTTGTTGTTGAAGGTGCTCTCGATCATGCCCTCAACTACGCTGTCGGGAACGAGCTTACCGGCCTCTATCAGGTCCTTGGCCTGCTTGCCGAGTTCTGTACCTGCTGCAATCTCGGCACGCAGCAACTCACCGGTGCTTATGTGCTTGAGGTTGTACTTAGCTGAAATGGCTCCGGCCTGTGTGCCTTTGCCGGCCCCGGGAGGGCCAAAAAGGATGTAGTATTTCATATCTTTATGATGACTTAACTTTTAAAACTGTGCAAAGTTAAACTATCTCTTTGTTTACAAGGTAAGTGATTATATAAAAGACCTTAAAAACAATGAAACCTCCCGCCTTCGCAGGCGAGAGGAATCCGTTAAGCTGATTCGGTTTTTAGCCCGGAATCGACCTAAACCTGATAGCTGTCACAAATTTAAAGAAGCGTACCCTAAAGGTATCTCGGAATATCGGAATCTACCATGCCATTTGTTACCAATTGATTTACATTTTTTCCATCAATTAAAATTTTGTTTACATTTTTTGAGTTTTTGTTCTAGAT
Organism: uncultured Bacteroidales bacterium; assembly: GCA_902779875.1. GTDB lineage: Bacteria > Bacteroidota > Bacteroidia > Bacteroidales > Bacteroidaceae > Colenecus. The sequence goes on along the minus strand of CACZCX010000060.1, from coordinate 4,815 downwards.
GGGGCGGGCATGTCGGTTTTCTTTACTATTTTTGCAGTATTAAACCGTTGTTTAAATGAGAGTTGTGAGGTTTCTGCCTGCGGGACTATGCTTATCGGTCTTTTTGACCCTTTTTTCATGCCGTGGAGGCAATGTACTGTATGACGAAATCCGACCTTCGTTCCAGATTGATTCCACCTCACTCCGTACTTTCGCGTGCGTTCCGGACTCGGGAATGATCCATATCAATGCCGATGCCGACTGGACCGCATATATACCCAGTGCCGATTCCTCTTGGTTATCCATCTCCAAGAAAAGCGGAAAGAAGGGAGGTGACTCCCTTGTCATAACGGTTGATTTCAACAACACTACAAAGAAGCGCAAATCGGCCGTGATAATAGAGGCCGGCAATTCCGTACTCAAGCAGGTTATCTACCAGAAGGCGGGTGAGGCGTGGTTCGATACCCCATACTGGAAACGTACCGCCGCTCAGCGTCTGGGTCTCAGGGGGCACGTATCGGAGCTTTCCTTCAACACATCAAAACTTGATTCTTACAGGTTTGACAGCTGCGGCAACCTGATCCGGCATACGGTCACTTATGGGGCATCGGCCCTGAGGGACACTGTGCGCGTGTATACTTATGACTCTGATAACCATAGACTTTCGTGCAGTGTTACAAGCGGCGCGGAGACCTTGCGCACCTGGCGTTACGAGTACGGCAACAAGGGTGTTATGGTGGCTTTTGCCGCCACCGACTGGAGGGATCCGAATCCTCTGGCCGAGAATATGACCGGCATGGTGGTGCCCGACCTCTCCAAGGCCGTCATGAGGTGGACCGATGCGGGCGGCGTGTTGGAGGAGAGCCGCACCTATACGTTCGACGAGTTCCTCAAACTGACTATCGTACGGCAGATGTATAGGCTTGTATCGGAATCGGATACACTGTTCTTAAACGGTGATACTCTGGGAGTTGAATATCGGCACGACCTGCCTTATAACAGCCGTTACATATCGAACAGCATATATTACTCCAACGGCATGCTGCGGATGCTGAACACCAGCAACGGCAAGTACGAGTTCCTGGAGTCGCCGGTCAGGATGGTGCCGAGCAAGTATACGGCGCGCGGCGAGAGCGCGATGGAGTGGTGCAGCTACAGGTATAACGGGAACTGCGACCCGATTGAGGCCGTCATCAAGTACACGGCGCTTGACGAGGAGGTGACCGATACCTACGGACCATATTGGTATGACGATTGTTACAACTGGGTAAATCACCTCCAGACAGTACACAGAGCTGGTTCTACGGCAATCATGAAGGACAATATTACACGTGATGTGGTCTATTTCTGATTCCTTTTATTATCTTTGCTTACCTTATTACTAATTTTTATTACAACAGATTATACTTATGACTCAAGGAAACGTACGTCCGGCCGACATGGAGCGTATCACGACTCCGGCTCTGGCCAAGAAATTCATTGACGAACAGATTAAGGAGCTCCGCGCTCAGATTGGCAGCAGGAAGGTGCTCTTGGCACTCTCAGGCGGTGTGGATTCATCGGTCGTAGCCGCATTGCTGATCAAGGCTGTAGGCAAGCAGCTGGTATCGGTCCATGTTAATCACGGTCTTCTGCGCAAGGGTGAGCCCGAGCAGGTGGTCCGCGTGTTCCGTGACGAGCTGAACGCCAACCTTGTTTATGTCGATGCCACCGACCGTTTCCTGGACAAGCTCGCCGGCGTGGCCGATCCCGAGCAGAAACGTAAGATCATTGGCGCCGAGTTCATACGCGTGTTTGAGGAGGAGGCCCGCAAGCAGGAGGGTATTTCGTTCCTGGCTCAGGGTACCATCTATCCCGATATTGTGGAGTCGGGTCCCGTCAAGTCACACCATAACGTCGGCGGTCTGCCCGATGACCTGCAGTTCGAGCTGGTTGAGCCTATCAAGCTGCTCTTTAAGGATGAGGTACGCGTAGTAGGTAAGGAACTCGGCCTGCCCGATAACATGGTGTTCCGTCAGCCGTTCCCGGGTCCCGGCCTGGGTGTGCGCTGCACCGGTGCCATCACACGTGACCGACTGGAGGCTCTGCGTGAGAGCGATGCAATCCTGCGTGAGGAGTTCGCCAAGAACGGCCTTGAGGGCAAGGTTTGGCAGTACTTCACCATCGTTCCCGACTATAAGTCAACCGGCGTGAAGGATAACAAACGCTCATGGGACTGGCCCGTCATTATCCGTGCCGTCAACACCCGTGACGCCATGACCGCAACAATCGAGGAGATTCCCTACAAGCTCCTGCATCACATCACCCAGCGCATCATCACTGAGGTTCCGGGCGTGAACCGCGTCCTCTACGACCTCACTCCCAAACCCACGGGCACCATCGAGTGGGAATAAAAAACTAACACATTAGGAACCGTCCCTAATGTGTTAGTTTTGCGGCAAAACTGCAACATTAGGAACCGTCCCCGATGTTGCAGTTTTACTGATTTATTGGTATTGATTTTGTGGGGGAGGGGTTGTAATTTTGCGGGCAAAATTAGCAGAGATGACTCTTAGAGAACTTAAGATAGGTGAGAGTGCGGTTATTACCGCAGTTGGAGGAGCAGGCGCGCTCAGGCAGCATTTCCTGGATATGGGCCTTCTGCCCGGTGTGGAGGTCAAGCTTTTAAAGTTCGCTCCGATGGGCGACCCCATGGAGTTGCTCGTACGCGGGTATACGCTCTCGCTCAGACTTGAGGAGGCGGCTCAGATCACCGTAAAGAAGCAGGTCATAAGCCAGGCCGATATGACCCCTGAGAAGGAGCATGTAGATTTCGGCTACAACCTCTCGCTGCACGAGCACAACTCACACCCCGGCTTGGGTGAGGCAGGCAAGTACCATGATCCCACTCACGAGAACGCGCTCCCTAAGGGTTCCAAACTGACATTCGCTCTGGCCGGACAGCAGAACTGCGGCAAGACCACGCTGTTCAACCAGCTCACCGGCTCCAACCAGCACGTGGGTAACTTCCCCGGCGTGACGGTGGACCGCAAGGACGGCCAGATCAAGGGCCATCCCAACACACTCGTAACTGACCTCCCCGGCATCTATTCGCTCTCTCCCTATACTCAGGAGGAGACGGTGTCACGCCAGTTCATCATAGAACAGAAGCCCAACTGTATTATAAATATAGTCGATGCAACCAACATAGAGCGCAACCTCTACCTGACGGTTCAGCTCATGGAGCTGGGTGTACCTATGGTGCTGGCTCTCAATATGATGGATGAGCTGACCGGCAATGGCGGATCGGTCCGCGTGAACGAGATGGAGAAGATCCTGGGCATTCCTGTAGTGCCGATATCTGCCTCCAAGGGCGAGGGTATACAGGAGCTGGTGGAGCATGCGCTGCACCTGGCCGAGTATCAGGAGAAACCCGCCCGCACGGATTTCTGCACCAAGGATGACCACGGAGGCGCAGTACACCGCTGCCTTCACAGCATAATGCACCTGGTCGAGGACCACACCGAGCGTGCCGGCATTCCCGCACGTTTTGCGGCAGGCAAGCTCGTGGAGGGCGACTCACAGGTACTCAATGCCCTGAAACTCACCCAGAACGAGAAGGAGATGATGGAGCATATCATCCTGCAGATGGAGGAGGAGCGTGGCATGGACCGCGCAGCCGCCATAGCCGATATGCGATTCTCATTCATAGAGCGCCTCTGCGCACAGACGGTAGTCAAACCCCAAAAGAGCAAGGAATACATCCGCTCCAAGCGCATAGACCGCATACTGACAGGCCGTTGGACCGCAATTCCCATATTCCTGGTGGTGATGTGTCTGGTTATATGGCTCTCTATCGATGTGCTCGGCGCACCGCTCCAGGACTGGCTCGACGGCGGCATCCAGTGGCTGGCAGGCATCTGCGTGGCCGGTATGGAGAAGGCCGATATCAGCCCGGCCATAATATCACTTGTAAATGACGGCATATTCGGAGGCGTGGGAAGCGTGCTCAGCTTTGTGCCCATTATCATAATACTGTTCTTTTTCCTGAGTCTGATTGAGGACAGCGGATATATGGCCCGCATAGCCTTTGTGACCGATAAGCTCCTGCGTAAGCTGGGTCTCTCAGGCCGCTCCATAGTGCCTCTGCTCATAGGATTCGGCTGCTCGGTTCCGGCTGTGATGGCTACACGTACGCTGCCGTCGGCCCGTGACCGTAAGCTCACCATACTGCTCACCCCGTTCATGAGCTGCTCGGCCAAGATTCCCATCTACGGATTCTTTACCAACGCGTTCTTCCCGGGTCACGGCGGTCTGATCCTGGCCGGTCTCTACCTGCTCTCCATCCTGGTGGGCGTTCTGGTGGCCCTGGCAACCAAGTTCTTCCGCAAGAACTACGTGGCTGCTCCGTTCGTGATGGAGCTGCCCAACTACCGCATGCCGGGACTCAGGAACGTGAGCCATCTGCTCTGGGACAAGACCAAGGACTTCGTGCAGCGCGCCTTCACCGTGATATTCGTGGCCACAATCGTGATATGGCTGCTCCAGACCTTTGATTTCAGGTTCAACATGGTTGAGGACGGCGAGGGGTCTATGATGGCCTGGGTTGCCGGCGTGCTGGAGCCTCTGTTCCGTCCGCTCGGTCTGGGCGACTGGAGGGTAGTGACATCGCTCGTATCTGGTTTCCTGGCTAAGGAGAGCGTGGTTGCCACTATGGAGGTGCTCGGCGTAACAGAGTCCCTTACAGTCATCACGGCTGTCCCCATGCTCATATTCAGCCTTCTCTACACCCCCTGCGTGGCAGCTATCAGCAGCATACGCCGCGAGCTGGGTGACAAATGGGCCATCTACGTTGTC
>CACZCX010000059.1 GCA_902779875.1 uncultured Bacteroidales bacterium | reverse complement strand
CGGTCAACTTTAAGGATCAGGTCCGGCTGGGCAGGGTTCTCATAGGTGGTTCCGTTTCCGCCTTCTCCCACCTTGGTCCATTCGCTAAGGTCAATGTCTCTATATGTGCTCATAACAGGTCAGTAATAGTTCCCGATAGACAAATATACGTTATAATTTGTATTCTTGCACCTGAATTCAAGCAAACTGATGGCTATAGAGGATGCAATATTCAGACGCACCGAACTGTTGAAGGAGCGTCTGCTCAGCATCAATCCGCAGGCTCACATTACCGCTATATTCGGATTCATGCTGGCCGGCTGGTTATCAGAGATTTATTATAGGCCAGCCGTCATTGTCCCATATTATCTGACGGGTTATGAGCATGCTGTTGTAGCGGCGTGTCTTGTCATAGCCATGCATGAAAATGTAATCCTTGCCGTCAAAGGTTACCACAGCGCAATGTCCTACACCGACGTAGCGGTCATTGCTCTGGGCTACTATAGTGCCGCCTCCGTCTGTTACGGGTTTGCCGTCCTGATCCAGATATGGACCTGTTACGTTCCTGCTACGTCCTACAGCCACTTTGTAGTTGCTGTTCTCACCGCGGCAGCAGAGGTCAAGTGATGCAAACAGATAGTACCAGTCGTCATGACGGAATATGAACGGAGCCTCCACTGCACCGTCTCCCGGCTCTGACTTAAGGTCCATTTTTCCGGACATAAGTTCAGGCCTGTGCCAGAGCGGATGCCACTCCTGGGGATCGGACAGCTTGAGCATATTGTTATCCAGTTTTGTAATCTTCACATGTCGTCCGATGACATCACGCTGATGCCCATGCCGGTTGAAAACATATAATATTTGCCGTCGCAAAATGCTACGACCGGATCGTGAACAGGAGTGTATTCGGGTGATATTGAAGGTCGGGCGGGCGCCTGACCGCTGGCTGCCGCACTAAGCATGGCAGCCAGTACGGTAAGCACTATTTGTTTTTTCATGATTGTCGGAATGAAATCGCTAACTTGAATTTTTCTATTGTCAAAACAAATACACTGAAACTGAGCGGATTGATGGCAGTCTGTATGCTCTGTCCCTCTCCGTCAAACCTGTTTTCGACGGGAACAATGTTGACCGGAGCGTCTATGGAATTGTCTTCATAGAGCTTGTCGCTGGACAAATCAATGCGCTTTAATGCTTCTACCACGGCTTTTTTCTTGAGTCCGTTGAACTGTAATGTCAGTTGCTGCTCCTGATCGGATGTGTTGGCAACCTTGATATATATCTGGTTACCCTCACGTACCGCGCTGGCAAACAGACCGTTCTGTCCATCCTGTCCTGCTACCGGTTTGCCGTTCATGGTAAGCCCTACCACATTGTCGCCTTTGTATAGGCTGTAAAGTTGCTGTACATACCAACTTACTGTACGGAATGAGTGCAGGTTGTCATACCAGATAAGGTCCGGACGCCACTGCCAGCCCTCTACGTGGGCAAACAGAGGTGCATATGTAGCCATATGAACTATATCGGCATTGCGCTCCAGGCCGGTCATGAATGCGGCCTCCAGCAGTGATGCGTAGTAGTGGTTGTACTTGCGGCCAGATGCATGGCAGGCGTACTCTCCTGCAAATACCTTGGGACCCTTGCGGTCATAGTTGTCATATCGGGTGCCCTGGCTCAGGAACCAATCGTAGGGACGGTAAAAATGCTCGTCAACCAGGTCTGCTCCCAGACGTCTCATCTCGGGCCACAGATAGTCAAACTGGTCGCCCTCGGAGTTGGGGCCTGCCGATCCTACAATCTTTATGGCAGGGTAGGCCTTGCGGATGGCCTTTATGAACGGCTCCAGACGCTCGGGATAGAGGGTGTCCCACTGCTCGTTACCTATTCCTATATACTTAAGGTTGAAAGGTTCCGGGTGTCCCATATCGGCGCGGACCTTACCCCATGTGGATGTTGCAGGGCCGTTGGCAAACTCAATAAGGTCAAGGGCGTCCTGTATGTAAGGATTGAGCCGGTCAACCGGAACGTGCGCGTTTATGTCATTGTTCTGGAACTGGCATGCCAGACCGCAGCTTACTATGGGCAGAGGTTCGGCGCCTATATCCTCGCTAAGCTGGAAGAACTCAAAGAATCCAAGTCCGTAACTCTGGAAATAGTCGGGGTAGAGACGGTGTGCAAATGTGTATTCCCAGCGGTTCTCGTTGAGCGGGCGGTTCTCGACCGGTCCAACGGTGTTTTTCCAGTTGTAACGGGTTTCAAGGTCTGTGCCCTCGACTATACATCCGCCGGGGAATCGGAATATGCCGGGGTGCAGGTCGGCCAGAGCCTGGGCCAGGTCCTTTCTCAGGCCGCCTTCGCGTCCCATCCATGTGTCGGTGGGGAATAGGGATATGTGCTCCAGGTCCACGCTGGCACCGCCGCGGGTCTCCATGAATATCCTTAAGCTGGCCTTTTCAAGAGTCTGGCTGGGTCGCAGTGTAATCTGATATTTCTTCCATTCCTTGCCGTTTACCGTCAAACGCTGCTGGCATACAAAGTGGTTCTCGCCCATAGAGGCGGTGTTGACCAGCTCTACGCGCAATGTTACGGGGACATCGGCCCTGGCCCATACGGAGAACCTGTACTGACTGCCTCTTTCTATGCCTATTCCAAAGAATCCCTCATTCTCCAGGCCGGTGTGCTTGTGGGCATGACCGGGATCCGACAGGCGTACGTAGTGGGGGTTGCGTTCAAACGGTCCGTCATCCATGACCTGTATGTTTCCGAATATCTTCCAACCCTGCAGAGCGTTGGGGAACTCAAAGGAGCGGTTCTTGACGAGCTCGGCATAGAGACCACCGTCGGCCGCGAAATTTATATCCTCAAAGAATATTCCGTACATGGTGCTCTGGATCGGGGCACCGGTTTTCTTTAGGTCTATGTCAAAAGTGTTGTTGGCGGCACCTGCCGATATAACCGACAAAAGTGCGAATACTGGACTGATTAGGCGGAATTGTTTCATAGATGGTCAATAGGTCCGTTTGAAAGGTCTTACATATCGGCAAAAATAACTATATTCGTGCAGAAAAACAGATTTACCAACTAAACTTAATATGAACAGAAAACTTATTGTAATGGCTGTGATTGCATCATTAGCCATCGGGGCTACAGCTGCCAAGCCCGTCAAAGCTCCTGCAGGCGGCAAGAAAATCAGTAATGAATTAATCGGTATATTCTTTGAGGATATCAGTATGTCGGCCGATGGCGGTCTGTGCGCTGAGCTTATCCAGAACGGATCGTTCGAGTTCAGTCCGGCAGAGCGTGACGGATGGGGCCCAGGAACCGCATGGCGCACTGTACGTCCCGGCCACTCGCTGGGATTCATTGAGTCAAAGCAGCAGGATCCCATACATCCCAACAACCCCAACTACATGCGTCTTAACGTAGAGCGTGTAGGCCATTATTATGACTACAACGGTTGGACCGGTGTGGGTATCCAGAACGATGGTTATGACGGCATACTCCTTAAGGGCGGTGACAAATATGATTTCTCGGTGTTCCTGCGTAACCCTGACGGCAAGGATAAGGAGGTTCGTGCCGTGCTGATGGTTCAGGGCCGCGGATTCCGTGCACAGCCTACGGTTATTGCCGATACCACCTTTGCTGTATCGGGCAGTGACTGGAAAAAGTATGAGTACACTCTGACCGCAGCTCAGGATTGCCCCAACGCATCATTGCAGCTGCTTTCACTCACCACCGGTGAGCTTGATATCGATATGGTATCGCTCTATCCTCAGGATACCTATAAGGGTCACGGTATGCGCAAGGACCTGGCTCAGGCGCTGGTAGACCTCAACCCCAAGTTTATGAGATTCCCCGGCGGCTGCGTGGTACACGGCGGCGGTGACGGAATATGGGATACATATCGCTGGAAAACAACAGTCGGCCCCAAGGAGACCCGCAAGGGCATCAAGAATACATGGGGTTATCATCAGAGCATGGAGATGGGATACTTTGAGTATTTTCAGTTCTGCGAGGATGCAGGTATGGAGCCGCTGCCTATCCTGCCTTGCGGTGTAAGCTGTCAGGGTACCAACGGCGGTTGGAACATGCGTACACAGGCTCAGGATGCCATTCCCATGGAGGATATGCAGGAGTGGGCCGATGAGGCTCTCGACCTGATAGAGTGGGCTAACGGTCCTGCCGACTCAAAGTGGGGTAAGGTTCGTGCCGATGCCGGTCATCCGGAGCCGTTCAACCTCAAGTATCTGGGTCTGGGTAATGAGGAGAAGATCACTCCCGAGTTTGAGGAGCGTTTCAAGTTCATATATGACCAGGTTCGTGCCAAGTATCCCGATATCGTGATTGTAGGTACCGCAGGCCCCGGCTCACACCCCGGCAACGGTGACTATGAGGAGGGTTGGAAGTTCGCCACAGAGATTGGTGTCGATATTCTTGACGAGCACTACTACGAGCAGCGCAACTATTTCCTGACCAGCCGTCAGTATGACTCATACCCCCGCGACCGTCAGACCAAGGTTTATCTGGGTGAGTATGCCGCCAAGGACAAGAAGCTGATTGATGCCCTTGCCGAGGGACTGTATCTGCTGCATGTGGAGCGTAACGCCGATATCGTGGTAATGACATCATATGCACCTCTGTTTGCCCGCAAGAACACCAACAACTGGAATCCGGACCTGATCTACTTTGACAATGAGCGTCCGTTCCTGACCTGCAGCTACTATGTCCAGCAGATGTTCGGACAGTCAAGCGGTGACTACTTCTACGGCGAGTGCGTTAAGTTTGACCGTGACGATGACAACCTGCTGGGTCAGTCTGTAGTGCTTGACACTCAGGCCCGCAAGCTCTATCTTAAGGTCTGCAACGCAGGTGAGAATGCAGCCAAAGCCACGATTGACTTGTCAAGGTTTGGAGGATTCAAGAGCGTAACCAAGACTGTTATCAGCGGTCAGCCCAACGATGAGAACGGATTCGATGCCCAGCCCATTGCTCCTGTTACCGAGACGGTAAAGCTCAAGAGCAAGTCAACACTGGATGTTGAGCCTTACTCAATCACCATGTACAGCATCAGCCTCTGATTCCTGTCGAACAAAACAGGCGAGCCGTCAGATTTGTCTGACGGCTCGTTTTTGTTCAGGAGATGGCGTCTTGTATGACAAGGCCTGCCAGCGTGAATCCGAATATCGCGGTGATGTGCGCCAGCGTTCCGTTGATCTGTGCCTTGGATGAGCACCACTCGTGGTTGAGCAGGCTTGGGTCACCGGGCCCCATCTTGGCTTTGGGGCACATGCACTGCTCCGTTCCACAGGTGGTGTTGTGCCCCTTGTTCTGCAGCAACTCATCGGAATATACGCATTTGAATTTGCGGCGCGGGTATTGGTCATTCTGCTTAAAACGCTTTCTAAGGGCACGTGCCAGAGGGTCTCCTTTTACCTGCCAGAACTCGGCAACGCGTATGCGCGTGGGGTCCAGCTTGAGAGCCGCGCCCATGGATGAGAAGAATCGTGCCTTGGTGCGGGTGGCCATCATTATGAGCAGTGCCTTGTCTTTCAGGGAATCTATGGCATCGATTATATAATCATAGCTGCTCAGGTTAAAGGAGTCGGCTGTCTCCTCGGTGAATATCTGTTGCAGTGCGGTGATATCGGCCTTGGGGCTTATGCTCAGTAAACGCTCCTTGAGCACATCGACCTTAACCTGACCTACGGTCTTGAGAGTGGCCATGAGCTGGCGGTTTATGTTGGTTATACATACGCGGTCAGAATCGACAATGGTCAGGTGTGTTATACCGGAGCGTATAAGGCTCTCGGCGCACCAGGATCCTACACCGCCTACACCGAATATGATAACCTTTTTTGTGGTAATCTGCTGCATGGCGTCGGTGCCCAACAACAGCTCGGAACGTCTGAAAATTGCTTGCTCTATGGCCATTT
>CACZCX010000058.1 GCA_902779875.1 uncultured Bacteroidales bacterium | reverse complement strand
TAACGGAAGAGTGGGCCGATTAGTGATGTTCAAGGAGTGTCTGGCCAACGGAATAGTTCCTTTTATCATTACCGATGAACTCAAGATGTTCTACTATCGTGGGCTCAACGAGTGGGGGCACATTAACGGTTATCTTACTGACACCTGTCTTACCGCACAGGATCAGTACAAGGTGATTTTGGAAAAACTGGACATAAGAATATGAAACTATTACGTGATATTGCAAACAATCACGCAGACTCTGAATAATATGTATAGGACGACAGGAATTAAAAACAGCCGCATAGAGGTGGCCGATGCCCTGCGAGGGCTTGCTGTAGCCGGGATTATTCTGTTTCACTCGGTTGAGCATTTCAACACATTCGCCAGAGAGATAAAATACACCCTTCCTTGTGACGGGACAGTGTTCAGCGTACTGCAGGCATTGCTTTCAGGCAAGATGTACGGAATCTTTGCGGTTCTATTCGGACTCAGCTTCTTTATCATGCGTGACAACCAGGAGCAGAAGGGTAAGGACTTTTCACTCCGTTTTGCATGGCGTATGGTGCTGCTGTTCATGTTCGGCGTGCTCAATGTCTGTTTCTATGACGGCGATATCCTTATCACATATGCCATCCTGGGCCTTTTACTTATTCCGGCCGGTTACCTGAGCACCAGGTGGCTGTGGGCAGTAACCATCCTGCTGCTCGTACAGCCCCTTGAGATATATGCCCATCTGGCGGGCTGGCATCCGGATTCCCAATGGGTGAATATGGGCTATTTCAAGCTCATGCAGGGACATGATACAATCTGCCACTCAGTCGTAACCAATCTCAGGTACGGAATTACGACCACGCTCGGATGGTTCTGGTTCCACGGACGCATCACGCAGACCCTTGGACTGTTCTATCTGGGATTGCTGATAGGGCGGTTGCGTCTTTTTTACAATGAGGCCGATAACCTTAAGAAGTGGCGCGTGATATTGTGCGTATCGGCCCTTCTGGTGGTTGCGGGCGCATTTGTCAAGTTTGGAAAGCTGGATGACCTGCTGCATCCCATGTGGAATCTGGCAATCCTGATGCTTATATTGTCAGTCGCAGTATTGCTCTGGTATCGTTTTGAGGGGTTCAGGAATGTATTCGGCAAACTGGGATTCTTTGGCCGCATGAGTCTGACCAACTATCTGCTGCAGTCCGTTTTGGGCAGCCTGCTGTTCTACGAGTGGGGATTCAGCCTCTATAACACTCTGGGAACCACATGGTCGGCACTTGTAGGACTGGGTATGATTGTATTCCAGTACTGCATTCTTAAACTGTGGTCTAAGAATCATGAGCGCGGACCGTTAGAGGGGTTATGGCGTCGCCTTACCTGGATTGGCGCTTAACATGTGAGAGGTATTTACGTCAATCCCATGTTATAATTATCAAATTAAGATCAATGAGTAAGATTATAGTTTATGCCAGCCGATACGGCTCCACCAGGCGTTATGCTGATAAACTGTCGGAACTGACCGGTGTTGAGGCTGTTGACTACAGTAAGGTTAAGGATATATCGGCCTATGACAAAGTAGTTTACATGGGCTCTATCCTGGCCGGAACGGTAACAGGTCTTAAGAAAACCGTAAGTAAGATGAAGGTGGGGCAGGAGCTGGTGATTGTGAGCGTGGGAATGATTGACCCCAAGGATCCTGAGAACGTTTCGGGCATACGCAGCATAATCAGACAACAGATTCCGGCGGAGTTATATGACGAGAGCAGGATATTTCATCTGCAGGGCTGCATTGACTATCCCAACCTCAAGCTCTCACACCGCATGCTTATGTCAATGATGCGCTCAATGGCATCCAAGAAACCGGAGATTGAACTTGATGCTGTGAGCCGCACCGTGCTTGCCACATACGGCCAGAGAATAGATTATGTGGATTTATCGGCCCTGGATGTAATTGTTCCGTTTGTATGAAGATCCTGATCATAAACGGCAGCCCTAAGAAGAGGGGACTCATATCGCAGATGCTTGACATTATGCGTGTTGAGGCGGAGAACAGGGGTGACAGCGTTGAATTGGTATATACCAATGACCTGAGCGTAAAGCCCTGCATAGGCTGTATGGTGTGCCGCACCAAGAACAAATGCGTGCTGGGTGAGGATGACTCACAACGCATGATTGCCAAATTCCAGGAGGCCGATGCCATAATCATGGGTGCGCCGTGTTACTGGGGCAACATTCCCGGACAGATGAAACTGTTGTTTGACCGTATGGTTTATGGAATGATGCGCGATACGCCCCGTTTTCCGGAGCCTTTGCTTAAGGGAAAGAAGTGCATTTTGCTGAGCACCTGCACAACGCCTTATCCCTGGAACGTTTGGTTCAACCAGTCCCACGGAGCAATCCGCGCCATGCGTGAGTTATGCCATTACGCCGGTTTCAAGATTGTAGCGACAATAGAGCGGGGTGGTACAGCCTGGCATCCTGAGCTCTCTGAAAAGGACAAAAGAAAATGTATAAAGGCAATAAAAAAGATATGACTATCAGATTAGAAGAGAAAAAGGACTGGCGTGAGGTTGAGAACCTTACACGTGAGGCATTCTGGAACGTTTATAAGCCCGGATGCCTGGAGCATTATGTGCTTAACCGCTACAGGAGCAATCCTGATTTCATTCCGGAACTGGACTATGTGATGGAGGAGGACGGTAAGATTATAGGTCATGTGATGTTTTCAAAGGCAGAGATTGTGCTTGACGATGGTACAAAGTTTCCGTCATGGACATTCGGGCCCATAAGCATCCACCCGGATTACAAGCGCAAGGGATACGGCCTTAAGCTGCTCCAATACGCACTGGATAAGGCCCGCCGTATGGGCATCGGCCTTCTTTGTATGGAGGGTAATATTGATTTTTACAAGCATGCCGGTTTTGATTTGGCCAGTTATTTCCTGGCTCAGGAACTAATTCCGGGTTATTGGAGTGGGCGAGAGGGCACTTACTGTCCGCCTGCAGGTTACTTTGTTGCCGATACTGATCCCGCCGGGTTTGAGGCGTATGAGGCTACGTTCCCGGCTAAGGAAAAGGCTTTCCTGCCCGGTCAACTGCCTCAGTTCTGCCAGAGCTGCGGTATGCCGCTTACAAGTGAGGAGGATTGCGGTACAAACGCAGACGGCAGCATTAACTATGATTACTGCAAATACTGTTACGCCGATGGCCACTTCCTGCAGGAAATGACTATGGATCAGATGATTGAGCATTGCGCACAGTTTGTTGACGAAGTTAATAAGAATATGCCCAAGCCCATGACGCGTGACGAGTACAAGCAGATGATGTACGGATTCTTCCCGATGCTTAAAAGATGGAGAAATAAATGATTCTGACTGCTGACATAATTCGTTCCGTACAGGGTGAGGCCGATGCTCAGGCGGTTTACCGTGAGGTTTGTAAGACTGGTGATCTGCAGGGTTTTGCGCGTCAGTATGCATTTCTTTCCGCATAAGCACCTTCTTTCCGGAGCTTATGGCAGAGCTCAAACGTATCCTTGAGGGTATGGAGATTGAGTACTACAAACCTGCAGTGAAGAGTATCAGAACCAGAATACTAACAGGAAAATACCAATAATGGAGACAGAAAGACTGATTCTGCGTCCGTGGCGCGAGACTGACGCCGAGGCGCTTTTTAAATATGCCAGCGATCCCGATGTGGGACCGCGTGCCGGCTGGCCGCCACATCAGAGCGTGGAGGACAGCCTGGAGGTGATACGCACCTTTTTCAATAACGACCATACCTGGGCGCTGGAACTCAAGGAGACCGGTGAGCCTATAGGTTGCATAGGTTATTACCTGTGCGGGGAGAGCAACATCAGGATCGGTGAGAATGATGCCGAGATTGGTTACTGGGTTGCCAAGCCCTACTGGAACAGGGGCCTTTGCACCGAGGCCGCCCGCTTTATGGTCGATTACTGCCTCAATGTCAAGGGGTTCAAGACCCTGTGGTGCGATTACTTCATTGATAATCCTGCATCGGGCCGCGTGATAGAGAAGTGCGGTTTCAAGGATACGGGTGAGATCAACTGGCTCAGCAAACTTTACCGCGCCGGTGACCGCCCCGTCAAGATAATGAAGCTGTAGCGGAGGGAGACAAAGGGGACGGTTCTGTTTGGCTCCTTTTTCAAAATAAGAAACAGCGGCCTATTTTGTAAGTCGCTGTTCTTTTAGTAGTTAGGCAAAAAAGGAGCCAAACAGAACCGTCCCCTTTGGCCCCCTTTGGCCCCCTTTGGCCCCCTTTAGCCCCCTTTCAGAGCTTGCGGCGCAGAAGGAAGCGCAGGCGGGCCAGCGGACCGGGCTTGACGGTGTCGATGTGACGACGTATCTTATCGGGCGATATGTGCTTGAACGGTATCAGGATACCTGAGTCCAACACATCGCCGAACTCGTCATTCAGACCGGTGCCGAAATACTCCATCTTGGGCGAGAGGTTCATGTAGGAGTTCACAAGCGGCGGGATGCTGACTCCGTAATCCGATACGAATGCCTTGAGCGTACGGTAATCCTCCTTGAATGTTTCACCTTTAAGCAGACGTATGTATTTCTTGGGCCTGTTCACGCGTACGGGCTTACGCAGTTTGACACGCTGGAAACGGGCCGTGCCGAACCACTTGTTCAGGAACACCTGGATCATCTCGCGGGCAGGGGTGGGGTACTGGCTATAGATGGTCATCTTGCCAAAGAAATACTTCATGCTGCTCCTGTACATGACCATGAGCGCACCCAGTCCGTCAAACAGGTTGTCGAGGGCGAATATGCTCTTGGCGCCGCCCTTGGAGCTCTGATAATCGAGCGTGACGAACGAGCGTCCCAGCTCTATGGTCTTCTGCAGGTCGCCGTTAATGAACTTGTGCGAGAACCGGAACATGTGCGATGAAGTCAGGATGGGCTGTCCCAGACGGTCATAGACAATGTTGTTGCACAGCACATAACGGTAGCCGCCTATTATCCTCTCGGCCTCGGGATCCCAAAGCACCAGCTGCTTGTAACCGTAAGCAGGGTCGGTATCGAAACGGTCAATGTCAAGTTCCTGACCGGTACCGCCGCCTCCCGCACGGAAAGCCTCCTCACGCAGACGTCCTATCTCACGCAGCACGTCGGGCGCATTTGTGTTGTCAACTACGTATATCTCGTTGCCACCGTGGTTGGTGGTGCGCAGGAACTTCTCTTTGGTTAGCTGTGACTTGAGTATCTCCTTGTCAACGGGATCGATTATCTTTCTCATAAGGCGTATGCGGTTTTCTTTATCTGTTCTACTTGTTTGTTGATGTCAAGGCTGCGGTCAAATGAGCTCCAAGGGATAGGCTGACCTATTACTATCCTGTATGTCTTGCCCTGTGACCGATATAGCTCATCGGGAAGGAATATCATGCCTAACGGGAATTTGAGCTTAAGTATCTGCTGGATGCGGCCCATGCGGTAAAAACGGCGCGAGTTTGTGCCGTAAAAGTGTATGGGAACGATGTCACGATGCGTCTCTATGCTCTTTAAAAGGAAAGTCTTGCTCCACTTGCGGTCCTCAATCACACCGTGGTTGCGGCGTGATACCTGGCCGGCAGGGAAGTCCAGGATATGGGTGGGGCCGCTGTATGCGCTGTCAATACCCTCCTTGAGCTTGCGGCTCTGCATTCCCAGCTTGTTTACGGGCACTATCATGGACTTTATTCCGTCTATGTTGGTCAGGAAATCATTGCCCAGCAGCATTACATCACCTTTCTGGCCTATGATTGACAGTAGTGCAATACCATCGGCCCCTCCAAGCGGGTGGTTGGATACAAAAGTGTAAGGGCCGCCGTCGGGGATGGTACCCTCAACCTGGAGCGTTACGCCCAGATACTCAATGCCTTTACTGCAGAACTCCACTCCGGAGTAATCCTTCTCAAAAAAGCTGTTCAGGAAATCCTCATGGAACAACCGCCTCAGGTACCACAACAGCAGTCGGGGCACCTTGCCGCTACGGGAGCGTTTCTGCAACATCTGTTTTATATCCAGTTTCATTCTTGTCCGGTGTTTGCCGTCGCTAAGTTAAGAAATGTACGGAGCAGTTCCAAATCAGAATATTTTTAAGGTGAATTTATCTGTTGAAAGCCTTATGCTTGGAATATTTTTCTGTCAGGATGGGCAGATTGTGGTCTATTTAGAATTATTTTAAAACGGTGTTTATTTACAAATTCATTTGGTACTTTTACAGCCCGATACTAACAACTAAATGACATGGATAAGTCAAGAAAAGCTTTGGTGAACGACGAGTGGATCGTAGTAGTTCTGGGTTTCATCGTGCTGGCTCTGTCAGTGCTGTTCCCTAGTGTAATGAACAGTTTCAAGATTCCGGGTATCCTGGCTGCGCAGTCGGCCAGTGCATTAGGATCATTGGAAGGATGGCTGGGCGCAGTCTACATCTTTGTATTTGTGCTGGCTCTGCTCTATCTTGCGCAGGCATTGACCGGTAAACCCTTCAAGGGCATCTTCCTGTCATTCCTTGTGATATGTCTGCTGACAGTTGTGTCATTGGCGCTTGCCACAATCCCGTTTTGCAAGAAATACGGTCTTGAGGCTGTGCTGTTTGCTGTGATTCTGGGACTTATAATAAGCAACTTCTTCAAGGTACCTGGTTGGCTCAAGCCCGCTATCCAGAGTGAGTTCTATATAAAGATAGGTATTGTATGTCTGGGTGCTACAGTCCTTTATCAGGAGGTGCTCAAGAGTGGTGCATACGGTCTGGCTCAGGCTCTGATCGTGGTGCTGTGCGTATGGTACTTCGGATTCTGGGTATCACGCAAGGTGTTCAAGGTGGATGATGAGATGGCTACCATGCTGGCCAGTTCAGTAAGTATCTGCGGCGTAAGTGCTGCAATCGCTACCTGCGGAACCATCAAGGGTGACCAGAAGAAACTGTCATATGTGATATCTCTTGTAATGGTGGTGGCAATCCCCATGCTTTACATCATGCCTCTGCTCTGCAACTGGCTGCTGCCAGTGTTATTCCCCGGCAATGAGCTGGCTCAGGCTCAGGTGGCAGGTGCCTGGATTGGCGGTACCATCGATACCACCGCCGCCGTAGCCGCATCGGGCGGAATTCTGGGCGATGAGGCCGGTAACACTGCCGTCATCGTAAAGGCCTCACAGAACGTGCTGATAGGTGTTGCCGCATTCCTGATTTCACTCTACTGGTCACTGCGCGGAACCAAGGGCGTTGAGAAGACATCGGGTAAGGTTATCTGGGAGCGCTTCCCCAAGTTCGTGGTAGGTATGGTTGTGGCATCAATCGTGTTCAGCCTGTTCTTTTCGGGCAAGAGCGCCGACGGCATTGCATACAAGAGCCTGGCCAAGAACTTCCAGAACATATTCTTCTCAATTGCATTCGTCTGCATAGGTCTGGAGACCAATTTCAAACAGATATTCGCCAAGGAGAACAACCAGTCACTCAAGGCATTCCTTACAGCACAGGGATTCAATATCCTGTTCACACTGATTGTGGCAGGCATCCTGTTCGGCGTAATCAAGAACTGACTGTACAGTACATGATATGGGGGCAAGGCATCCTTCCAGGGGGCCTTGCTTTTTTGTGCCAGCCCGGGAGTAAAATGATTCTGTTTATGTAGGATATCAAAGGCCGGAAAGCATATGCATTCTATCTAAATTGGAGTCTGCTTGCTGTTTTTTCTCAATTTCTTGACTTTGTTGGAACAGATTGCTATTTGGCGGAACTTTGCAGCGAAAAACAAAGAAAACGATATGAGAAAACAGACTATTGCCATTGACACCAAATCTGTCCGTCCCGATGTTTACGGATCACTGTCAGTACCATTGTATACCAATGTGTCCTTCGAATTTGATAATGCTAGCCTTATGGCCGATGTCTTTACCGGCCGTGTTAAGGCTCCTGATTATGCGCGTGTGGAGAATCCTACTGTTACCAATCTGGAGAACAGGGTCCGGAAGTTGTCGGGAGCCGCTCATGTGACGGCATTCAATTCAGGTATGGCAGCCATAAGCAATACTCTTTTTGCGGTTACGGCCAAGGGTAGGAAGATAATCACTTCACGTCATCTGTTTGGTAATACTCTCTCTCTGATAACCGGTACGCTGAAACGTTTTGGCGTGGAATCAACATTGTGTAACCTGACCAATATAGAGGAGGTTGAGGCTGCTACAGATGATGATTCCTGTTGTATATATCTGGAGATAGTGACAAACCCGCAGTTGGAGGTGGCGGACCTGAAAGCCCTTGCAAAAATAGCTCATAAGCATGGAATACCTCTTATTGCAGACTCAACTGTAATCCCTTTTACGGAGACATCACTTAAAGAACTGGGCGTGGACATTGAGGTATTTTCCAGTACCAAGTACTTGTCAGGTGGCGGAACCTCACTGGGCGGCCTTGTTCTGGATTACGGAACATTCCCTGAAATCAATGAGCGTATTAAAGGTGACCTGTTGTTCAATGTCGGCGCATATATGAATCCATATTCAGCCTATCAGCAGACTCTGGGATTGGAGACTCTCGATGTCCGATACAAGCGTCAGGCTGCCAATGCTCTCTATATAGCCAGGGAGTTGCGTAATATCAAGGGGATAGAACGCGTTACATACACAGGTCTTGAGGATAACCCCTTCTATGAACTGGCCCGCAAGCAGTTCGGTCCTACATCGGGTGCGATGATTGCGATTGACTTGGTATCCAAGGAGGCGTGTTTCAGGTTCCTCAATAATCTCAACCTGGTTCATAGGGCCACTAACCTGTTTGATAACCGTACACTGGCCATCCATCCTGCATCGACCATATTCGGCCTTTTCCCGGAGGAGCAGCTGCGTGAGAACGATGTGCGCCAGACCACGATACGACTGTCAATAGGCCTGGAGGATCCCGATGACATACTTGACGATATCCGTCAGGCACTAAACTGAAAACAGAAACAAACAGATTACAGACATGGCATACGATTTCGACAAAATAATAGACCGCAAGGGTACCGGTGCTCTCAAGTACGATGTGCTCAAGGAGCGTTATGGCCGCGATGACCTGCTGCCACTTTGGGTGGCCGACCTGGATTTCGCAAGCGTCTGGAGCACTCGCTTTTTGGCTATACTGTAACGCCTAAGGAACTATGGTCCACTATTGCAAAGTGGGTGGAGGACCATCATGGATGGAAAGTCCGTGAGGATTGGATTACATTCATTCCCGGCGTAATGAAGGGTGTGGGTTCTGTCGTGAACGTATTCGTCAAGCCCGATGAGAAGGTGATCATACAGCCGCCGGTATATTATCCCTTCCGCCTTACCCCGCAGGGTAATGAGCGTGAGGTCGTATTCAATCCGTTGAAAAGGGTAGAGGGCGGCAGCTACGAGATTGACTTTGAGAATCTGGCCAGCGTGGCCGATGACAAGTGCCGTCTGCTTATACTGAGCAACCCGCACAATCCCGCCGGAATATGCTGGAGCAGGGAGACTCTGGCACGTCTGGCCGATTTCTGCTATGAGCGTAACATCATTGTCATAAGTGATGAGATACACTGTGACCTGACCCTCTTTGGCAACAAACATATCCCGTTTGCGACCGTAAGCGACAAGGCCGCAGAGATAAGCATCACCTTTGGTGCTCCCTCCAAAACCTTCAANNGCGAATGAGTTCAGTGAGCCGCCACTGTTCTCTGCCATCGCCATCATCGCCGCATTCCAAAACGGTGAGCCGTGGCGCCGCCAGCTTATCAGCTATATTGAGGATAACATACGCTTTGTCGAGGATTACCTTAATAAATATATACCCGGCATAAAGGCTTTGCGTCCTCAGGCAACGTTCCTGGTATGGCTTGACTGTCGCGGACTGCATCTGGACCATAAAGGTCTGGTTGACCTCTTTGTGAACAAGGCCCGTCTGGCTCTTAATGACGGTGAGATGTTCGGCAAGGGAGGAGAGGGGTACATGCGACTCAACGTGGGAGCACCGCGGGCATTGCTTAAAAAGGCGCTGGATCAGCTTAAAGACAGCATCTGAGCAGAGAATAATACTCTAATAAAAGCCCCGGTTGATACTCCAGCCGGGGCTTTTTGTTAGCCCGAAAGAAGATTATTCTACAGAAATGGCAATATTTGGCAGTTTTAGTTATTTCTATTCTACCCAAACGCTGATTAATATCAAATCTCTTCTAAAGATTCAAGTTATGTTGGAATGAAAAACTATTTGGGCGACCTTTGCATCGGAAATCAGAAAACGAACAAAAAAACAAACAGACAATATGAAAAAGACAGTTTATCTCATAGCATTGATTCTTGGCCTGCAGCTCACAAACGCAGCCAGTGCTCAGGATGTTGAGACCATTTCACTGCGTGTGCCCGACTTTGCACATGCTCTCGTGGAGAACCTGGCTCAAGAATACAGCCGTAGCCACAGCGGAGTTGAGTTCCGTTTTGTATCGGCCAAGGAGCTGAGCAGCGCGACCAACGTACTGGTACTCACGACCGATGAGCCCTCAGTCAACTTTGCACGTTATGCAGTGCTTCCTATTACAAAGAAGGGCACCGAGGCCGATAAGCTCACCGCCTCACGCCGTCTCAATGCAAAGAAACTCCGTTCTCTCTTCTTCAAGAGCGATGATGAAGACGAGGACGAACAATCCAAGGCCGAGCAGAAGGTGCACATCTACACCGGTAACAGCCAGCTGTCAGCTTCACGCGCATACGCCTCATACCTTAATGAGGATGTGAACGGTTACAAGGGCAAGAAGGTCTCAGGCGATGATTCATACCTGACCGCTGCCATAAGCCGTGACCCCCTGGGCGTGACTGTGAACTACCTCTCCAATATCTTTGACCTGGAGAGCCGCAAGCCTGGCTCAGAGCTCGCAATTCTTCCGCTTGACCTTGACAAACACGGCCGCCAGGTACTCGATGCCGCAAACCTGGACAACATCTTAACGCTTCTGGAGGAGCAGGAATATGCAGAGATCCCTGTAGGTACCGTGGGATTCTCATATGATATCACCGACCGCACCGTCAACGACTTTGTGAGCTGGGTGCTGACTAATGCGACAGGTGAGCTCCACCGCTACGGACTCCTTACATTGCCCCAAAATGAACTGACTGCGCAGCTGCAGCGTATATTGAACAAGGAACTCGCACAGAACTAATACTTTAGCTTGCATATTTGATTAACACTTAACAACGGAGCGGGGTAGAAAAACACCGTCCCTTAGGAGGATACTGTACTTATGAAAACAACAATACTGACACTCATTCTGACATTTGCAGTCGGCTTCCAGGCTTCAGCCCAGGTGGTTCTGAACGGTCGCGTGACCGATGCCGCCACAGCCGAGCCCCTGACAGGAGCACAGGTGGTGCTCAAGTCGGTCAAAGGCTCCGGTGCCGTGACGGACCTGGATGGTAACTTTACCCTTAATACCAAAGAGAAACTCCCCCTTACGCTTGTGATTGATTTTATCGGTTACCGCACTCAGGAGATTGATGTCTATGACGATTCAGAACCCATTGACATTGAACTCTCCGAGGACGTCAACACCCTCTCCGAGGTAGTGATCATAGGTTACGGCACACAGAAACGCACACAGCTCACCGGTAGCGTTACCACTGTCAAGGCCGATGTCCTGGAAAACACACGCCAGTCAACAATTGACGGGGCATTGAGCGGTCTTATATCGGGCCTTAACGTTACCGCAAGCAGCGGTCAACCCGGTGCCGAGAGCCAGCTGCGCATACGTGGCGGCAACTCGGTGAACGCATCGAACGAGCCTCTGTATGTGGTTGACGGATTCATCTATTACAAGGATGCTGCAAACAGCAGCACGGGCTTGGGAGCCATAGAGGGCTCACTCAACCCGCTTGCCACAATCAACCCCAGTGATATTGAGAGCATCGAGGTGCTCAAGGACGTATCGGCCACTGCCATCTACGGCTCACGCGGAGCAAACGGCGTGATTCTTATCACCACCAAGAAGGGCAGCCTTGGCCAGGAGAACAGTAATATAAGTTACGGTTACAGCATTGGCGTGAGCCGTATAGCCAGGAAACTGGATCTGCTCGGCGCCAGCGAGTGGGCCAGACTGCAGAAGGATTACTTTGGCAACAAGGGCGGTTATACCGATGCTGAGATAGCTGCCCTGGGCCGCGGCACCGACTGGCAGGATGCGGTGACACGTGACGCCATCCAGCAGACCCATGAGCTGAGCATAAACGGCGGAACCCAGAAGAACCGCTATGCCTTCTCAGCCAACTACACTGACCAGGACGGTATAATACTGAACTCCGGATTCCAGCGTTACAATTTCCATGTGAACACGGAGTGGGAGCTTAAGAAAGGACTCAACTTTGGTTTTAACGTGACATACGGACGCTCCAAGCAGAGCGGCCTGACAACCACCGAGGGCCAGGTGTTCAACTCGTCACCTTACTCTGCAGGCATAACCAACAGCTTTGTGTATGCCCTGCTTCTACCGCCGGTGATCCCGGTCTATAACGAGGACGGTTCATATTTCTTCAAGAACCCCTACGAGTATGCCTATTTCGCCATCGGTGACCACTCCGCCAACCCGGTCTATGACCTTAACGAGAGCGTGGCCGACAACATAAACAACTATCTTTTGAGTAATATCTGGGCCAGCTACCGTCTGGGTGGCCTTACACTCAAGGCTTCAGTCGGACTGAACAGTGAGAAACTCACTCAGGAGTATTTCTCGGGTGCGTACACTTCACTCGGTCTGGCCACCCAGGGTGTCGGTGGCACGGGTAACCGTCAGACCGATGTATGGCAGCAGGAGTATACCGCAAGCTATGCCGTCGACCTGAATGACAGGAACAGCCTGGATGCCCTGGTGGGATTCACACGTCAGACTCAGACATCGGTCTCATCATCCATACGTACCGACCACTTTACCAACGAGTCGCTCAAACAGTACAACCTGGGTGACGGAGCCAACATCTACACTCCCCGAACAAGCATCAGCGATGCCTCGCTCAACTCGGTTCTGGCACGTCTGAACTACTCGCTTCTGGACCGATACAATGCCACCGCCACCTTCCGTGCCGATAACAGCAGCCGTTTTGCCAAGCATCACCGCTGGGGTTATTTCCCATCACTGGGACTGTCATGGAACGTGGAGAAGGAGCCTTTCCTGATCCAGAATTCGGATATAGATTATCTCAAGGTGCGTGCATCGGCCGGTCTGGTAGGTAACCAGGAGATCAGCGACTACGCATTCACCACCTCATACTCCACCGGCTCCTACGGAGGCAGCAGCAGTTACGCCAAGAAAAACGCAGCCAATGACAACCTCAAGTGGGAGACCACTGCCAGTTACAATGTCGGTGTTGACTTGGGCTTGTGGCATAACAAGGTCAATATTGTGACCGATGTCTATTACAAGAAGACCAGTGACCTGCTGCTCGTGGTTCCGCTCGGCTTCTCGGCCGCCGTGACCACTCAGTTGCAGAACGTAGGTAACGTGATTAACAAGGGTGCAGAGTTCTCTGTCGATGTCAACCTGATTAACCGCAAGCGCAAGTCATGGAGCGTATCGGCCAATATAGCCTATAACAAGAACGTGATAAGCGATATGGGCGCTACCGACAACGTGATCCAGGGCAGCGACAACCAGCAGATACTGCGTCGCGGCGAGGCTCTGGGCTCATTCTACGGACTGGTATTTGACGGTATAGTACAGGCCGATGAGGATGTGACCAAACTGCCTACCGTGAACGGACTCACTCCCAAGGCCGGTGACGTGAAGTATGCGGATACCGATGGCAACCACCGCATTGACGGCAATGACCGTCAGATACTGGGAAGCACACAGCCCAAGTTCATCTACGGATTCTCGACACAGTACACATGGCGCAGGTTCGATCTGTCGGCTTCATTCTCAGGCAACTACGGCAACCGCGTATACAACGCGTTGGGACGCCGCCTGGAACTCACCGGTGATTCCTACAACGTGCTCTCCACCGTACGTGACTCATGGACGCAGGAGCGCGGAGGAAACACTCTGCCGCTGGCATCGAACCCCAGACCGTTCTCATACATAGACAGCCGTTATGTGGAGGATGCCTCATACCTCAAGCTGCGTAACGTGACCATCGGCTACAGGATACCTTTCTCAAGGGATTTCCCCGTGAACGCCCGTGTCTATGTGACCGGACAGAACCTGCTCACGTTTACCGGTTACAAGGGTTACGATCCTGAGGTGAGCAGCGGCACGGATACCGGCGCGTACCCATCGGCCCGTACTATTCTGTTTGGAACAAACATTTCATTCTGATTATTACAAACCATTTAAATAACATCAAACTATGGAAAAGAAAAACATTGCTAATTATTCCAACCATGGAAGAGTGAATTTGATCTTTAGTGCTGCCCTGTCAGCAATACTTTCATTCGGTCTGATATCATGCTCAGAAGACGAAGACGGTATAAACAATCAGGTAACAAACGAGAATGTTGTAGATGACGACGCCAGCGCACTCTCACTCGTGAACGGCGTTTACAGCCACTGGCAGCCGCTCTCATCATCATTCTCATTCATTATCGAGCTTAACTCAAACAAACTCATCTCATTCGAGGGTGAGGAGGGTGAGGCAGGCCCTGTGAACAGCCGCTTTGAGCAGGAGCCTACCACATGGTATCAGATTAAGATATTCAACCACCTCTTTCTGGGTATAGCTCAGGCCAATGAGGC
>CACZCX010000057.1 GCA_902779875.1 uncultured Bacteroidales bacterium | reverse complement strand
TACGAACCCGGTCAGTTTGCCCTGCGCGGCAGCATTCTGGATGTATTCTCGTTCTCATCGGAATACCCCTACAGACTTGATTTCTTTGGCGATGACATAGACAGCATCCGCCAGTTCTCGGTCGATACACAGCTCTCAACCGATAAAAAGGAGAGCGTGGTGGTTGTGCCCGATATGGACAAGGTTGAGGGCGCACAGGTATCGCTAATGGATTTCCTGCCGGCCGATACCGTGCTGGCTGTCAAGGACTTGCTGCTGACCGCTGACCGCATGACCACTGTAAGCCGTGAGGTGGCCGATCAGGAGAGCATGGCCGCCCGCATGCGTCAGGTCACTGCCGCCGCAACCGATAATGCCGAGCCTGTTGAGATGCCGCACCTGCTTACGGCTGAGGATTTTCTGCACAAGACCACCGGTTTCCGCGTAGTAGAATTCGGAAACAAACCCACCGGTGTGGCATCGGCTACGATTACATTCGATACCACGCCGCAGCCCCTGTTCCACAAGAATTTTGAACTTGTATCCAAGACCCTGACCGACTACATGCTGCAGGGTTACAAACTCTATATCCTGACCGATAACCCCAAGCAGGGTGAGCGCCTGCACGACATTTTTACAGAGCGCGGCGAGAACATACAGTTTGAGACAATAGGCAAGACACTGCATGAGGGATTTGCCGACGGCATCCTTAAGTGCTGCTTCTTTACTGATCATCAGATATTTGACCGCTACCACAAGTACAACCTCAGGAGCGAGCGTGCCCGTAACGGAAAGGTGGCGCTCACCCTCAAGGAGCTCCAGGAGTTCCAGATTGGTGACTATGTGGTTCATATGGACCATGGAGTAGGCAGGTTCGGCGGACTGGTACGCGTGCCTCAGGGCGGCGGTTATCAGGAGAAGATCAAGATCATTTACAGGAATGATGATGTGGTGTTTGTATCCATCCACGCCCTGCACAAGGTCTCCAAGTACAAGGGCAAGGAGGGTGAGGAGCCGCATATAAACAAACTGGGTACTGGTGCCTGGGAGAACCTCAAGGAGCGTACCAAAGGCAAGATCAAGGACATAGCCCGTGACCTTATAAAGCTCTACGCCAAACGTCTTGAGGAGAAGGGATTCGCCTACAGCCCCGACTCATACCTACAGAACGAACTGGAGGCCAGCTTTATCTATGAGGACACCCCGGACCAGCTCAAGGCTACCCAGGACATAAAGCAGGATATGGAGAGCAGCCGTCCCATGGACCGTCTCATATGCGGTGACGTGGGATTCGGCAAGACCGAGGTAGCCATACGCGCCGCCTTCAAGGCCGTGGCCGATAACAAGCAGGTGGCCGTGCTCGTGCCTACCACCATACTGGCTTTCCAGCACTACCAGACCTTCCGTGACCGCCTGAAGGATTTCCCCTGCAGCATAGGCAAGCAGGTCAAGTTCAAGGACCTGGGCCTGCTCATAATTGATGAGGAGCAGAAGTTCGGCGTATCGGTCAAGGAAAAGCTCAAGCAGATGCGTGCCAACGTGGATGTGCTCACCATGACCGCCACACCCATACCGCGTACCCTGCAGTTCTCGCTCATGGGAGCCCGTGACCTCTCGGTCATTCAGACTCCGCCGCCCAACCGTTATCCTATCCAGACCGAACTCCATGTGTTCAGTCCCGATATCATACGTGAGGCCGTGAACTTTGAGATGAGCCGTAACGGCCAGCTGTTCATTGTGAGCAACCGCATATCGTCGCTGGCCGACCTGCAGGCTATCGTGGAGCGTGAGGTGCCCGATGCCCGCGTGGCCATCGGCCATGGACAGATGGACCCCGATGAACTGGAAAAGATTCTCACAGGATTCATAAACTATGACTACGACGTACTCGTAGCCACCTCCATCATAGAGAACGGAATAGATATCCCCAACGCCAACACCATAATCGTCAACTCGGCCCAGAACTTTGGCCTGAGCGATTTGCACCAGATGCGCGGACGTGTGGGACGCAGCAACCGCAAGGCTTTCTGCTACCTGCTTGCACCGCCTCTGTCGGCCCTGTCGGACGAGTCACGCCGCAGGCTGCAGGCTATCGAGAGCTTCAGCGAACTGGGCAGCGGTATCCAGCTGGCACTTCAGGACCTTGACATACGCGGTGCCGGAAACCTGCTGGGAGCCGAGCAGAGCGGATTCATAGCCGACCTGGGCTACGAGACCTATCAGAAGATTCTCAAGGAGGCCGTTCGCGAGCTTAAGAATGACGAGTTCCAGGATCTGTTCAAGGAGCAGGAGCCGGAGCAGGGGAGCACCGCCGTGGCCGATGCCTCCCGTTATGTCGACGAGTGCACGGTCGAGACTGACATGGACCTCTGTTTCCCCGATTCATTCGTGCCCGACGGAAGCGAGCGCATACTGCTCTACCGCGAGCTTGACAGCATGGAGCGTGAGACCGATATCATGCGGTTCCGTGAACGCTTGGAGGATAGGTTCGGAAAGATTCCCAAGCAGGCTCTCGAGCTCATCCGTCTTGTCACCATGCGCCGCATCGGCCGTGAACTGGGTATTGAAAAGATCTATCTCAAGGCCGGCCGCATGAGCCTGTTCTTTATAAGCAACCCCGACAGCCCCTATTATCAGAGCAACGCATTCGGAGCCCTGCTGGCCTATGCCGGCCAGAACCCCTTGACATGCCGTCTGCGTGAGGATGAGTCAGGCCGTCGCAGCATGCTCATCACCCAGGTTCCCGACGTGGAGAACGCCATCAGCATCCTCAGTTCCATCCTCACCCCCGCACCCTGATTCCCGCGTGTATCGGTCCCACTTTTAACTTTGTATGACAGGTCATATACAACATGCAGAGACCGATTTATTGTTTGCACTATGAACAAACCTTATCCGATAATAACCTTGTTGATGCTGTCTGCCTGCCTGAGTGCCGCCGGCGCAGATGCCCGTGATGCTTTAGTCTCCGATACAATATACTGGGAAGACGGCAAGCTCGAATGGTCGGATTTTACCCTTTATTATACTGAGAAAGAAGCGACATACAGAGTGTATCCTGTGCCTGATTCGCTTGTCATTCCGTATTATGCGCCCATGGTGCCTAAAGTGCAACCTGTGGGCAGGAGATTAATCAACAGGAATTACTTAGATTATCTTGATGAGCAGGAACCCGATCCCGCAATTACTGTAAATCCTATGACACGCGTCAGATTTGTAAGGCGTGAGGAGGGCAATTTCAAGTACTATGAGGGTATGTCATTTACATATACGCTCAAGAGCAGGAACCGCTATGATGTAAACCGTTGTGACAGCTGGAGTCTGCGTTACAGCCAGGTTCAGTTCGATATTGTTGAGGCAGTAAGACGGCAGTTTACAGCGGTTGACATCCTGAACCCGGGTGACAGGGCAGTGTCGGACTATTTCAGAGATATAGAGGAAGCCGGTCTACGCACTTTTCGTATGGAGAGCAGTTACGGTCGTGATACGTCAGTCATTAGACAGTATGAGGAGAGGTACGCTGCCATTCTGGATTCCCTTGAGCCCAATCCCATATACAAGGCCGGTCCTGTCAATTGCGGGCACGGTTACTCCTTGATATTTGGACTCTTTTACGAGCATTTTATTGACGGATTACCCGGTGAACTGATAACATCGCCCGGTTTGCAGATGGGCATGGGCTACAACTACAATAATTTGAGTCTGCAGTTCATTTTGGCCGGTGCCGATGTGGGTCATGTGCCGTATGCACCGTTCCATTATGATTCCAAGTTGGATTACCAATGGCGTGAAGGAAGGAAGGTGACTGCCGCACGCCTGTCGCTCAATATAGGATATAGAGTCCTGGACCGTCCATATATTTCTCTTGCCCCATTTGCCGGAGCCGGTTATATGTCGTTAAGCCAGAAGACAAACTTGCCTGACCCCAATAACGCGGAGAAATATGCCTATAGCGACCTGTACGGACAGTATTACCGTCTGGGACTCAATCTCGACTGGAAATTGGGTCGGTCTTTAAGTGCCGGTATAAGTGATTCGGAATCGTTGTGGAACTATAACAGGGTCTATCGTGAACAGAAAGCCCGATTCCAACTATACGGTGCACGGACACAGCTGTTAGGCATCGGGACCGGTTATTCTGTAGGTTTGAGCATATCGTTCAATATTGATACTTGGATAAATAAAAGGCTATGAGAAAGTCGTTGATCATAATGATAGGGCTGATGACCGTACTGTCGGCCGTTACGTCCGTACAGGGACAGGATTATGAGGAACTCAGACTCAAGCAGTGGAGTGCTAGTGAGCCTTTGTCCTGGGATGATTTGAGTGTCCGTCATCTTCCTGACAGCCTGGAGGAGTATGCAAGAGTGGTTATGACTTATAGGGAAACAGGAAGAATCCGCGGCAACAGGAAATGGCCGTTCAAAGGTGAAGTCAGGACCGCTTGTGTAAACAGACTCCTCTCGTGGTATGATCCTGATCATTGTGATGAATGGACACTGCGTTACCTCAGGGTACTGTTTGATATGGAAGAGTATGAGTTAAGGTCAGAGGATTTTATAGACCTTGGATTATTGCCGGAGGAAACTGAAACTAAGAATTACTTAGGTGTTATGGCCTTAGATTATTTTGATCTGATCTATGATTCCATTCCTTCATTCAAGTTTCAGAAAGACAGCCGATACGGACGTGATACGGCTGTCATCCTGGAATACGAACAGAGGTACAAGGCCTTGCTTGACTCAGTTAACCTAGACAGGCTGTTGCCTCAGAGATGACGGGCTTACCTGTTGTTGAATCTTTTGGGAAAGTGCAGCCAGACTCCCATGGTGAGGCCGGCATTGAGTGACCATATTCCTTGGGCGCTGGCAGTCGCCTTGGCGTCATATTGGAGATATGTGCGGAGCTTGAGGTATAACAGACCGGAGAATCCAAAGGTATTCATGGGCCTGTGGTCGTTGAACAGTATCCAGTTGGCGTCGCATCCCAGATTGAAGAGTGTCCCGTTCAGTACACTGGAGGAAGAACTTTCGTTGGGCCTGAAGTATTCGTAGTGCCAATGACCTATTCCGGCGAACGGGGTGACCATATAGTACTGTTTGCAAAGTACGGTGTAACCCAGGTTCAGTGTGGCATCCAATCTGTTTATTTTTCCATCCTTCTCCCAGCTTGTGCCGTTGGTGCTCTTAAAGTAACCCGATTTGAGAAGGTTGTAATATCCTCCTCCGGATACTGACAGGTCAATATAGTAGTTCTTGATTCCTATCTCAAGTCCCGCACTGCCGTTCAGCCGATGGGTGTGGGCTTGACTAGCTGAGCCAAGAGGGGCCATGTAGTTTGTTCCAAGGTAATATCCCACAAAATTCTCGTAGTCAAATCGGGGTGCGCGGGGGGCGGTTCTCGGGAACATCTCGAGCTCACGTTTTACGTAGCGTTCCCAACGGGCTATCTGTGCGGTGTCCGTGCCGTATACGGTCTCGGAAATGAGGTCTTGCCGTCGTGTCAGGTAGTCCAGGGTGTTCTTTCGTCTGATGTCGTCCTGATCATCTTTTGAGAGGGCTTGGTTGTATGCGTTCTCAAGCTGGATGACACTGATCTCGTAGATGTCAAACAAGAGCTGGTTGTAACGGAATATCCATTCATCGGCCTTATCGGGATCATACCAGGATGAGGTAAGGTCTATGCCTGACTTGAAATGGGTATAGGTGAAGGCGGTGTTTCCGACCCTCATATTCTCCTCTGAGACATTCATAAGGATGTCATACTCACTGCCGTGCCAGGTGGTGTCAGAGACGTGAAGTACCTGCAGTTCATCGGGACTGACGGGGGTGGGGCTCCAGGGTCTGATAGGTTTGAGCTGGGGCAACTGGGCTTGGCAAACGGAGGCGGTCAGGGCAAGCAAGGCAAAGGATAGCAGCCTGACAATATGTGAGGTACTTTTTTTCATCTTGTTCTGAACAGTGTTTTGTCGGTTAATACATAAGATAGACCAAGATTCAGGGTCCAGGGACCATTCAGGAGCGGGTGTCCGTTGTAAAGCCCGAACACCTTGAAACGGAGGGTGTGGGCGTACATATCCATGGGCGTTACATGCTGACGGATTATCCAGTCAAAATCTACACCACAATAACCTCCTGCACCACCGGGCAGACTGCTGGATTTTTCTTTGTTGGTTTTGGGGGCCTCATTCTGGGGAGTGAAACTTTGACTAAGGTCGGAGAATGAGAATCCTGCGTTGGGCGTTATGCGGAAACGGTGGTTGGCTGTCAGGAAGGAGTAACCCAATCCACACTTTATAACTAACATCATGACTTTTTCGTTGGCGGTCCAGGTGTAATCCAATTCAGGATCATACCATAATGACTCTTTTAGAAACTTGCCCTCATACATTTCCCAGTCCAGGTCATACCTGAACTTTTTACGATGGAGCGAGAATCCCCAATTCATGCCGTGAAATGATTTGAAATCGCTTCTGTGAGACCCCAGTACGTTGGCATTGGCATAACCAATATGAAAGTCAAGTACTGATGATGCGTTTGTGATACTGTCAATAAAGTTATTGTTTAGGTAACTGTAGATTGAGTGCTTGGGAGTGGCGGCAAGCCTATCATGGACCTCTTTCTCCAAGGACAAGAATGCGGCTGAATCCTGGCCGTCGGCTGTACAGAGCTTCAGGGCATTGAGTCTTGCGTTGTAGAGCCGGTCGAAATTCGTATCATACCTGTACTCGGTCGAGGGGTTTGTCTGGTCTTCTGTTAGGACGTCCCTTAACGAGAGTTCAGCTATGTCAAATATGAGCTGACTGTACCTGAGGTCCCACTTATCGCACTTGATGGGGTCATAGGGACTTTTTGACCTGACCAGGTTGACGGTTGCTATGCGGTCTGAAAAGACGGTGTTACCCTCTTTGCGTTCGAATGGAATGACATCGAGAATGACGTGGGTTATCGATTTGGCTCCTATTTCATCGGATGTGGATACACGGAAATTCTTCCAGGTTAGGCGGACGGAGTCGCTCCATGTCACTACATCGGTGGGTCGGTACCGGACATTGAACTGTGAGCTTGCAGTGTTGCTGAACAATGTTAGAACTGCGGCAAACAAAAGAAGAGTCTTTGTTCTCATAACGTTTGGTTGTTTGGGCAAATATAGCAAATTATTATTCAACTGAAAGATAAAAAAACGGCCCGGAAATAAATCCGGGCCGCTTTCCTCAATAATTATTTTAGTGTGTTTTCCGTCATTATTTGTACATGAAGCGGCGGATGCTTCCCTTGGGGGTCTTGGCGAACGGCTCAAAGCGGAGCTCGTAACCGTTGACTGTGGAGTAGGCGGGGAGCTTTGAGTTGAGGAGAACTATGTTCTGCTTCATGACGGCCTCGAGGGCATCGGCGTTAAGTCCGGCCTTGTCAAGTGCATCCATGTTGGGCACGATCAGGGCTATGATGCGGCTCTCACGCTGCAACACGATTGACTCAGCTACGTAGGGGAGCTCGTTCAGGATCACCTCAATCTCCTCAGGGTATACGTTCTGTCCGTTGCCTGCCAGGATCATGTTCTTGCTGCGGCCCAGCAGGAATACGTTGCGGTTCTTGTCGATGGTACCCATATCGCCTGTGCGGAACCAGCCGTCCTGGAGTACCTGGTCGGTAGCCTCCTGGTTCTTGTAGTAGCCCTTGAATACCTGGTCACCCTTGACAAGCAGCTCGCCGGGTATATTCTCGGGATCGGGAGAGTCAATCTTGACCTCCATGATGTCAGGCAGATACTCGCCGCATGACTTGGGGATATACTTGCCCAGCTTGCCGTATGACACGATAGGAGCGAGCTCGGTAAGGCCGTATCCGGTTATGAAGGGGAGCTGCAGCTTGTATACGAGCAGTGACTCGACCTCGGAGGGGATGGCGGCACCGCCTGT
>CACZCX010000056.1 GCA_902779875.1 uncultured Bacteroidales bacterium | reverse complement strand
CGATAGTAGAACATCTTGAGTTCATCGGTAATGATAAAAGGAACTATTCCGTTGGCCAGACACTCCTTGAACATCACTAATCGGCCCACTCTTCCGTTACCATCCTGAAACGGATGAATACGCTCAAAACGTACATGAAAGTCCAAAATATCTTCAAAAGTCTTTTTCTTTACATAATTATAGTCCGATAACAGATTCTTAATCTCCCGATGGACGTCCTTGGGGGGGCAGGTATCGTTTCCTCCCACCTCATTAGCCAAACGTTTGTAGTCACCAACCGCGAACCAATCCTTGTTGCTGTCAGTCGTACCCGATTTCAAAAGCAGGTGCAGGTGCTTGATAAAGCCCTCTGTGAGCCTCTCAGACGCATTGTCAATGATGTAATCAATGCACCTGAAATGGTTCAGAGTCTCAACGATATCATCAACATTGACCGAATCACCGGTTATTCCGATAGTATTTGTCTCAAAGATAAAACGCGTCTGGTCATGTGTGAGACGGCTTCCCTCAATATGATTGGAATTGTAGGTCAGATCTATCTGTGTGCGGTGATAGATGCTCCCTTTGAGTCCCATATCCTTCTGTTCTTTCAGGATCCTGAGCAAAGGAAATTCTCTGTTCCCATACGCTTTCCGACCCGGCAATCCCGCATCTCCGGGTATATTCCAGGTCTTGCCAGTAAGGAACGCACCGCCTATCTTACCGCTTTCACAATAATTGCGCGCGGTACGCTCCGAAACACCATATTTCCGGGCATATTCAGTAACAGAAATATAATCCATAATCTCACACTATCGGCAAGAATCTGGGCCGATGTCCGAGACAAAACTATCAATTTTTGCCGATATCGGCAAGGATTCAACGTTTTTTCTCGCCGAATACGCACCAGCGGATGAACGGAATCCTGTGCAGTACCTCGTAAATTGCGGGAGATAGTGCAAATACCGCGACGGTAAGGATTATGTACATTGCCAGAGGCGGCAGCTGAGTATGGACCTTCATCTGATAGCCAAGAGCCGCAACAACCATATAGTGAACTATATAGAGACCGTAGCTGCTGCGTGTCATGTACTGCGAGAATGCGTTTGTGCAGTCAAACCGTGCGGCGAACCAGCCCATCATGGCAAGACACATGAGCCATCCGTACAGACAGTTCATCGGACTGCAAAGATACTCCGGCGATGTATTGTTCTCCCCCCAAGTCGTCACGATCAGTATGATGCCGGCTACCACAGCGCAGGCCATCAGCGGAATCCAGGCCTTGCGCACCTTATCCTGCACCTCATCGTGCGAGAACACAAAGTATCCCATCAGGAATACAGTGAAGTAAAACACCGGTTTGTAAAGGTTGAGCAAGCCATCGGCAGAATCTTCACGCGGGTTCATTATCAATGTGTGCTCAGCGGCCCAGAAAAGCAGGCCAAGCAATACTATCACAATGATTCCGCTCTTTCCGCAAAGGGTCCACAGCCTGTCCTTTCCGTCGAGCTTACGAACCAGCAGGAATATGAGTGAGAACAGCCACAGGTCCTGCGCGAACCAAAGCGGGCCCGTGCCTGAAACCGCGAATATCATGTATTTGGCCACGGCGGGCATATCGTTGAATACTATCTCGGCTGCGGTAACCGTGTTGAAATAGCCCACCATCCAATGGAACACAAAAAGGCCGATGGTAGCGGGCACAAGCAGTTTACGCGTACGGGAACGCAGCCACTCGCGGCCCGATGTACGCTGCAGTGAATATCGGGCGCTCACACCGGCCAGAAGGAACAGCAACGGCATGAACCAGGGATACACCATATACATAATGATGTCCTGATACTGCTGGACCTCAGGGAACTCGCCAAAGCCCCCTATTCCTCCGAACACGCCCTTGTTGTTGTAGAAATAGATCACATGATAAAACAATACCAGCAGGACTGTGGTCCAGCGCAGATTGTCGATCCAGTTTTTCCTCATTTTGTAAGCCCTCCCATGGCCTGGTCTATTATGTGTTGAAACATTTCAGTAAATTTGCATACGAATTAAAGGACAAAGATATGAAGAATATACTGATCATACTTCTGATCCCGTTTCTGGGAACTGCGCTGGGTTCAGCGTTCGTGTTCTTTATGCGCAAGGAGATGCCAGTCCTGCTTCAGAAAATACTGCTGGGATTTGCATCGGGCGTAATGGTGGCCGCATCGTTCTGGTCACTGATTGTCCCCGGAATGGAGATGGGCGGAATAAAGCCCTCCACGATAGGTCTGCTGGCCGGTTTTGCGTTCCTGCTACTGATTGACTACATAACCCCTCACCTGCATGCGACAGGTAAGGCCGAAGGTCCCAGGAGCCATCTTTCCAAGACCGCGATGCTGGCACTGGCCGTTACGATTCACAACTTCCCTGAAGGTATGGCTGTGGGTGTAGGCCTGGCCGGAGCTATGAGCAGCGGCGTAAACATGACAAGCACGGCCGCATTGGCGCTTGCGCTGGGTATTGCCATCCAGAACATTCCTGAGGGCGCGATTATCTCCATGCCTCTGCGTTCTGCCGGCAACAGCCGTCTCAAATCATTCTGGATAGGTGCCCTGAGCGGTATCGTCGAGCCCATCGGCGGACTTCTGGTAATTCTGCTGGCATCGGTATTTACGCCCATCATGCCGTTCATGCTCACATTCGCAGCCGGCGCCATGCTCTACGTAGTAGTCGAGGAACTCATACCCGAGGCCTCCGAAGGCGACCACTCCAACGTAGGTACGATCGGATTCGCCCTAGGATTCACCCTAATGATGCTCCTCGACGTCCTCCTAGGCTAAAACTGCAACATTAGGGACGGTTCCTAATGTTACAGTTTTTACGTATTGGAGCGAAGTGAGTATGCGAACGAGAGCGGCCGGAGGCCGCCCCGTTTCCGTTAGGAAACTAAAAAGAGGTGGGTATCACCCATCACATACGAAAATAGGCCGCCGTCAGGCGACCTATTTTTGTGTGGGATGGGTAAGCGACCCACATCGCGCCGCTACAACCGACGTACCTTTGCTGCCGTCAAGCCCTGGAGGGTTAGAAGGGAGCTGGCCGTGTAGGACTTACCCGATGCAAAGATACGGCATTAGGACGATATAAACCAAAATAAAATGCTAAATTTGCGCATTAGTATGGAAATGGACGAAAGAAAAGAGAATAAGATAATAAGGATAAACGTGCTCCAGGTAGCCATGAATCTGGGAACAGCCCTGGGCGTTTACCTGATTGTATTCTACCTGCTGCTGGCCCTCGCCGTCAAGCACGCCGGCCTGACACTGCTGGCACTGCCCATGATGCTCGGCATCCCCGTATTCGCCTGGTACCTGATAAGGCGTTACCGCGACAGCACCAACATTCCGTTCTTCCCGTTTCCGGTTTCATGGATGCTCTCCATCCTGACATTCCTGTTCGCCACCGCCCTCTCCTGCATGGCCGCCTACCTCTACCTGCGTTTCCTGGACCACGGCGAGCTTGCACAGGCCCTCATGGAGAACCTCAGCGTTGTCATGAGCGCACAGGACGCCGCAGCACAGCAACTCACCGACCCCGCGCAGATTGAGCAATACAAGCAGTCAATGGATATGATAAACCAGAGCCTGACATGGTTCTGCCAGCTCCCGGCATCGGGCAAGACCAAGTATCTTATCCAGTCCTCGCTCATGTGGGGCAACATACTTTCACTGATCATCGCGATCATAACCGCTAAACGAATAAGACTTAAATAACATGGATATTTCAATCATTGTACCGCTGCTCAACGAGGCAGAGTCAATTCCCGAACTCTTCGCGTGGATAGGACGCGTAATGAATCAGAACAAATTCAGTTACGAGGTGATCTTTGTGGATGACGGCAGTACCGATGACTCCTGGAAGATAATTGAAGGTCTTAAGGCCGATAACCCCGACATAGTAAAGGGCATCAAGTTCCGTCGCAACTACGGCAAGTCCCCCGCCCTTTTCTGCGGTTTCGATATGGCTCAGGGCGATATCGTGGTAACCATGGACGCCGACCTGCAGGACAGCCCCGAGGAGGTTCCCGAGATGGTACGTATGATACGCGAGGACGGATTCGACCTGGTATCGGGCTGGAAGAAAAAGCGTTACGACGGCAAGCTCAGCAAGAACATCCCCTCCAAGATATACAACTGGACCGCACGCAAGGTCACCGGCATCAGCCTGCATGACATGAACTGCGGACTCAAGGCCTACCGCAAGGAGGTGGTCAAGAACATAGAGGTCTACGGTGAGATGCACCGATACATCCCCTTCCTGGCCAAGAACGCCGGATTCGGCAAGATCGGCGAGAAGGTAGTTCACCACCAGGCACGCAAGTACGGCAAGACCAAGTTCGGCCTGGACCGTTTCGTGAACGGCTATCTGGACCTCATGACGCTCTGGTTCCTGAACAGGTTCGGCAAGCAGCCCATGCATTTCTTCGGTCTCTGGGGCTCAGCCATGTTCGTGCTCTGCTTCATTGCCATCCTCGTGATAGCAATCAACAAGCTGCTCTGCCTGTCGCACGGCGTTCCCGCACGTCTCATCACCGACAACCCCTATTTCTACGTTGCCCAGACCGGTATGATCATGGGTACCCTGATGTTCCTGGTCGGTTTCCTGGCTGAGCTCGTAAGCCGCAGCTCACAGAACCGCAACGACTACAAAATAGAGAAGGAAATCAAGTAATGAGCATACTAGACCTGATACTCCTGTCCGTAGCGCTAGCCATGGACTGCTTTACCGTATCGATAACCAGCGGCCTCATACAGCGCCGAGTGGTTGTCAAGACCATACTCATAACAGCCCTCATGTTCGGACTTTTCCAGGGCCTCATGCCCATGATAGGCTGGGCCGGCATGAGCCGTTTCAGCGGCGTGATAGAGCGCTGGGACCACTGGATCGCGTTCGGCCTGCTCCTGTTCCTGGGCGGAAACATGATACGCGGCGGATTTAAGACCGATGAAGACGAGAAGTCATTCGACCCCTCCAGGTTATCCACCACCGTAACCATGGCCATAGCCACCAGCATCGATGCCCTGGCAGTGGGACTCACGTTCGGATGTTCCGGCTACACCACCCTGAGCAGCATAATCCTTCCTGTTGTCATCATCGCAGCAGGCTCATTCCTGTTCTCCGTAGCTGGATTCTTTATAGGCGCCTACGCCTGCCGCAAGTTCAACTTCCCGGTCGAGATCATAGGCGGACTCATTCTGATAGGAATCGGCACCAAGATCCTGATTGAACACCTCACCGCAGCATAAAAGCAGCACACTATGAAAAAATGGCAATACATATTCCTGGCCTTCCTGGCAGTAGGAACCGTAATAATCCTCTCACAGAGCAAGCAGCAGAGCGAGCAGGGAGAACTTGAATACCGCTCCAACCAGGGCACCACGTTCGGCACCTCCTACCACATCACCTACCTCTACACCCGTGACCTCCAGCCCGAGATTGAGCAGACCCTGCAGCAGGTTGACAACGCCCTTAGCATGTTCAACACGAACTCGGTCATATCAAAGGTAAACAACTCCCTTCAGGTCCAGGTGACCGATACCATGTTCCTAAAGGTATTCCGCCGCGCCATGCAGATATCCGACTGGACCGACGGAGCATTTGACATAACCGTAGCCCCTGCAGTCAACGCCTGGGGATTCGGATTCAAACACGCCGAGAACGTAAAGCAGTCAACCATAGACAGCCTACTGGAGATAACCGGATACCGCAAGATCACTGAGAACAACGGTCTCATAACCAAGTCCGATGACCGCATGATGCTCGACTGCAGCGCCATAGCCAAGGGATTCGGCAGTGATATGGTAGCCATGAAACTCCGCAGCCTGGGTATTGACAACTACATGGTGGAGATAGGCGGTGAGATTGTGCTCTCCGGCCGCAACCCCAAAGGCAACGACTGGAGCATAGGCATAAGCAAGCCCATCGATGACTCCCTCTCCACGAACCGTGAGCTTCAGACCGTGATACAGGCCACGAACATAGCCATGGCCACATCGGGCAACTACCGCAATTTCTACATTAAGGACGGCCGCAAATACGCCCACACCATAGACCCGCACACCTGCCAGCCGGTAAGCCATAACCTGCTCTCCGTGACGGTATTTGCCTCTGACTGCGCCACCGCCGACGCAGTTGCCACCTCCATGATGGTCATGGGAATGGAAGGAGCCGAAGAGCTCTGCACAAGACATCCCGAGATCAAGGCTTTCTACATATACCAGGCCGAGGACGGTTCCACCCAGACCAGGTACTCGTTCAATTTCAACCTCTGAGCCATCGGGCATCGGACCTGCCCTTAAATCAGTTCGCCACAGTCATGTTACAATTGGCTTAAGCCGCTCGGCAATTCGCCAATTATACGCAGTATTTGGCCACAAATACCCGTTTTATGCGCCCTACACGCACATAATCAAATAACTTAGCGGTCACAAATACAAACCAAAAACACCTTTTTCGATATGTTGAATATTGACAATTTCATCCGCCTGTTTCAAGGTGCAGTGAAAGATTGCTGGGACCGTCCGGCACTTAGTGATTTCCGAAAGTCAACCATCACTTACTGCGGACTGGCCGAAAGAATAGACACACTTGATATAATCTGGAAGAAAGCCGGACTCAAGCCCGGTGACAAGATCGGCATCAACACCAAAAGCTCTGCCCTGGGTGCATCGGTATTCATGGCAGCCGTAAGCAAGGGTTATGTTGCCGTACATCTTTATAATGCATTCACACCCGCCGATACACAGCGTCTGGTAAACCACTCCGACAGCAAGATTCTCTATACCGAGAAGCGCACGTTCGATGAGATGAACTTTGACGAGATGCCTCAGGTGCTCTGCGTCATTGACGGTGCCACAGGCGATGTCCTGGCAAGCCGTAACGGCGTAGGCGAACTCTATGCCGATGGTGCCAAGCTGCTGGCCCAGAAGTACCCTGCCGGTATGAAACCGGAGGATTTCCAGGTTGCAGACCCAGATCTCGATGACGTTTGCGCCATCCTCTACACATCGGGCTCAACAGGCAACCCCAAGGGTGTAATGCTCACCTACCGCAACTATACAGCCAACGTACAGGCTATCCGTCCGGGATTCCCCTTCTACCCCCGCGAGAACTATCTGAGCCTGCTGCCTCACGCACACAGCTTTGGTCTGACCTGCGACGTGGTTATCCCCATGACCATGGGTATGCATGTTACCGTTCTGGGTCTTCCTCCCATCCCCTCAAACGTACAGGCCGCACTGCAGGAGGTAAAGCCCCGCATATTCTACGGTGTACCTCTTATATT
>CACZCX010000055.1 GCA_902779875.1 uncultured Bacteroidales bacterium | reverse complement strand
GAGTTGAACATGTTCTTTGATGAATTTACTCCATAGCTGTAGTAGTAGCCTGTCTGCGGGAGAACAATCTTGCCATTGGTCCTTATAGACCTGGCAGTCAGCTTGGTCTTGTATACATCCTGGTGGTATACAGGCTCGTAAGTACAGTTGTCGAACAGGTCTTTCATCTCAGCAGTAGTAGGCATGCGCCAGTCACCGCCAACTTTGTGACGTACGGGATCGTATTCAGTTCCGCTGATATTTGTCTCGGCAGTACCGTCAAAAGGCATACCGGGTTCACGCATCAGATAAGGAACACCGCTCTTGACAGGCTCTACCTCACCGTAACGGTAATAGTAGCCTTCCTCACTGTCAGAATCAGCACCGAATATGTAGCGTGACCACTCCAAATCACCGCCCATATCTACGACAGTCTCCTCAAAATCACGTGTTGAGAAGCCCTTGATCTCACCGTAGAAATAACGGTTCTTGGGCTTAAGATATACGAACGGTCTGTAGTGATACTCCTTGCTGGGGTCAAGGTTCTTGGCCTTGATTGAGAACGCACGGTTTGATACGCTGCTCTTGTAGTCAGCAACAACGGTACCGTGTTCAATCGTAGGATCGGCATCCTCTGAGAGGATGAATCCCATTGAGCAGTACTTGGTATCGACAGAGTCAATGCCCGACAGAGCGCCGTTAAGCATGGCGCTGAAGAACTTGACTTCATCGGTTCCGGGGTTGGCAAGGGTTGCAGAGAAAGCCTTGGTGCTTATCGTCTGGGGCTTACCGACCATTCTGCGTCCGCTCTCAGCTTCAAAGAAAGCGCACAGCTCATACTCAGTCTCGGGCTCCAGACCCTCAAGGAACAGTTTCATACGGTCACCGGCCAAAAGCTGGGTGGACTCTTTCATGAATTCTCTGTTCTGAACGGTTTCGCCGTTAGCCCATGCATCGACGGCATCCTGGTCAAAGGAGCCCTTCTCTGCAAAGAAAGCGCCGAATCGTCCGTAGGTACGCTCCGAAAAGTTAAGGCCATTGAAAGTTGAATAAAAGGTCAGAGTGAAAGCCGATGACTGGCTTTCTCCATTTACTATCCCATTACTGGAGGGTTTGGGACCATCAGTTCCCTTCTCATCATTACATGCGACAGCTACAAATGAGAAGAGGCAAACACAAGAAACTAATTTTAAAAATCTCATAGTAAGATTGATTGGTGAATAAATAAAGTTTGTAAAAGTTTTTATCTGTTTTTGTACATTGAATCGTAATACTTCTGATACTCGCCGCTGGTTACGTTATCCACCCAGGCCTGGTGGTCCAGGTACCAGCGAACCGTACGTTCTATACCCTCCTCGAACTGAAGACTGGGCTCCCACCCTAACTCACGCTGGAGTTTGGTTGAGTCGATGGCATAACGCAGGTCGTGGCCGGCACGGTCAGTGACATATGTAATCAAATCCATATCCTCACCCTGAGCACGGCCAAGCAGGCGGTCAACGGTATTTATAAGGACTTTTATAATGTCAATATTTTTCCACTCATTAAAACCGCCTATGTTATAGGTCTCGGCTATAGTGCCCTTATGGAATATAAGGTCTATTGCACGGGCATGGTCCTCAACAAAAAGCCAGTCACGCACGTTCTCGCCCTTGCCGTATACAGGCAGCGGCTTGCGGTGACGTATGTTGTTTATAAAGAGTGGTATAAGTTTTTCGGGGAACTGGTACGGGCCGTAGTTGTTGGAGCAGTTGGTCACAATGGTAGGCATTCCGTAGGTATCGTGGAATGCGCGTACAAAGTGGTCGGAGCTGGCCTTGCTGGCGCTGTACGGGCTGTGCGGCTGGTACTTGAGGTCCTCGGTAAAGAACTTGCTGCCGTATGCCAGGTGATGGCTACCGCTGCTGGCCTTTGTTGTAAACGGCGGCTCTATACCCTCGGGATTTGTCATCTCCAAGGCGCCGTAGACCTCGTCAGTGCTGATATGATAAAAGCGCTTGCCATCAAAGCCCTCAGGAAGTGATTCCCAATAGGTTTTGGCGGCCTGGAGGAGGCTGAGCGTTCCCATCACGTTGGTCTGTGCGAATGTAAAGGGATCCTTGATGGAGCGGTCTACGTGGCTCTCGGCTGCAAGGTGGATTATGCCGTCAACCTTCTCTGCCTTCATCAGGGCCAGCACGCCCTCAAAGTCGCAGATATCCATCTTTACGAACTTATAGTTGGGCTTACCCTCAATGTCGCGCAGATTATCCAGATTACCCGCATAAGTAAGCTTATCCAGGTTTATTATGTTGTAGTCAGGGTATTTGTTTACGAATAAGCGAACAACATGACTCCCAATAAATCCAGCTCCTCCAGTAATTATTACGCTCCTCATAAATTCTCAATTCTCAATTACTTATCAAGTACCTCGTACTTAGAGCAGTGACTCTTATACTCCGGCACAATCTCCTTCATAATCCGCACAATCTCCATGTCATCGAACGAGTACGATGCCTTGAGCAGTCGCTCCTCATTCTCAACGGCGGTATTGTAGTCATACTCACGCACCTGGGCTATCATGATCTTGGGATGCACGGTAGGCTTGGTGGTCTCGGAGTTGTTGAGGACCTCCTCATAGAGTTTTTCGCCGTCACGCACTCCGGTGAACACTATATCCACGTTCTTGACTCCGCTCAGCTTGATCATTCGCTTGGCCAGGTTCACTATCTTTACTGGCTTACCCATATCGAACACGTAAATCTCACCGCCCTGCCCCATGGTACCGGCCTCAAGGACCAGCTTGCAGGCCTCAGGTATGAGCATGAAGTAACGTA
This sequence comes from uncultured Bacteroidales bacterium, assembly GCA_902779875.1. GTDB lineage: Bacteria > Bacteroidota > Bacteroidia > Bacteroidales > Bacteroidaceae > Colenecus. The sequence goes on along the minus strand of CACZCX010000055.1, from coordinate 4,573 downwards.
CCATCTCGGGATCGGTCACGGTCACGGGACCACCTTTCTTTATCTGCTCGCGGAACAGAGGTATCACGCTGCCGTTGGAGCCGAGCACGTTACCGAATCTTGTGGTCACGAACTGGGTCACGCCCTCAATCTTACCATCCACAATGGCCTGGTTGAGCGACTGGCAGTAGATCTCACATATACGCTTGGAGCATCCCATCACGTTGGTGGGGTTCACGGCCTTATCGGTCGATATCATTACGAACTTGCCTGTACGGTACTTGACCGCAAGGTCTGCAATGACACGGGTTCCGGCTATATTGTTCTGCACGGCCATGGCGGGATTGTCCTCCATCATGGGCACATGCTTGTAGGCTGCGGCATGGAGCACGTAATCGGGCCTGTGGTTCTCGAATATGGTCTCCATAAAGAACTTGTTGGTTATGCTGCCCACAATGGTATGGCACTTGATTTTGGGATAACGCTCGGCCATATAGAGACGTACGTCATGCATGGGGGTCTCGGCCTGGTCTATGAGCACCATCTCGGCCGGGTTGTACTTGGCTATCTGGTGTACCATCTCGCTGCCTATGGAGCCGGCGGCACCGGTTATGAGTATCTTCTTGCGGCGCAGGTTCTGGCCTATGGCGTCCATATCGACCTCAATCTTTTCACGGGGGAGCAGGTCCTCAATCTCCACGTCACGCATACGCTCGTGGCTCAGGGGCGACTTGCCGTCCCACTCCTCGGCCTGTGACATGACCATGATCTTTATACCTATATCGGTCAGGGAGTTGAGCAGATGCTGGTCCTCACGTATGTGGTCGGTCTGCATAGGGCTGACCATGAGCACGCTAACATCCTCGTCACGCATCACGTCTATGAGGTCCTTGTCATCGGCATAGACACGTACGCCGAGCAGGCGCTGACCCACGAAATCACCGTTGGGGCTTACGAATCCCTTGAGCGCGTAACGCTTTACATCCTGGTTGAACACACTCTTGGCCAGGCTGATACCACCCTCCAGGACTCCGTATATAAATATATTGGTGGAGCGGCGGTTATCGGTACGGGAGAGTTCGAACATGAACTTGACGAGCACACGGATAATGAACATACCCATGGTCACGCTTATGAATATGATGAACTCGCCGTAGAAGTTTGGCAGCATGACGCTCTGGATGCCCTGGAAACGGAACATCTTGGAGAATCCGTACGATACTATCGATGCCGTGAGTGTGGCCGATGTAATGTTTACAAGGTCATGGAACGTAGAGTAACGGACTATCCCGTGGTAGGTATGGAACACCTTGAACGCCAGCGCATAGATGACCACGTTAATGAGAATGCCCCATGTGTTGGCTCTCAGGATTACGGGATGCGAAAAGGCTGATTGTCTTGTAAGGAATAAAGCGATATAACCGGAAAGAAGTACCAGGAAGCTATCCAAAATAAGGATACACCAATATGGAATTGCCTTTTTAGTAAAGTACCACTCGGTAATATTCTTGATGAATCGTTTCATTTACAATCTGTTAGAATGAGGACTCTGAGTCTCTTTTGCAAATACCTTAAAAATTTTCACAAATATAAAGTATTTCAACGATACTCACACTATATAAAGCAGTATAAATTTTAAATAGGTAAATCGTTGCTCATTTCACTTGGCCGGATAAATAAAAATCAGTTAATTCGCAGCCGTTATGAGAAAACCGTTGTTTTTGAGAGGACTAAAGACTCTTATTTTTGCGGTGCTTGCAGCAGGAACGGTCACATCCTGCCAGAATGAGAAGCCCGAGATTGTTTTTCCAGACCCCATCACACCTCAGAAAGAATTCAAGCATTTTGAGGCCTACACCCCTGACACCCTTAATGTCGATGAGGGCCAGACCGCACAGGTCAGGTTCAAGACCATACCCTGGAACCTTGTACAGCGCACCGGAATCGAGCTGAGCATACTCCAGTCCGATACCACCGAATACAAGTACGCACAGCTGGCCGGCAAGCCCGCCCTGCAGAAAGACTCCACCTGGATCGTGGAGATTGCGCTGCTGCTCAAGCCCAACCTTGAGAGCAACACCGGCGATGTAATCCACATTGCTCTCTCCGACTCCGATTCGTTCTTTATGTCGGAGCCTATGGTTGTAAACATTATTCCCGCGCCTGTACCCATCGACCCGGAGATTCACAGGGCATCGCCTGAGATATCGGGATTCGAGATAGGCTCTACCGCCAACATACGGTTCCGCACCGTGCCTTGGAACCTGCTGATAGGAGCTGACAGCACATTCGTAATCGCAATCACGGATACGTTAGGCAATGATACCGACGCATTCATAACCAGCGAGTACGAGCTACAGCAGGACAGCACCTGGCTCATCAGGGTCAAGCCTTCCAAGAGCACGGTGCGCGAGGCCCACGGCAAGGTTCGCCTGACCATGCCCGACGGGGTGCTTTTGTCCGAAACATTTACCATCAAGCGAGTATCGTTCGCAATAGACAAGGCATACCTTCTGGGATGGGAGTTCGGTGAGGACAAGAACTCACCCAACGTCATGCACTACAACTCCGCCGAGCAGACATTCTATGCCATTCGCCCCGATGTGACCGACTTTACCAAACAGCGGGTAAGGTTCTACCATAACGGTGACCGCATAACCCTGGGTGACTCAGCCATAGAGTCCAGGACCACCAAATATAATGTCCTGGACCTGACCGAGCCCGTTACGGTGACGCTTTGGAAATACGACCTTCATAAAGACTATACCGTGCGCGTAAGCAACACCGGACTGCCCATAGTCAGGATCACCACCCCCAAGGCCATAACCAGCCGTGACGTGTGGACCGAGAACTGCATCATGAAGATTGAGCTCCCCGACGGCACTGTGGTTTATGATGACACCCTGAGCATAAAGGGACGCGGAAACGGCACCTGGACTGAGTCTGAAAAGAAACCCTACGCGCTCAAGCTTGACGAGAAGGCCAAGATACTGGGCATGCACAAGCACAAGCGCTGGATCCTGCTTGCCAACTACAAGGACTACACGCTGCTGCGTAACGACGCCGCCCTGTGGCTTGCCCGTAAGGCCGACAACATGCCCTACACTATAAGCGGACGCTATGTGGAGCTCATCATGAACGGAAGCGTGCGCGGCAACTATTACCTGTGCGAGCAGGCCAAGATTGACAACAACCGCATTGACATTGACAAGCCCAACATGGACCTGCCTCAGGAGGGAGGTTTCTTCATGGAGATTGACACCTACTATCAGTATGACGGCAACACCGACCTGGGATTCTGGTCAAGCCGATACAACCTGCCTTGGATATTCAAGGAGCCCGATGACGGTGACGGCAACAGCAGCACCCATGACGCGTACATATATATAAAGAACCGCGTGAACGAGATGGAGAACGTGCTTGCCAGTGACACCAAGGTCCGCAACCAGGAGTACCGCAAGTACATTGACATAAACACTGCCATAGACTTTGCGCTCATACAGGAGCTCACCATGAACCATGACTCCTACAATACCTGGCCTGAGAAAGGTCCTCACAGCACCTACCTCTACATGGACAAGAACCACACCGACGGCAAGTTCTGCTTTGGTCCGGTATGGGACTTTGACTTCCACACCTTCATGCCGGAGTGCCGTGAGGGCAATGTGGACCTGGCCAAGAACTGGGCCATGCTCAAGACCGGCGCCAAGACCAGTTCCGGCACTTACTACTTTGAGCGCATGCTCAAGGATCCGGAATTCAAGACCGCCCTCGTAAACCGCTGGAACGAGCTCAAGTATGAGTTTGCAGGGCTGCCCGACTACATTGACATGATGGCCGACAGCATAAGTGCATCGGAGGAGATAAACCGTTACATATGGTATGACAAGACCACCAACACCCAGAACGGTGACCGCGGATCGTTTGAGAATGCCATCCGCAAGATGAAACAGGGTTTCACCAACCGCTGGAACTGGATTGACCAGAACATAGGTAAACTATAAAACGCACGCCTATGCCCGCATCATTCCCGTCACTCCGTTCACTCCTGCCGGTTGCGGTAATGATATGCGGCATCCTGTTCTCCTGCAATAAGGACAACACCATCACCAGGCCCGATAACGGCGTGGCCGATGCCATCAGCATCCCCCACACCGGCCTGCCGGTAGTGATTATCAACACGCACGGCAAGACCGTGGCTGACCGCTTAAACTGGATGGACGGTCTGGACATGACCATCCTCTACCCCGACAGCAGTGCCGACTACTCAGGGACGCTGAGCATACGCGGACGCGGCAACGCCTCCTGGTATGAGACCGACAAGAAATCATACGCCCTGAGGCTTGACGATAAAGAGTCAGTCCTGGGCATGCCGCCCCACAAACGCTGGATCCTGCTGGCCAACTACAAGGACTACACCCTGCTGCGCAACGACGCCGCTTTCTGGCTATCACGCAACACCGACATGCCCTACACCATACGCGGACAGCATGTGGAACTGATATGGAACGGAGAGCACATGGGCAACTATTACCTCTGCGAGCAGGCCAAGATCGATGCCAACCGCGTGGACACCCGCAAGCCCGACCTGGAG
>CACZCX010000054.1 GCA_902779875.1 uncultured Bacteroidales bacterium | reverse complement strand
GTAGAACTCCAGGCGGGCGTATCCCTGCTCATCGGTTATGACATTAGGCTCCCAGTAAAGGGTGCGCCGCTTATCGGTATAGTCACCTGTTATGGGCCCCTCGGGGTATTGCGGGGCATAGAACTCCACCGGCAGGGAGAATCCTTTTACGGTTGTGTTCCTATTGCTCAGGTCACGGATATCTTTGCGGGACAGTATTTCGTAGTCCTCTTTCATGAGCACGTCAACTACATAATAAAGGCTATCGTCTGTGACGTTCTTTGCGAACCACTCTATATCCAGTTCCTGACGGGCCTGCTCTGCCATATGAGGCAGGAATTGTGAAGCCTGACGCCTGGTCATGGGGCTGTCGTAGATGACAATGCTCCGGACATCGATCAGATCAATAGTCATAGGAGATTCGTCATAAGATTTGTACGGTTTGTTTCTGGTGTGCAGACTCCAAAGTATAGGTCTGCCCATTATGGAATAACTGTCTTCTCCCTCAATCAATGGAATGTTATGCTCTTTTAAGTATCCGTATATATTATCGGTATATTCACCTAGATCCAACTCAAATTCAGCCTCTTCCTCAATGTCATACGCTATAAAGTCGTCATAGTTGACCCTGGTGTGCTGCTCTTCAATATCCACGTTGTCCAGAACTATTCCCAGGTCTTTATTTACAACATGTTTAAGGTCATCATCAAGGGTTACGAACTGCTCCTGAGAGTTGGCTTCATTCCGTTTGATGTTGTGCTCCAGGTCGGTCTCCTGTTTGTAGAATGACCGGATAGACGGCCTGTCGGCACGCTCAAACCTTATACGTACGGTCGTAGGGTGCTTGGGCTTGCCGCTTTTCTTGAACCTAGTGACCCTGAACGCCATCTTGCCGCTGCCGTAGAAATCGGTCATGTTGAATCCAAAATAACCGGTACTGTCAGTGAGGTATTTGAACGGTTCGAACTTTTTCTTGTCGCCGTTAGGGGTTATGGCCGCAAACAGAACCACGTCCTTGACCGGTTTGCGTCGTAAGAATGACAGCAGCCATCCGTTAATGGTGAGACTGTCCTCTATGCGGTGACGCTCCTGGAACTGCTCTATGCCGGTCATGTATCTCCATTCGTAGCGCTCCCAGCCCTGAATGAGCGTAAGCAGGTTGAGAGCCTCGCGGTGAATGGAGTCATCGGCCATAAGATACCACGCGGGGTCATGAATGTATCCCTTCAGGTCCGATGACAGGAGCAGGTTGGTCATTATGTTCTCGGTCATGCCTGTCCCGTAGTCGTCATAGTCGCGTACCGATATGCAGAAACGGTCACGAATGGGATTGCCCTCCTTGTCGGTCAGTCTGAGATTGATGATCTCCCTGCTGAACGGCTCGCGTGATAGACTGTCGGTACTCAGCGCAATGGTGGGGTTCCTGAACTCCCTGTTGTTATGGAACAGGCTGCGTGACGAGAGAATCCTTCCGTCCTTGTTGTAGAGGGTCATGCGGCATACTCCCAGCGGCCATCCAGAGCAGTCTATCGTGAGGTCTGCGCTGTCATCGGACCTGACCTGCTCAAAATGTATCAGGTCGCCGCGGCAGGTTACCGCCAGCGCAACAGGCTCACCTATTAGGTCAGGTGTGCGTCTTATGCTTACCGTCATGACTGTATCCGATGCACACGAGGTCGTCATCACGTATCCTTTTTTTATAGGCTTGGGCAGACTGAATCTTGAACTGTTGCCTTGAGTGGTTATAAAACGGACGGTCTCGCCTCCATGAGGGGTTATGGTGAACGAGCCCATGCCGTCATGCAGGGTAAATACGGAATCGGCAATGCTTGGGACCATGAGTGCTCCTTCTATGGGGAATCCGTCGCTTCCGGTGGCCTTGAAGGCAACATTGCAGGGAATTCCCTCTATGAGGTCGCCGCCCTCGGGGAAGAATGATACGATAATGGGACTGTCTTTCTCATCGGATTCATTACGGATAATCCTTACGAACATATCATCCTGTTCCGTATTGACGGTTGACTCGTCGTAACCGCCTTCGTATGGGGGCTTGGTGTAGACCGGGATGACACGTGAGAATATGGCATCATGGCTGAAATCCAGCATATTCTGAGTATAAGCCCTGATCTCATAGAATCCGCTCGGGTAGTAGGTTATTCCGCGTTTCTCCCTTGACTGTTCCGTTCCCACGTCAAGAAGCGTGAATGCTCCGTCGCACTGTCCGGCTACGATCTTGAGCTTGTGCTGTCTTATGACCTGACCGTTTGGGGCGAGAAGGTCCACGTACAGGACCTTGCTCGGAGCACGCTGCAATGTTGTGGCGTGGCTTACGAAAGCCTTGAACCAGATGGTCTCGCCGGTAAAATAGGCTGTGTTGTCAAACTCCAGGTAGACTTTCTCTTGGGGGAAAATTCCGTTGAACTGATGAATGTTACCTGAGAACCGCATGAGTTCACGTTCAATATTCCCGGAATCTGTGGAGGCTCCGGTTGCGTAGATCCGTGCTGCAAACAAGAACGGAAGGACGATTGTCATGAATACACGTTTCACTGCCGTAAATATTTTAGTTGCAAATAAGTGAGAATTCACAAACGTATACATCTGTAGGTACAATTGCAATAATCAAGCGTTGCAAAAACGTTGCAATCGCGTTTTACGGCATCAGAAATAAATACGGGGAGGGCAATGGATGCTCTCCCCGTATGTTGTTGTGAATGACCGGATTGTGAATCCGGGTTAGGCCGGCTTACTGAGGCATGCCGCCACCGAATCCGCCGAAACCGCCGAATCCGCCCTGGCCGCCCTGCTGCTGGCGCTGCTGACGACGCTGCTCCTGAGCCTCGTCATATTTCTTTTTCTGGTCATCGGTAAGGAATGACTTTATCTTGGCCTCCTGAGCCTGACGCTGCTTCTGCATCTGCTCCATCATGGCCTGCATGTCACCCTCGGCGGGCATCTGACCGCCGCCGTTCTGCATCTGCTCACGACGTGCAGCCTGCTCCTTGCTGCTTGCCAGATAGTAGTTGTAGATTGAATCGTACTGAACCTGTGTCAGTTCGAGCTGCTCCTTAAGACGGTCAGCCTGACGCTTGGCCATATCCTCGGGTTCAAAACTCATACCCTGGCCGCCACCAAAGCCGCCGAATCCCTGTGCAAAGCTCATGGTTGAAACCATAAGAGCTGCGATAGCGAATAAAATCTTCTTCATTGTGAGTGATTGTTTATTGGTTAAAATCAAGTTATAATCAATGATTGCCTACGGGTTATCCGTGTTCCGGCAAAGTCATAAGTAAGATACCGGGAATCCGCAAAAGTTTAATGTGAAATGAAAAATATGTTCATGTTTTCGGGCTTTTTTGAGATATTTGGGGAGTTGTAGCCAGGTGGAAAAATTTGTAATTTTGCACTTGAAATAAAGTATAATAAATGGCAGAATTGAAAACACCCCAGGAACTGGGAACAGACGGAATCGGCAAGTTGCTCATACGGTACGCGGTACCTGCTATGATCGCTATGCTGGCGTCGTCACTTTACAACATTGTGGACCGTGCATTCATAGGACACGGGGTAGGACCGATGGCTCTTTCCGGTCTTGCCGTTACATTCCCGCTCATGAACCTGTCGGCAGCCCTCGGCTCCATGGTAGGCGTGGGCTCGGGCACCATGATTTCACTTAAACTCGGTCAGAGAGACCATGAAAGCGCACAGATGCTGCTGGGCAACTCGGTTACACTGAACGTGCTCATAGGAGTGACGTTCGGACTCCTCTCGCTCGTGTTCATCGACCCTATCCTGACCCTGTTCGGCGCTACTGACGTGACCATAGGTTATGCCCGTGAGTACATGACAATCATCCTTGTAGGTAATGCGTTCACCCATCTGTATCTGGGTATCAACTGCATCCTCCGCTCGGCCGGCCACCCCAACAAGGCCATGGTGGCGACAATCGGAACGGTACTCCTGAACACCTTCCTTGACTACCTCTTTATCATGGTGTTCCATTGGGGTATCAAGGGCGCGGCAATAGCTACCGTCATTTCACAGGTGCTGGCTTTCATATGGCAGTGCTATCAGCTCTCTGACAAGAGCGAGCTCATACACCTGCGTCGCGGAACCTACCGCTTGCGCGGCGATCTGGTACGCAACATCGTGACTATCGGCCTCTCACCCGGTCTTATGAACGCCGCCGCATGTATCGTGGTGCTTCTCATTAACCGCGGACTGCTCAAGTACGGCAGTGACGTGGCCATAGGCGCTTACAGTATCGTGAACAGTATAGCTTTCATATTCGTGATGATGGTCATGGGATTCAACCAGGCCATGCAGCCTATTGCAGGATACAACTACGGCGCCGGCCAGATACACCGCGTGCTCAGGGTGCTTTACCTGACACTCTTCTTCGGCACCCTGGTCACAACTCTGGGATTCATTACAGGCGAGTTCCTCACGGACTTCTGTATAAAGATATTTACCGATGACCCCGAGCTCACCGTGATAGCCCGCCGGGGTATGCATCTGGTGTTCCTCATATTCCCGCTTATAGGTTCGCAGATGGTTACCGGTAACTTCTTCCAGAGCATAGGAATGCCCGGCAAGTCAATCCTCATGTCTCTGTCACGACAGCTGCTCCTGCTCATACCGCTCCTGCTCACACTGCCCCGATTCTTTGGAATGGACGGAGTGTGGTACAGCATGCCGGTATCGGACGCACTCTCCGTGATTCTTGGATTCTCACTGCTCATCCCGCAGGTGAGAAAGCTTAAAGTAATTGCCAAAAACTCTTGAATATGGACAAACACTACAGTATCTGCATTGGACGCAAGTTTGGTAGCGGCGGACGCAACATAGCTCGCCTTGTAGCTGACAGTCTGGGGATAAAGGTCTATGACCGCGACCTGCTCAAGACGGCATCGGAGACATCGGGATTCAGTGAGGAGTTCTTTGAACAGGCCGATGAGGAGAAGACCCGCAAGGGTTGGCGTTCACTGTTCATGGGTCATCTGACTACCCATGGAATGTCGGCCAATAACTACCTGAGTAACGAATCCATATTCAACATGCAGAGCGATGCCATACGCAAGCTCCATGAGCAGGAGGACTGTGTGTTCATAGGACGCTGCGCCGATTACGTGCTGCGTGACAGCGACCGCCTGCTCAACGTGTTCATTGCGGCCGATATGGATGACCGCATAGAGCGCATATGCCGTCATGCCGATGTCACACCCAGGAAAGCCCAGTCCCTTATTGAGGAGCACGACCGCAAGCGTTCATCGTATTACAACTATTTCTCGGGCCGTGTGTGGGGTGACCCAACCTATTATGACCTCTGCCTTAACAGCACGACCCTGGGTTATGACAAGTGCGCCGAGATAATAGTATCGCTGGCCAAGGAGCGTCTTAAGATATGAAAAAGATAGGCATTCTCTCCGATACCCACGGCTACTGGGATGACCGGTACGCGACCTTCCTTGAGGGCTGTGACGAGATCTGGCATGCCGGTGACGTAGGTACATACGAGATATTGGAGAGACTGTCAAAGATTGCCACGGTCAGGGCCGTCTACGGAAACTGTGACGGTCAGGACGTACGCAGGTTCACCTCTGAGATATACCGATTCAAGGTGGAGGACGCCAACATAATGATCAAACACATAGGAGGCTCGCCCGAGCATTATGACCGTTCCATACGCGAACAGCTGCTAATAGAGACTCCCGACCTTCTGGTATGCGGCCATTCGCATATACTCAAGGTCATGCATGACAACAAATACGGTATGTTGTTCATCAACCCCGGTGCAGCCGGACTGCAGGGGTGGCAGCAGGTACGTACGCTGGTACGCCTGGAGGTGGACGGCAAGACATTCAGGAACCTTGAGGTTCTTGAGATAAAACGTGAACACGATAATATCTGATACTATGGAGTCAATGACATTACTTGAACTCAACGGCCGCGTCAAGAGCTCTCTGCAGTTCAGCATGCCCGACGCATACTGGGTGCAGGCCGAGATAAGCGGCATCAGTCCCTCTGGACAGGGACATTGCTATCTGGAGCTGGTCCAGAAAGATCCTACGGGACGTACCTTCCTTGCCAAGGCCAAGGCCAACATATGGCGCGGTACATGGATGCGTCTCAAACCCTATTTTGAGGCCGAGACAGGTCAGACCCTGCAGGTGGGCATGAAGGTGCTGCTTCAGGTAAGCGTCACCTTCCATGAGGTGTACGGTTACTCGCTTGTGGTCCTGGATATAGATCCTACCTACACCATGGGTGATATGGCACGCCGCCGCAAGGAGATACTCGAGCAGCTGGCCCGTGACGGAGTGATAGGGCTCAACCGCGAGCTTGAAATCCCGGCACTGCCCAACAGGATTGCAGTCATATCATCGGCCACAGCTGCGGGATGGGGTGATTTCCGTAACCAGTTGGAGAACAACCTGTACGGATTCCGGTTCTATGTCAAGTTGTTCCCGGCCCTTATGCAGGGCGATGACGTGGAGCGTAGCGTGATATCGGCCCTGGATGCCGTGGCAGCCCGCAGGGATGACTTTGACATAGTGGTCATAATAAGAGGTGGCGGTGCGGTGAGCGAACTGAGCTGTTTTGACTCATACAACCTGGCTTACAACATAGCCAACTTCCCGCTGCCCGTCATAACCGGTATTGGCCACGAGCGTGATGATACCGTGGCCGATGTAGTGGCGCACACCAAGGTCAAGACACCTACCGCCGCAGCGGAGTTCATCATAAACATGGCTCTTGACTGCGCACAGGAGCTGGAGGGGCTTACCCGCCGTATGAGTGACGCTATAACCGGCCGCATGAATGCCGAGAACGTGCGACTGGAGAGACTCTCGCAGAAACTACCGTCCCTGTTCGCGGTGCTCAAGACACGCCAGGAACAGGTTCTGGAGAACTACATGATGCGCTCGCTTACGGGTATTAGGAACATCCTGACCCAGAACACCCATAAGCTGGAACTGTTTGAGAAAAGCCTATCGGGAGCCGATCCCGTCCAGATACTCAGGAAAGGATACTCCATAACCCGCTGCAACGGCAAGGTGGTTACGGGGGCATCGGACCTGAACAGAGGAGACCGCCTTACTACCGTATTTGCCGATGGAAAGGTGGAAAGTGAGATTATTTGATTTATAAACCTAATTACCAAAAACCAACAGTTATGAAGTACGAGGAAGCAATGAAACGTCTGGAAGAGATAGTTTCCAGGATTGAAGAGAACAAGATGGATATAGACCAGATCGGTGAGAGCCTCAAGGAGGCCCGTGAGCTCATAAAGTTCTGCAAGGACAAGCTCTACAAGACCGATGAGGAGATAAAGAAGATTCTTGAATCACAAGACTGATATAGCTATGAGCCGTTATCTTAGACCAATCATGTTCCTGTGCGCCCTCTGCATGATGATGTCATGCAGCTCAGTGGCCCTTACAGGACGCAAAAGGGTTTTGCTCTACTCGGACAGTGAGATCACGTCACTGGCCGACCAGTCATACAACGAGCTTATGACCACCGCCAAGGTATCGGACAATAAGGCGCAGACCGCCATGATTGAGGAGGTGGGTGCGCGTCTGGTAGCGGCTTTTACCAAGTACCTGGAGAGCCAGGGACAAGCCGATGTCCTGAACGGCATAAACTGGAGTTTCCGTCTGGTCCAGGACCAGCAGGTGAATGCATTCTGCATGCCCGGCGGCAAGGTGGTGTTCTATGAGGGTATCATGCCGTTGTTGACCACCCCTGACCTGATTGCAGTGGTCATGGGTCATGAGATGGGCCACGCCGTAGCGCGTCACGGTAACGAGCGTATGTCACAGCAGGCCCTCTCAAGCATCGTGGGTGGCGTGACAGGTGACATAGTCCAGATGAAAACCTCCGAGAACGGACGCCTGCTGTTTGATGCGGCATTCGCCGTGGGCACCCAGTACGGCTATCTCCTGCCATACTCCCGCAAGCATGAATATGAGGCCGATGAGATAGGACTCTACATCATGGCTATCGCCGGCTATGACATAACCCAGGC
>CACZCX010000053.1 GCA_902779875.1 uncultured Bacteroidales bacterium | reverse complement strand
GTGACTAGGGTAGAGGTCGGTGAGCAGAACGGCGGTTATGTGTTCACTGAGAAGGACGGCGTTGTGGCTATGGAGGCTGAGCATTACTATTCACAGAATTCCGTAACTGCAGGCTCTGCCAAGTGGACCACTATTCCTTTCATGGGTCGTACGCTTTCCGGCGTCGCTCTCATGCCTTACAGCCAGCCGACCGACGGTGCAAGCATGACTTATAAGTTCAATCTGACCGATGACGTTGAGGATCTGTCTGCCGTGATTGCAGTTAACGCAACACTCACATTCTACCGTTTGGAGGGCCACCGTTACATGGTTAGCCTGGATGGCGGTGAGGAGGTTGAGGTCGTGTTCAACGAGCGTCTGAACGAGGATCAGCGCAATATCTACTGTTTACTATCCGACAGTTGCAACACGCGTCAAGGACGACAGGGTAGCGCTTGGTCGTGCATCGAAAGGAGAGCACACTCTCACAATCCGTCCCATCGAGCCCGGTACCGTCTTTGAGAAGATCGTGATCGACTGCGGCGGCTACATCAAGAGCTACCTCTTCATGCCGGAATCACCCTACATCCGAAACTAACACATCGGGGACGGTTCCTAATGTTATAGTTTTTACAGATTAAGGTCGATAGTATCGGCCTTTTTCTGTTATTTGAACACCGTAATTTTGGGGAATAAGGACGTCAAAACTACGCGCTTCGCGCTATCCCTCCCACCGCTTCGCGGCGGGCCCCTCCCATTCACAACGACATGGGCGTCGATGGTTTTGCCTGCCCTTACTCCCCAAAATTACTACTGCGTATTAGCCAAAACTAACACATTAGGGACGGTTCCTAATGTTACAGTTTTCCCGCAAAACTAACACATTAGGAACCGTCCCTAATGTTGCAGTTTTTAGAAGGTGAGGGTGAGGGTGGCACCGTAGGTGGGTGCGGATTGGAGCATGACGGTGGGTGCGAACTCGAACTGGAGCATGCGGCTGGCGCGTTTGAGCTCCATATCTACGTTGTAGTCGTCGGCGATTTGCTGAAGGCTCCTCTTGGCCGTCCCCTTACCGATCGCGCCAATTGTGTAAAATGCGACGGCCGGAACGGCCAGAGTGCCCGCGGTTATGTAGAGATTTCGTGATAAATTCGGATTGTCATCGGAGCGTTGGGTAGCCGCAACGACCGTGATGATTGCAGCAGGCAGGCCCAGAAGCACGCCTACGGTTGATTTTCTGTCAGACTTTATGAACTTGGTGTGAGCCTTCTCGTAACGCTGGAACATAACTGAATCCATAAGGGTCTTGAGAGTCTCGTCACTGATGGGACTGTCGGCGCCACGGCCCTCGATAAAGGTCAGGCTGCCGCTCAGACGAACGAGTGGGGTAGAATCATTGACTGCGGAATACATGCCGCCCCAACCGCCGCGTGGACCACCGCCACCACGGTTTCCGCCACCAGGGAAGTTGCCGCCGCCCATACCCATACCGCCTCCACGGCCTCCTCCGCCGCCGAAGCCTCCGCCTCCACCGAAGCCACCACCTCCGCCGAATCCGCCGCCGCCACCGCCACCGCGCTGAGCGGAAACAGTAACGCACACAATCAGTGCCAAAGCTACGGAAAGTACTTTACGAAGGTTCATAAAGGGTATATCAATGATTACACAACTTTGATTCCTTAAAGCCCCGATGGTTTAAAATTGCGGGTCATTTCCAGTTGCTGTCCAGGAATGCGATGCGGTCGGCAAACCACTTCTTGAGTGTCGCGATCTCCTCCTGATAGGTCGATACACGATACGCGGCAAACATTCCGATGGTATCGGCACCGCCTCCTAAACCGCCGGCTCTGAAACCTCCGAACCCGCCGAAACCGCCGCCACCGAATCCGCCCCGGTTACCCTGAGCTCCCTGTGACTTGGGAACAAGCAGATCAGAGTACTTGCTATACTGACGCTCCTGGGCCTCGGCAAGCTGGCTGGCATGGCTGTCAATGTATCTGTTTATGTTTTCTATGCTCAGAACGCCCTTACGCAGCTCTTTCCAGCGCGCCTTGACCTTATCCATAAAGGCCGGATCCTCAGTAAGACGTTTCCACATGGCAGGGGTGGGGTTGGTCTCGCCGCCCTCGTAGACCCAGGCATCGATCTTATTGGCATTGCAGAAATTGCAGTTTCCGTAAGCCAGGTTATAGTCCCACACGGTTCCAGCATGCAGCTTGCCGCCGGTGCCGTCAGGGTTCTGTTTCTTCTTGTAGAAATATGCGCTGCGCTTGAGTCCGTCGGCATTCAGGCTCAGCTCGGTATGGATAAAGTAATCCACAAACGACTGAACGCTTATATACTTGGCGTAACCCTCGTCGGGATCGGCAAAATTATCGCTCTGGATAACCTTCTCGACGGTCTTTATGTAATCGCTTATGTATTTCTGCTGCTCCTCGGTAATCTTATCGGACTTGGGGTAGTAATAGGTCCATGTGACGGTATTGAAACCACCGCCAAATCCCCCGCCGAAACCGCCCATGCCGCCGGGAAATCCTCCTCCGAATCCACCGCCGCCCATCGAAGTGATTCCGGGAACATCGGACGTAAAGTAGGGCTCATTGCCCTCAACCGGGTCAATCCTTACTATATAACCACCTGTAAGGTCGATGCCCGAGTTGTCGGTAGGTTTGAGTTTAGCGATATCCAGACGGTTCTCGCCGCGCTTTATCTTCTCGCAGAGTATATAGACGCCGACATAATTTCCGTCGATGACAACCTCGCAGTAGCGGTTACGCGGTGCCCAGTGGCCCATCTCGTTCCAGAGATCGAATGCGAAAGGGTCACGCATCATGGAGATGTCATTGTAGGGAGCCAGAAGTACCCAGTCGTTATCGGCCGGCATACCAAGCAGTTCCGCATTGAGAGCCTTGCCGTCATTATCACGGGTCTCAATCGTAAAGCGCTTCTGCTCAAAGTAAAGCGATGAGTTTCCGCGCAGCTTGATGCCTATCTTGCCGTCATAACCGTTTGGCTTGTCGGTAACCTTGTTGCGACGCCCGCTGCCGTTGTCAATGATCTTCATGGTGGCGGTGAGCTTGCTCTCGCTGTTTATCGCCTTGCCGCCGGTCTCGATGATTACGATAGGCAGATTTGATGACGTAAACTCGACCTTACGGCCCTGGGAGGGGTCATACTGGACATTTCCGCCCATCATACCGCCCATCATACCGCCCATCATACCGCCCATCATTCCGCCGCCGAACCCGCCAAATCCACCGGATCCTCCGAATCCGCCAAAACCGCCGGGCTCTACGGAGTTACCCGGGTTACCGAACCTGTCAAAACCCATAAACCCGCCTCCGGGGAATCCTCCGCCGAATCCGCCACCAGGGAACTGGGCATAAATAAGCGTTGAAAGCATTACTGCCCCAACGCCTATAAAGATGTTTCTTAAATGTTTGAAATTCATTCAGTTATAAAATATTCTCAAAGGAATGCCGGCGCCTATTTGGCCGGCTTCCATTTACGCTCAAACAATTTGAGGTCGATGCACTCGCCCATGCGTACATAACCGTCGGCATTGGGGTGGAGGTAGTCGTTCTCAAACAGATATTTGGCGTTCAGCTGTGCGGGATCGTCATCGCTGCCCATTACGGCATCGAAATCAATCACGCCGTCGCAGTATCCGCCGGTGCGGATCCACTGGTTGAGGAGCTGACGGCCTGCCTCATGGTTCTCGCTGTAGTAGTTGTTGCCCTTGAACTGCATGACAGGGGCGCCGTAAACGAGTATACCCTTGGCATGAGCCTCTTCAATTATCTGTTTGTAAACCTCAATGATCTGATTTGCCTTTGCAATGGCATCACCGCGTCCGCCAAGGTCATTCACACCCTCGAACAGGATGATGTACTTGACGCCCTCCTGCTGGAACAAATCACGCGGATAACGGCTCTTACCGGTCGGTCCAAGTCCGCCCTGGAGCACGCAGTTACCGCCCAGACCCATGTTCAGGACCGATACGCGACGTGTCTTCTTGTTAGCCAGCAGACGACGGCTCAGGTTATCGGTCCAACGGTTCTGCTCGTTGGTTGTGGAGCCACGGCCGTCAGTGATGGAGTTGCCGAGTACTACGATAGCGCGGGCGTTTTTCTCAGCCTTGATCTCAATGGCGTTGATGATATACCAGTGAGCGGTCTTGACAGCACCTGTAAAGTCCGATGTCTGACCCTCGGCGATATATGAATCGGTACGTGAACCCGGATGACCTGTCACGCTGGTCGATGAAGCCTGGCCCATATGCATGGTTATGGCCACATTCTGACGCTCAGACATGGGGAACTTGACAGGGTCCGATGTCACAAGCTGACCCGGCTCTATAGTTACGGATTTGTTTCCGCCGAATGTGAGGCTTACCTCAGTGCCCTCAATGATGTCGCTGCTGCTGCCGGCTGTAGCTGCTTGAGCAATCTCAGCTGCGTTGATGGTGACAGGGCCCTGGCTGAACTCATTCGAGAACTTGACTCTGACCTCCTTGCCGCTGATGGATGTCTGTACGATCTGACGGATGGAGTTACCCTCAAGACCGGGGGCAGGGGGGCAGTTATGCGGTTCAACCACCTGCTCGGCGGTTGCCCATGTGGCTACCCAATGCTTGGCTGCGCCGGCATTAGCGAATGCCGACAATGAAAGGACTGCTGTAAGCAATGCACTCTTGATTCTCATAATAGTGTTGTTTTAGTTGTTAGTCAGTTATTGGTTCGTAAAGATACCAAAAAATCAAGCACTGACTGCTTTAAACACCATATTTACTATATTAAAATCAGCCCTTGGTTAAATCCCCATGTGTTCCATACATTAAGTTTTGTTCCATTGGCTGTTGTTTCATTTGGAACAATCAATAATAATCAGTTATCTTTGCTTATGACTAATACAACCCTTTACCGACTAACCAATGCGTAAAATACAGGCAATAGTTCTTGCAGCGTTGTTCCCACTGGTGACAGTATCAGCTCAGCGCATACATCGTTTTACAAGCGGACAGACCTCTGACAACAAGTATCAGGCTATTTGTGAGGACAAATCAGGATTCATCTGGATTGGAACGGAGAACGGACTCAACCGCTATGACGGTTACGAGTTCTACAAGTTCTTTCATGATGATGAGGACTCCCTCTCACTTATTGCAAACTACGTGAAGGCCCTTTACGTGGACAATCTCGGAACAATCTGGATTGGAACAAACCGTGGACTCCAGTATCTCACTCCAGGAGAGAAGGCTTTCCATACAGTACGTCTTGCCGATGAAGGCTGGGGGCCCTATATCCAGGAAATCAAGCAGTTCCGCGACGGCTACATATGGATTGCAGCACCCGGACACGGCATTTTCTGGATTGACCCGTCGCACCCCGACGATGCGCACGGATTCGTGAGCCTGAACAACCGCACGTCACAGAACAGCCAGTACCGCCATATCATACAGGACCGCGAAGGAACAATATGGATAGGAACCATCACAGGCGTGCTCCTTTATGACCCCAAGACCGATAACCTCACGGAATTCGAGGCCGATGAGATAAACACCGAGGTCACGGACCTGAGCATAGACCCCATGGGACGTATATTCATAACCACGAACCGCCACCTCTATATGTGGAACCCGGATGTGCATCAGATGATACGTCTTACGCCTCCTGAGGGTATCTGGGAGATAACGCACCAGTTCGTGAACCGTAACAACCAGCTCATGCTCTCGCTGCGCGGCAACGGCCTGCTCATACTTGACCAGAACCTCAAGCTGCGTCCGCTTGACATAAAGCCGTCCGACCGCAGTCTTGACAAGATCGATGTCAGCACCTTCTTCCACGACCATGCAGGCAACTACTGGCTGGGATGTTTCATGTCGGACCTGATTCTTGTTTCAAAGGACCGTAACGAGTTCGATTACTGGAAGTTCTCCGGTTACACCGAGGATATATCGGGTACCGTTACCGCCATGGTCACCGATTCACGCGGCAGGCTGTGGGTAGGTTACAACAACAACGGTCTTATATGTCTGAACTCACAGGGTGAGGTCCTTAAGAGAGGTGCCGAGACTCCCTATGTAGGTTGCATGTTCCGTGACAGCAGGAACCGCATATGGGTAGGACATCCCAGCGGCGGACTGTCACTGCTCAACACCCACACAGGTGAGCTCATGCGCGTGATTTCAAATGATTACGCCAACATATCGTCCATAACAGAGGACAAGCAGGGCCGTATCTACTACTCTGAGCTGGGTAACGGTTTCAGCCGATACGACCCCACGCAGAATGACAGCATATCGGAGATATACAGTGATTTTGCCAACCGTGGCCTCAACGGCGAATGGATAAGCAACGACTGGGTTCATACCATGTTCATAGACAGCCGGAACAGGCTGTGGCTGGGTCATGACAACGGAACCGACTGCTTTGACATTGACGAGAACATGTTCATGCGCATTAACCGGCTGCGCAAGTCAATAGGAACGGCAGGCTGTTACTGCATCCTTGAGGAGCATGACGGAGTGATATGGTTCGGAACCACCAAGGGCATACTTATATATGATGTAGACAAGCAGGAGGTCAAGGTCATAAGTTCCAAGGAGGGTCTTACCAACGATGACATACGCGGCATGCTCAAGGACAATGACGGCAATGTATGGGTTTGCACCAGCAACGGCGTGAACAAAATCAATCCGTCCACCCTTGAGGTGACACGATTCTATACCGAGGAGAAGTCATTCAACAGGGTATCGGCCATATCACGTGAGGGCAGGATATTTTTTGGCAGCAACTCCGGCATAACCAGTTTCATGCCATCGGATATAAAGGCGGAATCAACTGTCAATAAGGTTATTATGACCGGATTCTACCTGAACGGCTCACGTATTACGGCTACCACGACATCGGGCGGAAAGCCTATCACCAAGGAACCTGTGAA
This sequence comes from uncultured Bacteroidales bacterium, assembly GCA_902779875.1. Classification (GTDB taxonomy): domain Bacteria; phylum Bacteroidota; class Bacteroidia; order Bacteroidales; family Bacteroidaceae; genus Colenecus. Next base: position 2,013 of record CACZCX010000053.1, on the reverse strand, counting down.
CCAGACATCGGAACTCAGGCTGGCATACCGCGACAACTCGTTCACCATGGAGTTCAGTACGCTGAACTACGGTGAAGAGATGAACATAATCTACGAATACACGTTCAATCTGGACCGTGACACATGGGACAGCAACCTTGCAGGTGTGAACCGAATATCATTCTCAAAACTGCGTTATGGCCGATACGACCTCTCGGTTAGGGCCCGTTTGAACGATATAGTATCGGAACCGCGTACGTACAGGATCCATATAGAGGCGCCCTGGTACGCCACGACACTGGCTTACTGCATCTACATACTGCTGTTCCTCATGTTCCTGATGGTGATAATAAGGATCCGCAAGCGTTCGCGCGAGCGTGAGATGAACGAGACCAAGTTCCAGTCATTCATCAACGTGGCACATGAGATATGCGCTCCTATGACCATGGTGATATCGCCTCTGGAGGATATGCTGCATGACGACTCGCTGCCCGAGGAGGTTCAGTCCAGCTTGCGCCAGATGCACAAGAGCTCCACAAGGATCCTTACGCTGATAAACCAGCTCCTGGATATGCGTAAGTACGATGAGGGCCAGATGCAGCTCCATTTTGCCGAGACTGACCTCATTAACTTCCTGATGGGTCCGTTCGAGCTCTACACGCAGACTGCCGAGCGTCATAACATAAACTTCCATTTCAACCACGCCATGGCCGAGCAGATGGCATGGATTGACCGCGACAGCATAGACAAGGTCATGATGAACCTGCTCTCGAACGCATTCAAATATACTCCCGATGACGGCACGATTGAGCTGTCAGTCGAGGTGGGGACCGATGACTCCGTAAGCGGACCTCTCCACAACTACGTGCAGATTTCCGTATCGGACACCGGTATCGGCCTTGACAAGGAGGAGGTGAACAAGGTGTTTGACAGGTTCTACCGCGCCGACAACAAGGTTACATCGGTCACCATGGGTATGGGTATCGGCCTTAACTACAGCCAGATGCTGGTTCACATGCACCACGGCGTGATCAAGGCCGAGAACCGGAAGGACGGCAAGAGCGGCAGCATATTCTCGTTCCGTATTCCTCTGGGCAACAAGCATATAGCACCCGAGGACCTGGTTGAGGCAGGTGCGATTGCACGTCCGCAGCTGGACCGTTCGCGTGTAAGCATGGATCACAACGATTCCGAGAATATGCATCACTCCAACTGTTCCCTCAAAGTGCTTCTGGTCGATGATGACGACTCCATGCTCGAGTATCTGACAGAGAGGCTCAAGATGAGCTATAAGATAATCACAGCCCGTAACGGTAAGGAGGGCCTCAAACTGGCCGTATCACAGACTCCTGACCTTATCATTACCGATGTGGTGATGCCCGAGATGGACGGCATACAGCTTGTAAAGGCTCTTAAGGGCAACTCCCTGGTCAGCCATATCCCGGTTATATTGTTATCGGGCAAGAATAAGCTTCAGGACCGTATGCTGGGATTGGATACAGGCGCCGACAGCTATCTGCCCAAACCGTTCTATATAAGTGAGCTTAAGTCACTTATGGCCAACCTGATAAACAACCGTCTGATAGTTAAGGGCAAGTTCTCCGGCAAGCAGGAGCAGACGGAGCGCGTGGCTCAGGTTCAGTTCGAGTCAAGTGACGAGCTGTTCATGAAGCGCGTCATGGCCATCGTGAACAAGAACATATCAAACAGCGAGTTCAATATATCACAGATGGTCGATGAGGTAGGCATGAGCCGCACTCAGCTGCACCGCAAACTCAAGGAACTGACCGGATTCTCGGCATCGAGATTCATGCAGAACATACGTATGCAGCAGGCTATGAAACTGCTTAAGGAAAAGCGCGTGAATGTGTCACAGATAGCCTACAGCGTAGGATTCTCGTCACAGACACACTTCTCCACCACGTTCAAGCAGTACTACGGAGTAAGTCCTACCGAGTATATAAAGCAGCTGGATGAGGAGCAGAAGGGGAACGGTGCTCAGTAAACCGTAACCTTACGTCCGCCGATTATATA
>CACZCX010000052.1 GCA_902779875.1 uncultured Bacteroidales bacterium | reverse complement strand
TGGAACAGGTCTGATCAGGATCCGTTCATTGACAATGTTACGTTTGAACGCAGTAATACCGATGTGTTCAAGGCATCCGGAAGCACCAAGTACTATTGGCCCAAAGATGCCGATGTCTATTTCTATGCCTATGCTCCTAAGGCTACGGCTGCAAACGGTGTGACATATAATAATGAACTTGAGATTGATGTGGAGCCTCTTGCCAATACTGACAACCAGGTTGACCTTCTCTATGCCTCAACCATAGGAAATAAGTCCAGTAATGCCACAAAAGGTGTGATTCTGAATTTCCGTCATACTATGTCGCAGATTCAGGTCAAGGTCAAGAACAGCAGTCCGGACTTTAAGTTCAAGGTAACCGGTTGGAAGATTGCAGGTGTTGACGGATCTGCCAGCTTTCAGTTTGACGACTTATCCTTTACCGATGACGCCGCTACCGGCTCCAGGAATACTTTTGACCGTTACCTGTGGGTGGATAACGACGATGATTTCAGCGCCAGCTATTCCAAGACATTCTCTCTTAAGAATGTCACAGACGTAAACAGCACCTGGGGCGTTTTGGAGGGATCGGCCATACTGATTCCACAGACAGCTCTTGCAGCTACAGCCTACAGTGGCTCTGATCCCGCATCAAATCCTTTGAACGGCGCATATATCGCTGTCCAGTGTCAGGTATTGGATACCGATGATCAAGAACTGACCGCTGCAGGTACATGGGCTTGCTGGCCTGTCAAGTTTGACTGGGATCCCGGTTTCCGTTACATCTACACAATAGATCTGGCCGAACTAGGTTACAGTGAGACTGGAAAGGATGACCTTGATCCTTTAATTGAGAACATGGATGTCCCGTTCAAGTTCGTTGATGTTACCGTCGATGCCTGGCAGCCTGAGAATGACGAGGATGCCAACAGGGATGTCACCCTGGCCAAAAAGAGTGATCCGTTCATCCGGTTCCATACCGAGGGAGGCGTAAACGGATTGCAAATATATCAGAGTTCTTCATATTCATCCAACACACTGACACATCTTGAGTATTCACTGGATGAGGGCTCATCTTGGACTGTGATGGAGTTTAATGATCCTGTCGAGTTTGGAGAGAACACGCCCGGAGACAACCATGACCTGCTTGTTCGCGGAAAAGGTTTTTACAACTACTATAACAGCAGTTCCGGGGATTGGGAGGAAGAGAGTTATTTTTATTTTGACGATGATAACCAGCTTGTAGAGTGTTCAGGTAGTGTGGGAGCCCTTTATGATTATGAAAATCCGGATGCAGACCTGGTTTATGAAGGACAATATGCAAATCTTTTCAATTATTGTGTATGCATGACTACTGCTCCGGAGATAACGGCTTCAAATGTAACGGAAAACTGTTATTCATACATGTTCTCAGGATGTGAAAATCTTATATGCGCTCCCCAGTTACCAGCCATGACATTGGAGAATGCAAAATACTGTTATTGCGGTATGTTCAATTATTGCACTAATCTGACTACTGCTCCTGAATTGCCTGCTACCAGTTTGGCAGAGGGATGCTATGATGAAATGTTCTATGGCTGTACAAGTCTGACTGTTGCACCGGCATTGCCTGCTTCTACGCTGTATGAAAATAGCTATTATGAAATGTTCTATGAATGCACAAGCTTGAACAGTGCACCTGTGTTGTCTGCTACAACGATGGCAGATTATTGTTGTTATGAAATGTTCTATGGCTGTACAAGCCTGACTGTTGCACCGGCAATGTCTGCTACCACAATGGCGGATTATTGTTGTTTTTCAATGTTCTACGGTTGTACAAGCCTGACCAGCGCACCGGCACTGCCTGCCACCACATTGGCTCCATTCTGTTACGCCTTAATGTTCTATGAGTGTGAGGAGTTGACCGCAGCTCCGGCCCTGCCTGCGACAGAACTCAAGGCGGGCTGTTATGGCGGTATGTTCCAGGATTGCACCAAACTTGCATCAGTAGAAATGCTTGGAGAGTCATATAATGATATGGGTGACATTTCTTATGCATTTTATGGCTATGCCCCAACAGACTGGCTTACTGGGGTGGCCGTAAACGGAACAATCAGCATTAGTCAAAATATATCCTTGAACCGGGATGAACTTGGTATCCCAGCTGGCTGGACAGTTAATTTCGGTAATTAATAAAAACAGAGACAATGGACAACATATCAAGATTATTGTTATTCGCCGGTACACTGATGGTTGTGGCATGCTCCCAGGATGAGGTCTTGAATCTGCAGCAGGACACTCCCATACAGTTCCGTACATCGGTGGAGCGTCAGACACGAGCTGTCAGTACTTCGGTTAACAGTCTCAATGCGTTCAATGTAACGGCATGGGATGATCAGGCAGGTGACTATCTCTTTGAGAATGAGACCTATGAGCGTAATAACGATGTTTTCACGGCTTCGGGCCCCAAGCGTTACTGGCCTAAAGGTGCTGATGTGTATTTTTACGCGTATGCACCCATAGCCTCTAACAGTAATGGCGTGACTTATAATGATGAGTGTGACATAGAGGTGACTCCTCTCGCCGATACCGACAGTCAGGTTGACCTGATTTATGCCTCAACCAAGGGGAACAAGACCGATAATGCCTTGAACGGTGTAAAGCTCAATTTCAGACACACCATGTCCCAGATTGAGGTCAAGGTCAAGAACAGCAGTCCCGATTACAAGTTCAACGTGACCGGATGGAAGATAGCCGGTGTTGACGGATCGGCCAGTTTCCAGTTTGATAACTTATCCTATACCGATGATGCTGCAACCGGTTCTCAGAACACCTTTGACCGTTCCCTTTGGTATGATAACGATGATGATTACAGTGCCAGCTACTCCAAGACCTTTGATTCCAGGAACGTTACTGACGCTATCGGCAGCTGGGGAATCCTGGATGGATCAGCCATACTGATTCCTCAGTCGGCCAGAGCAGCTACGGCCTATGAGGGTTCAGATCCTTCATCCAACCCTATGAACGGCGCATACATAGCAATCCAGTATCAGGCCTTTGATGAGGATGATAGCCAGATGGCTCCTGCCGGAACATGGGCCTGCTGGCCTGTCAAGTTTGACTGGATGCCCGGTTTTCGTTACATCTACACCATAGATTTGGCCGAGTTGGGTTACAGTGAGACCGGAAAGGATGACCTTGATCCAATCATAGAGGACATGGATATCCAGATCAAGTTTGTGGATGTTACAGTCGATGCATGGCAGCCTGAGAATGATGAGGATGCCAACAGGGATGTCAGCATGACAAAGGGAGCCGATCCGTTCCTCAGGTTCCATACCGAGGGAGGCGTGAATGCATTGTCAGTTACCGGTACTTCCAGATCCAGCGAGACATTTCTTGAATACTCGCTGGATGAGGGCAATACATGGACAGTATTGGAGTTTGATGATCCTGTAGGGTTCGGAGAGTCAACGCCGGGAAACAACCTGGACCTGCTTATCCGTGGAAAAGGTTTTTACAACTACGTGGACCAAGACGGTAGTTATTTGGAAGAAAAGTTTTTTGTATTTGACGATAACAACCAGCTTGTAGAGTGCTCAGGTAAGGTGGGTGGTCTGTATGATTATGATAATCCGGATGCCAATCTGATTTATGACGGACAATATGCAAGCCTTTTCTATGGTTGTGAATGTCTTACTACTGCTCCGCAAATAACTGCGTCAAATGTGACCGAAGAATGCTACAAACTGATGTTTTATGGATGCACAAATCTGGTTGAAGGTCCCAAGCGTCTTAAAGCCAGGTCATTGCAAGATGCATATGGTTGTTATAATGGTATGTTCGAATATTGCACGAACCTGATCTCTGCTCCTGAACTGCCAGCCACCACATTGTCGGAGTATTGTTATTCTTATATGTTCTGCGGGTGTACAAGCCTGACCGATGCTCCTTCTGAATTGCCGGCAACCACATTGACGGAATATTGTTATAGTGAAATGTTCAGTGGCTGTACAAGCCTGGTTAATGCTCCGCAGATGCATGCTACTACATTGGCCGAGAATTGTTGATTGTTATTCTGATATGTTCTATGGTTGTACAAGTCTGCTTAATGCTCCCGAATTGCCGGCTACAGTATTGGCAGAGTTTTGTTATTCTGATATGTTCTCTGGTTGTACAAGTCTGCTTAATGCTCCGGCATTGCCGGCTACTACAATGGAGCGTAGTTGTTATTATATGATGTTTGATGGATGTATAAGTCTTACTAATGCGCCGGCATTGCCTGCCACCACAATGGCTGATTTCTGTTATAATGGCATGTTCAGGGGTTGTAAGAACCTTAGTAATGCTCCGGAACTACCTGCCACCACATTGGCAACCAGTTGTTATCAGTATATGTTTGCCGGTTGTAGCAGTATGATTACAGGACCTGAATTGCCCGCTACTTCACTGGCTACAAGATGTTATATGGGTATGTTTGGCAACTGCAAGAATCTGACTGGTCCTTCTGCTTTACCGGCCACAGAATTGGCCGAAGAATGCTATCATTTAATGTTTACTGATTGTACGAGCCTGAATGTTGCTCCCACGCTTCCTGCTACGGTTCTGAGAAAGAGCTGTTATGCAGGTATGTTCCGTAACTGCAGCATGCTTGGAACTGTCAGGATGTATGGTGAGTCATATTATGCAAATGATCCGGGCAATATCTATTCTGCATTCTTTTACAATGGTCAGTTGTCCTGGTTCTCGAATGCTACGCCTGCTGGTATTCTGTACGTCAGTCCTAACGTTACCTGGAACAAGACATCAATGGGCGTTCCGGCTGATTGGATCATAAGGACCAACTAATAAATAAAACCATAAAAGAGAGTGATAAGGAAAGGTTCCATATTATCAGTCTTGATGGCGCTGATGGCGGTGTCATGCATGCAGGACAAGATTATTGACCGGCAGCATGACGCACCCATTGCGTTCAGGACTGTCATGGACCGACATACCAGAGCCACGGGATATACCTCATCAAATCTGACGTCATTCAATGTGACGGCTCTAAGTGAGGATGCATCGGTATATATGGACGGGGTGGATTTCGGTACCGCTGACTACGCCAGGTGGTCATCGGCACAGAACTATTACTGGCCGTCACACGGTGACCTTGATTTCTACGCATATGCGCCCAAGGCAACTGGTGGCAATGGTATCACTTTCAATGATTACAAGACACTTACGGTAACACCTTTGGCCGATACCGACAGTCAGGTGGACCTGTTGTTCGCTTGCTCAACGGGTAACCTTGTCAAAGACGGAATTGGCGGAAAGATGCTCAATTTCCGCCATGCCATGTCAAAGGTTCAGGTCAAGGTGTCAAACAGCAATCCCAATCTCAGGGTGAGAGTGGAAGGCTGGCGTCTGGCCGGTCTGGACGGAACGGCTGTGTTCACTTACAGCGGTGGTGTGACCGATGGCAGCGGCACGCTGGACCGTGCCATATGGAGCGGCAATACCGATGCTGCTGTCAGCGGGGTATCCTACACCAAGGTGCTGGACAATACGCTGCTGCTTGAAGGCGCGGTTACAGGACCGGAGTCAAGGATGCTGGACGGTTCGGCCATTATCATTCCGCAGTATGCCGGTCAGGATGTTGCCTATGCCGATGCAGTGGCAGGCTCCAGTCTGACTGGATCATATATTGCGGTTAATCTGAGTATTGAGAACGTTACCGACGGCGCACCATACGTGGAGGACACATGGTGCTGCTGGCCGGTTAGTTTTGACTTGCAGCCCGGTTACCGTTATGTTTACTGCATAGACCTGGCTGAGGGCGGTTATTATGAGACCGCACCTGAGGCAAGTACCGATGCGGTACCCGTACTTAAGAATCTAATTATTAGATTTGCATCGGTAAGCGTTGATTCATGGGTTGTGACACCTTAAACTGAAAAGAATGAAAGGTTTGAATTTTATGTTGTTGACAGCCGCAGCGGTGACAGCCGTCGCAGTGCAGTCCTGTTCTGACCGTGAAGGGAGCGATCCCGTCCGCGTGCCTATCGTATTCCAAAGCAGCATAGTCGAATCCAGGGGCGCGGCGGCACTTACCACCGATGGCATGACGGATTTCGGACTCTACGCCGCCTATTCGTCGCAGGGCGGCTTCGATGCATCCGAGGCCGTATTCAGCAACATAGTGAACGGCAAGTTCGTGGAGTCCGGCGGCAAGTGGGCCGGACGCACGGATTATTACTGGCCCGTAAGCGGGTCGCTCTCATTCGTGGCTTATGCCCCGTACTCCGAGCAGAGTGGGGGGATTGAGGGGCTTACGCTCCCGGATGCATCGGCCGGAACGGGTTTCCCGGTGTTTGCCTATACGCCGGCCACCCAGGGGACGGCTCTCTCACAGATGCCCGACCTGTGCCTTTCAACACCGCTCCTGGACCGCACGCAGCCGCTGAACGGCGAGGCCGAGGTGCCGCTGGAGTTCCATCATGTGCTTACCGGCGTGAGCTTTTACGGACAGTACACGGTGAACTATGTGAATGATTCCTTTGATCAGGATTACGCAGTCAAGCTGCATTCAATTACCCTGAGCGGACTTATAGGAACCAAGTGGGTCAGGGCCACTCAAGCGGCTCCCTATTTCGAGTGGCAGCCCGACGGCTCGCTGCCCCGGACCGCATCATACACGCTTACCCGTGACGGGGAGCAGGTGGCTATGGATGCCATCGGTACGTCGCGCCAGTTGCTCAACCCCGCGAACGGCCGTCTTTTCCTGCTTCCGCAGACTACGGCGGGTGCACAGCTGACCATATCATACGGGGTTTATCTCAAGTCGACCGATGCGTTGCTGGCCACATTCACCACAGCTGCCGTTACGCTTCCCTCAATTGAATGGGAGGCCGGCGAACAGCTTGATTTTCAGCTGGGATTGACTCTCAAACTGAATACCGATCAGCTGGAAATAGCACCCGACTGCGCTACCGCAGCTCCGGAACTTTACAACTGGCTCCAAACCCGTTGAATTCTCAATTCTTTTTTGTAATTTTGCGGGTCGAATTCGAAATAGGTATTTTATGAACGTTTCATATAAGTGGCTCAAGGAGTATGTTGACTTTGACCTGACTCCCGATGAGGTGGCTGCAGCCCTTACATCGGTCGGTCTCGAGGTCGACGGAGTGGAAGAGGTACAGTCAGTAAAGGGCGGTCTCAAGGATATCGTGGTAGGTGAGGTCCTCACCTGCGTGGAGCATCCCAACTCAGACCATCTGCACGTGACTACAGTAAACCAGGGCAGCGGCGATCCCGTACAGATTGTATGCGGTGCGTCCAACGTGGCAGCAGGCCAGAAGGTTGTGGTCGCTACCATCGGCGCCAAGATATACGAGGGCGACGACTGCTTTACCATCAAACCCTCCAAGCTGCGTGGCGTAGAGTCATTCGGCATGCTCTGCTCCGAGAAGGAGCTGGGTCTGGGTAATGACCACTCAGGTATCATGGTTCTCCCCGCCGATGCCGTTCCCGGCACTCCCGCCGCCGAGTATTTCCACCTGGAGTCCGATTTCGTGATTGAGGTTGATATCACCCCCAACCACTCGGATGCCTGCTCACACTGGGGTGTGGCCCGCGACTTCTACGCATGGCTGCTCCAGAACGGTTACAAGACCGCCCTGCACCGTCCCGACTGCGAGGCTTTCAAGGTTGACAACCACGACCTGCAGATTGACATTGACGTTCAGAATACCGAGGCTTGCCCGCGTTATGCCGGCGTAAGCATCAAGGGCGTTACAATAAAGGAGAGTCCCGACTGGCTCAAGAACAAGCTCTCGGCCATCGGTCTCCATCCCATCAACAACATAGTCGATATCACCAACTTCATACTTTTTGCATACGGTCAGCCCCTTCACAGCTTTGATGCCGATAAGATCAAGGGTGGCAAGGTGGTTGTCAAGACCATGCCTGAGGGTACCCCGTTCGTTACTCTGGACGGCGTGGAGCGCAAGCTCTCCGAGCGTGACCTGATGATCTGCAACACTGAGGAGCCCATGTGTATGGGTGGCGTGTTCGGAGGTCTGGAGTCGGGTATATCGGACTCAACAAAGAATGTGTTCCTGGAGAGCGCATATTTCCATCCCACCTGGATCCGCAAGAGCGCACGCCGTCATCAGCTCAGCACCGACGCCTCATTCCGTTTTGAGCGCGGCATTGACCCCAACGGCACAATATACGCACTCAAGCAGGCTGCCATGCTGGTCAAGGAACTGGCCGGCGGTACCATTTCGATGGAGATCAAGGATGTGAACCCCACACCCGCACAGGACTTCAAGGTTGATTTCAGCTTTGACTACGCAGACCGTCTGATCGGCAAGAAGCTGGACCGTGAGGTCATGAAGAGCATCGTGGAGAACCTTGGAATCAAGGTCGATGCATTCAATGCCGATGGCATGAAGCTCTCCGTTCCTCCTTTCCGCGTGGATGTACAGCGTCCCTGCGACGTGGTTGAGGAGATTCTCCGCATATACGGTTACAACAACATAGACTTTGGTACCGCAGTGCAGTCCAGCCTGACCGTTCAGGGTGAGGTGGACCGCTCACACAAGCTGCAGGATCTGGTATCGGAACAGCTGGTAGGTCAGGGATTCAATGAGATCCTGAACAACTCGCTCACCCGCGCCGCCTATTACGACGGTCTGGAGTGCTGCCCGCCCGAGAAGCTGGTACGCGTTATCAACCCGCTCAGCGCTGATCTGAACGTGCTGCGTGAGAACCTGCTGTTCGGCGGTCTGGAGAGCCTGTCGCACAACATACGCCGTCAGAGCTCCGATCTGAGATTCTTTGAGTTCGGCAAGTGCTACTACTTTGATGCCGCCAAGCGTGAGGCTCTCAAGGAGCCGGGCAAGGACGGCCAGCCTCAGAACCCCCTGCGTGCATACTCCGAGGATTATCACGTAGGTCTGTGGATTACCGGTAACCGCGTATCGGGCTCATGGGCTCATGCCGATGAGGAGAGTTCGGTTTACGAGCTCAAGGCATCGGTCCAGAATATTTTCAAGCGTGTGGGCCTGGCTCTCAACGCGCTGCAGGCTGAGGAGTTCGAGAACGCCATATTCAGCAGCGGTCTCTGCTACAAGCTTCGCTCAGGTAAGGTGGTGGCACAGATCGGTGTGGTAAGCCGCGCCGTGCTCAAGCTGACCGACGTGGAGCAGCCTGTATATTATGCCGATATCAACTGGGACGAGCTGCTTAAGGCTACCCGTAAGGTTAAGGTAAGCTATGTTGAGCTGCCCAAGTACCCCGCAGTACGCCGTGACCTGGCCCTGCTCATTGACAAGAGCGTCAAGTTCGGTGACATAGAGCGTCTGGCATACCAGACCGAGAGCAAACTGCTCAAGGAGGTTACCCTGTTTGACGTATATGAGGGCAAGAACCTGCCTGCCGGCACCAAGAGCTACGCCGTAAGTTTCCTGTTGCAGGATGAGTCACAGACCCTGAACGACGTACAGATTGAGAAGGTTATGAACAAGCTTATCCAGGCTATGCAGACCAAACTCAACGCACAACTCCGATAATAACTAATACAACATAAGAAATGGGAAGAGCATTTGAATTCAGAAAAGCCCGTAAGCTCAAGCGCTGGGGCAACATGGCCAAGACATTCACACGTATAGGCAAGCAGATTGCCATTGCTGTTAAGGCAGGCGGTCCTGATCCTGACAACAACTCTACACTCCGTGCCATCATAGCTACCGCTAAGCACGAGAACATGCCCAAGGATAACATAGAGCGTGCTATCAAGAACGCAATGGGTAAGGATCAGAAGGATTACAAGGAGATGAACTATGAGGGTTACGGTCCTCACGGAATTGCCATCTTTGTAGAGACCCTGACCGATAACACCACACGTACCGTTGCCAACGTACGTTCAGTATTCACCAAGTTCGGCGGTACACTGGGTACAAGCGGAAGCCTGGACTTCATGTTCAGCCACAAGTGCCAGTTCACCGTTGCCCTTAAGGACGGCGTTGATATGGACGATTTGATCCTTGAGCTCATCGACCTTGGAATTGAGGAGGAGTACGATATCGACGAGGAGGAGAACGAGGTAACTCTCTACGGTGATCCCAAGTCATACGCTGCCATCCAGAAGTGGTTTGAGGAGAACGGATTCGAGGTTAAGGCTGCCGAGTTCACACGCATCCCCAACGACCTCAAGGATGTTACTCCCGAGCAGCGCGAGACCATCGACAAGATCGTGGAGCGCCTTGATGAGGATGATGACGTTCAGAACGTCTACACCAACATGAAGCCTTTGGACGAGGAGTAATCCGCGTTTCCATATAAGAGAGACATATTTATAAAAGGGATGCCCTGTGCGGGCCATCCCTTTTTTGTTCCTCTCGCCAATTGACCTAACCTAAAAATTTATTTATATGAAAAAGTTTGCAATCCTTGTTTTGACAATCGTTTTGAGTTTTCAGTTTGCATCGGCACAGAGTTCAGGTTCTAACCGGGACCGTCTGCTTAAGGGCGAGATGACATACAGCGCCTGGACCGGCAAGATGACTATCGGAGGAATAGCTGTTTCCAAGGGATCCGAGAGCAAATATTTTAATGAGAGTGAGCTTAAGAAGTTCAAGTCAGCCACTACCGTGGCAAATATCGGAGGTTGCCTGGTCGGTGCTGCAATAGGCTATCCTCTGGGTTATACCCTTGGAGGCGGAGAACTTAAGAAAGAGACCAAGACTGTATTGTGTGTAATGGGCGGTGTGGGAGCTATTCTTACCCTTGCCGGCAGCGCGAATGCCCAGAAAGTCGTCAAGGAATACAATCTCCGACAGAAAAGCGGTTCCGAAGTCATGAACCTGAGTCTGCTGGCTAATCCTGCCGGAGTAGGCATGATATTGTCGTTTTAGTTAAAAAAAGTGATGATAATCTGGGGTAAAATTCAGTAACTTTGCGCCGATATTTAAAAATTTATAATCATGAAGGAATTAGTAGGTGAGTTTGCAGGTCTGATATGGCGTGCACTTGAGGGTAAGAACGCCCTCTCACAGAAGGAGATTAAGAAGGCGACAAAGTTAAAGGACAAAGAATTTTATCTGGGACTGGGATGGTTGCTCCGTGAAGACAAGATCAACGTTACAGAAGGAGAGGAGGAGAATTACTACGCACTTAAGTGATTCGTTTCCTGTCTAACCCATAAAAGGAACCGGGCTTTGATTGAGCCCGGTTCTTTTTTTAAACAACAGGGAGCCGGACTGCTGTAGTCCGGCTCCCTGACCCTTTAACCTTTTACTTATGAAAACTTATATGTGTTTTACTTAGCTACGCGGTTGTTGATGTATTCCATAGGAATGCTGTTGATTGCGATCTCGTTCTGAGCTGTTACCAGCACGTCGCTGAACTTCTCGGTGTACTCGTCCTTGATGTTCTCGATCTTGGCGGTCTTCTTGTCCTCATTGTAGTCAGCGCGGCATACATTCTCGATGTCGGCGAGCATCTTCTGATACATGGGGATGAACTGGAGGGCATCGGCCTCGCTGAGTTCTGCTACTACATCGGCTACGGTAGCCTCAGTTGCGTTAACACTCTGTGCGTTTGCACTCATTCCGATGAACATTGCTGCAACGGCAGCGAAGAAAATCTTTTTCATAATTCTTATTTTTTTTGTTTTTGTTATTCCGTTTGTTTTTGTTCCGGTTGGTCATCGGACCTTTTGTCGTCCCCCGTTTCAACCGGTGTTCGTAGTTAAGAGTCGGAAAGTGGGAGGAAGTTAAGCGAGAAGTTAATTATTTATCCTTTGTTAACATAACGCTTAACAATTTTACTTTTGAGCGCATCGGACTAACAAAAACAAAATCAGCGCAATACATAATGTGCGCTGATTCCTACCCTTAACCTTTAATTGATAAATTATGAACTTAAATCGTTCTTCTTGTTGTCGGCTTAAAGGTTGTTCCTTCAAGCCTTGCACATTTAATAGTCAAAGAATAAGGTAAAGTTAAGAGTTGCAATGCCCAAAGGGTCAAATTTTTTTGCCAAATTTGCGTACCTTTAAAATAACAACCGAATTATCACTGTATGGAAAGAACGTGGCGTTGGTTTGGCAAGAAGGATAAGATTACTCTTGCCATGCTTAAGCAAATAGGAGTTGAGGGCATTGTTACTGCTCTGCATGATGTTCCTCTGGGTCAGGTATGGACCCGCGAGAAGATCCGTGACCTGAGAGAGTATATCGAGAGTTACGGAATGCGCTGGAGTGTGGTTGAGAGCCTGCCGGTGGTTGAGACCATCAAGTACGGCGGTCCGGACCGCGACCATCAGATTGAGGTCTACAAGGAGAGCCTGAGGAATTTATCGGCCGAGGGTATCCACTGCATCTGCTACAACTTCATGCCGGTGCTGGACTGGGCTCGCACGGACCTGTTCCACATCAACCCCAACGGATCGACCAACCTCTATTTCAACTACGCCGAGTTCGCCTATTTTGACATCTATATTCTCAAGCGCGCAGGCGCACGCGAGGAGTGGGCCAAGTTCCGTTTCCCCGCAGGAGTAGGCGAGGGCCGCAGTGTCCTGGCTGAGGCCGATGAGCTGGCCAAGACCATGACTCCCGAGGGCGAGCACAAGCTGGTTGAGACCATCATCATTAAGACTCAGGGATTCGCGTGATTTCCTGGATCTCTACAAGGGCATTGACAAGGCACAGCTCCGTGCCAACATGAAATACTTCCTGGAGGCTATCATGCCTGTATGCGAGGAGTGCAACATGAACATGTGCGTTCATCCTGACGATCCTCCCATTGAGGTGCTGGGCCTGCCGCGCATAGTACGTACCGAGGAGGATATACAGTGGTTTCTGGATGCTGTTCCCAACAAGCACAACGGCCTGACTTTCTGCGCCGGTTCACTGTCTGCAGGTGCTTACAACAATGTGGTCGAGATGGCTAAGAAGTTTGCATCACGCACACATTTTGTACATCTGCGCTCTTGCCACATATTCCCCAACGGTGACTTTACCGAGGCATCGCACCTGGGTGGCCGTGCGGATTTGATCGAGCTCTGCAGGATTTTTGAGAAGGAAAACCCGTCACTGCCCATGCGCGTTGACCACGGTATGACATTTACCGATGAGCCCGGTGGCATTATGGATGAGTCCAGCCACGGACACAATGCAGGCTACACTTTGCTTGGCCGTATGTTTGCAATGGGTCAGGTGCAGGGCATACTTGCCACCGTTGACCGCGAACTTGGAATTGAATACAAACAACCTGGATTTTTTGATTGACGCAAAGGGGTCGTTTGACTTTGCGTCATTGATTGAATTGAGAATTGAAAATTGAGAATTGAGAATTAATACGCAGGACCTGCGTGACAATAATATGAAACTGTTGGATATAAAGAGCGGTAAGTTGAATGCCGCAGAGTGGGAGAGCAAGGGTTATGAGCTCCCCAAGTTTGATATAGAGGCTGTACGCCGCAAGACTCACGACGCTCCCGTATGGGTGCACTTTGGCGGCGGTAACATATTCCGCGCCTTCCCGGCCGCAATCCTGAACGATGCCCTCAACACCGGCAAGTATGACCGCGGCGTGATCGTAGCCGAGACCTTTGACTACGAGGTCATCGACAAAGCATACGCTCCGTATGACAACCTCTCGCTTCTGGTAAGCCTGCAGTCAACCGGCACAGTTGAGAAGAAGGTGATTGCATCGGTCACAGAGGCTCTTAAGGCCGATTTCCAATTCCCCGACTGGAACCGCCTGGTTGAGATTTTCAAGGCCAAGTCCCTGCAGATGATCTCATTCACCATCACCGAGAAGGGTTACACCTATAACGAAACCGACCTGGCACGCGGCCTCAAGCCTGTGCTTGCCATGGGTAAGGTCTGCGCACTGCTGCTGGAGCGTTTCAACGCAGGACAGCTGCCTCTGACCGTTCAGAGCATGGATAACTGCTCGCACAACGGTGACAAGGTAAAGGCCGGAGTGATGGCATACGCCGAGCGTTGGGTGGCCGATAAGCTGGTTCCCGCCGATTTCCTGGCATACCTCAAGGATGAAACTAAGGTTACATTCCCCTGGTCAATGATTGACAAGATCACTCCGCGTCCGCACGTAAAGGTCAAGGAGCTCCTGGCCAAGGACGGATTTGAGGATAACGACTACATCGAGACTGAGAAGCACACATTCACTGCTCCGTTCGTGAACGCAGAGGAGGTGCAGTACCTGGTCATCGAGGATAACTATACTAACGGCCGTCCTCCGTTGGATCTGGGCGGTGCCCTCTACACCACACGCGAGACCGTCGATAAGGTTGAGACCATGAAGGTGACCACCTGCCTCAACCCCCTGCACACCGCAATGGCTATCTACGGCTGCATGCTGGGCTACACCCTTATCAGTGCCGAGATGGCCGATGAGGATATCCGCTCGTTCATCCAGAAGATGGGTTACATGGAGGCTATGCCGGTAGTTGTGGATCCGGGAATCCTGAACCCGTACGAGTTCATCGGTGCCGTTATCAAGCGTCGTCTACCCAATCCCTTCATGCCCGATGCTCCCCAGCGCATAGCATGTGATACCAGCCAGAAGATTCCAATCCGTTTTGGTGAGACCATCAAGAAATACATAGCACGCGGCCTTGACATGGACAACCTGGTGCTCATACCTCTGGCACTTGCCGGCTGGGCACGCTATCTTAAAGGCATCAAGGATGACGGCACCCCGTTTGATCCGTCACCCGATCCCCTGCTGGCAGAGGTTCAGGCTATTGTAGCCCCCCTTGAGATAGGCAAGCCCGATCAGGACTACTCCTGCCTCAAGAAACTCTACAGCCGCAAGGACATCTTTGCCGTAGATCTCTACGAAGCCGGTCTCGGTGAGCGCATAGAAGGAATGGTCAAGGAACTCTACGCCGGTCCCGGCGCCGTCCGCAAGACCCTCCACAAATACGTCCTCGCCCGCTAAGCGAGCCAAAGGGAGCCAAAGGGGACGGTTCTTTTTGGCTCCTTTTTTACCTAACTGCTACAAGAACAGCGACTTACAAAACGGGTCGCTGTTTCTTATTTTGAAAAAGGGGCCAAACAGAACCGTCCCCTTTGGCTCCCTCGCTGCGTTGCAGAATCGTTGCAGATTTTTTGCGGCGGTATTGCAACGCCGTTTCCTTGCCGAGCGCCCCCCGCCGCTCTACCTTTGCTGCAGAAACGACGGAAAGGGTCTGACCCCAATCCGTCACTAAAGCAACAGGAATATGAAAAAGCTGGTAATCATCATCATTTCGCTTCTGTGTGTAAGCGCAACATATGCCCGCAAGGCAAAGAGTGTAAAGGCCGATAAGAACGAACCTGCACCCCAGGAACAACTCAATGAGCCCATAACCTGGCTGGATGGCGGTGGCATTAAGTTCCATATTGAAGACAAGAACGCACCCGAAACCCCGTTATGGGTACAATCGGGGCTGGATTGCTGGAAAGACATACTGTCTGAGTCAGAAATTTATTCGTGGGACTACAATATCAGGACTCACAGTGCAACTGACTCGAATCTGGTCCATTTTAACCGTAACGCCTGCTTTGAGGGTTTCCTTACAGCATTTGACAAGCACTATTCGCTGGTCCTTTCGCCCGATATAATCTGGCTGCTCATAAGTCAGGGCATATCGACCTATATTAATGAGAACGCTGAGAAACTGCGTGACCGCCTGGTCGATTTTGAGGGGCAGATGACATTGAGGATTGATTACATGGGCGAGGATCTGCTAGAACATGGAGAGAACTGGGAGTGGATGATCCAGGCTTTCAGCGATTCCATTGACAGCAACATGAAGTCGCAGTTCTCTGACCTGATGGTCGGCAATTTCAGCACGACCGGTCCGGTTGAGCGTGTCACCTCACAGATCACCATGATGGAGAGCGTCAAGAAGTATTTTGCATATGAGGCTCATCTCACGGGCTGCGGCATCCCCAATATCACCCTTCTGGGTACTCCCGATGACTGGAAGGAGATCCGTTCCCGCATAAGCAGGCTCGATGACCTGGACCTGAAGTGGTGGCGCAAGGAGCTGGAGCCGGTTCTTGACGAGTTCGTGAACGCATCGGAAGGAAATATAAACCGCGGGTTCTGGCTCGATATGGTAAAGGAGTATTCGCCGGCCAGAGCCGGACGGGGAGGTTGCGGCGGTATCGGGAATAAGCCTGCCGAGTATAACGGATGGTTTACGGTATTTTTCCCGTTCACCGAATCAAATGGCTGGCTTATTAATTTGGACGGTTCACGTCCTGTACGCACCAACAAGATAGTAACCCATAACACAAAGGTCTACTCGGGATTCAAGAAGGCCGATGTGCTGTACGTGAAACACCTTCCGTTAAAGGAGGAGAAGCATAATCTTGAGCTCTGGGCCGGTTTCATCGGCATGCAACTGGATTGGGAGTCCCGTTCGCTCAAACCCGCAATGGGCTGGATGGTCCGTGAAAAGTAAAAAAAGGAGCCAAAGGGGACGGTTCTGTTTGGCCCCCTTCGGGAAAAAGGGGCCAAACAGAACCGTCCCCTTTGGCTCCTTTTTAAAAAGCCTCGCATCAGCAAAATAAGCGCATTAGGAATTGTTCCTGGTGCGCGTTTATTATGTCACAGGGAAACGATACTATTTTGTCATTTTGCTATATTTGCCATTATTACCAAACCAATAATTGATTATGAGATTGTTATCATTCCTGATTCTTGCCTGCATGATGTTGCCGGCATCGGCCCGGAAAAAAGTGCCTGGGGCAGATGAACTTAAACCGGGTACTATAATAAGCGGCATTGTCCGCAAGGCAGGCGATATGACTCCTTTGAAGATTGCATGCGTCCGTGAAATGGATTTGAATGATTCCGTGTATAGCAGGGTATTAACTGATAAGGAAGGCCGTTTCTCATTTGAGCTGTCGGATACCGGTCATGTCCTGATGGTGTATGCTACAGGCTTCTATGGGAATCCTGAATATGATCTTGTGGCAATGGCATTGGACAAATCATATTATGAGATTACTTTGGAGCCTTACACCGGTCAGGAAGCTAATCCTATCATGGAATCACGTGTGCGCGAGCCGCACGGAATGGAATACCTGTTTGCCGATGTAAACGGAATGCGTTATTTAATTGACAGGGATAGTAAGACCGCATTGTTGTCAAGTTGCAGCTCTAATACCGGTACTGTTTTCATTCCCCAAGAGATTACATATCAGAATGAGGCCTATACCGTAAACGGCATAAGGAATTTTGCATTTTATGGAAGCACAGGTATTACAGGGGTTTTCATCCCGGAAGGCATTGAGAGTATAGGTAGATGTTCATTCTATGGTTGCACAGGTCTTGATAATGTGATACTTCCAAGAGGTATCAAGAGCATAGGTGAAGCAGCTTTCAGCGGTTGTACCGGTTTGAAATCGGTTTTGATACCTGAAACTGTAGTAAGCATGGGTGGATGGGCTTTTGAAGGTTGCACAAGCCTTTCATTCGCCATCATTCCCGATGGCGTTACAAGGATAGAACCAGGTACGTTTGTTCGCTGCTCCGGACTTACCTCGGTGAGAATCCCTGAAAGTGTTACCAGTATTGGACGCTTTGCGTTTGGAGGTTGTGCAGCTCTTGGATTTATCCATATTCCGGATAGTGTTCGGATTATCGAAGAGATGGCATTTGAGGGTTGTACCAGCCTAAAGACTGTTTTTATCCCCCAAGGTGTTACCGGAATAGAAAGGGGAATGTTTCGTGGCTGTTCCGGACTTACCTCGGTATCTATTTCTGAAAGTGTTACCAGTATAGGAGCAAATGCATTTGACGGTTGCATAGGTATTCCATGGATTTATATTCCTGAAAGTGTGAACAGTATAGGGCGTGATGCATTCAAGGGTACCGAATGGTACAATAAGATGAATGGTGACGGACTGGTTTATGTGGGAAATGTTGCTTATGAATACAGAGGCAAGATGCCTGTCAACACCACCATCATTCTGAAAGAGGGAACAACGGGTATAAGTGAATGGGCTTTCAATGAATGTGTCGGTCTGACATCGATAGTAATTCCCAAGAGTGTCAAGAATATAGGAGACTGGGCGTTTTACAAATGCAGTAATCTGACATCAATCGAAATCCCGGAGGGCGTGACCAGGATTGGAGAAGACACTTTCAGCATGTGTGAAAACCTTTCTTCAATAACCTTACCCGAAAGCCTGACTGAGATTGGCAATCATGCTTTCTTGGGATGTAGTGCCCTTACCTCTGTTATCTTGCCTGATGGCCTCAATTCCATAGGGCAGGAAGCATTCTTTAACTGCACCGGTCTGACCTCTGTTTCTGTTCCCGCAAGTGTTGAGGAAATGGTCGATAATCCGTTTCACGGCTGCAGCGGGATTGAATCAATCGTTGTTGATAGAGAAAACAAGGTTTTTGCTTCTCCCCGGAATTGCAATGCAATCATCAATACGGTGACAAAGACTTTGGTGACGGGGTGCAGTAATACTGTCATTCCAAAAGGGGTGACCATGATTGGTGAAGGTGCATTTATCTCATGCCGGAACTTGACATCCATTAAGATACCCAATGGTGTAACCAAAATAGGGCAGGATGCGTTC
>CACZCX010000051.1 GCA_902779875.1 uncultured Bacteroidales bacterium | reverse complement strand
TTTGTGCCCTTTTGGGGTATTTTTGTAACTTTGCGGGTATGAATTGGAGTGGAATTATTGTGGGTGCAGCCGTGTTCCTGAGCATCGGCCTGTGCCATCCTGCCGTCATTAAGATGGAGTATTACTGGGGTAAGAAAAGCTGGTGGGTATGGCTTGTAGTAGGCCTGATCTGCTGTGCATTGTCCTTGCTGGTCAAGAACCAGACAGTATCGACCATAATTGGAGGTTTCGCTTTCTCATGCCTTTGGGGAATAGGTGAGATGTTCCAGCAGGAAAAACGTGTGCTTAAAGGATGGTTCCCTGAAAATCCTGCCCGTCACGATTACTACGAATCCATCAGACGTAAAGGCGTCTAGACGTAAAGGCGTCTGACCCCATCTCTGTCTTTTTGTATTAAAAAATCATAATATCGTTTGCGATATAAATTATTTGATGTAATTTTGTATCGCAAACGATATAAATATTACGGACATGAAAAGGATTTATGATTTCAAGGCACTCAGCAACAAGGGTGTAGAGACAGATTTGGCTCAATATGAGGGTAAGGTTATGATGATTGTGAACACTGCTTCAAAATGCGGTTTCACTCCTCAGTATGATGGTCTGGAGGCTCTCTATCAGAAGTATAAGGATCAGGGACTGATAATAATAGGTTTCCCTTGTGACCAGTTCGCACATCAGGAGCCCGGAAGTGATGCGGAGATTGAGGAGTTCTGCCGGATCAACCACGGAGTGACATTCCCGCTCATGAAGAAGATTGATGTGAACGGGCCATCAGAACACCCTGTATATACATATCTTAAAGAGGTTGCTCCTAAAGAGGAATATAAAGGTCTCAAGGCCAAGGCAACACAAAAGATGCTCAAGACCCTCAGCAAGAGCGTAGAGAAGGAGAGTGACATACTTTGGAACTTTACCAAATTCCTGATAAACCGTGATGGATCACAGATAAAGCGTTACGCACCGACCGTAACTCCCAATGATATTGAAAAGGACATGATTGAAATGCTTTAATGTTTAATGAAAGAACAGTTCAAGCTTGACAACCAGCTCTGTTTCAGGCTGTACACCGCATCGCGCCTTCTAACCCAGGCCTATCATCCGCTACTGTCGGAGCAGGGATTGACCTATCCCCAGTATCTTGTACTGATGGTCCTGTGGGAGAAGGATGCACAGCCGGTGAATGACATAGCCAAACGTCTTATGCTGGAAACAAACACCGTAACTCCGCTCCTTAAAAGGATGGAGCTGCAGGGTATCCTGACCCGCAGTAAAGGACTGGCCGATGCACGCCAGGTGATAGTATCACTTACGGAGAAGGGGCAGAATCTGCAGAAACTTCTGACCGATGTCCCTATTAAAGTAGGCAGTGCGGTTTTATGCAAGAGCGTTACTCCCGATACCGTTCCGGCACTGTTCGGGATGCTGGATGACATCATTGCAAAACTCGACAATCAGGTAAACCCGCATGAAACTTGATTTTCATACACTTACCGTGGCTGATAGGGAAGCTGTGCAGGCAATCAGCCTGCAGGCCGGACGCCGCAACTGCAACTTTACCTTTGCCAATCTTGTGGGTTGGCAATCGTGGTTCGGGACCGAGGTCTGCGTGCTTAAGGATGCGGTTGTACTGCGTTTCAATATGGATGGAGAGCGTGCATATATGCTCTGCATGCAGGGAACACCCTCTTGTGAACTACTGAAGTCATTATGTGAGGACTGCAGCCATAAACTTATACTGCTGGGATTGGAGGATGACGCAGCTCTCCAGTTACAGCAGAACGCCTGCCATGAGGGCATCGATATCAATGTGGAACCTATACGAAGTCAATATGATTACATTTATAAGCGTTCTGATCTGGCGTTGCTTCAAGGAGGCAAACTCAAAGCAAAACGGAACCATGTGAACCGTTTCAATACCTTGTATCCCGGTTATGAGTATCGGCCTCTTACACCTGACATGTTTGATGAATGCCGCAGGGTGGTCGCTTTGTGGCAGGATGAGAAGGAGCATGAGAACCCTTCATGGGGTGATACCATTAAGGCTGAGCATGATGTGATGGAGACCATATTTGCCCATTGGGATGAGTTGGGCATGCTTGGCGGCAGCATCTATGTGGATGGCCGGATGGTGGCATTCACGTATGGATCGGCCGTGACAAATGACACGTTTGACGTTTGTGTGGAGAAAGCTGACCGCAATGTTGAAGGTGCTTTCAGCGTTATCAACCAGCAGTTCTGCGCCCATCTGCCGGAGCGGTTTACATATGTGAACCGTGAGGAGGATATGGGGCTTGAGGGCCTGCGCAAGGCCAAACTGTCATATCATCCCGAGATTCTGCTTACATACAATGTCGTAACCCTGAAATCGTCTTATACGCTGCAAAGAATGACGCCGGCCGATGCCCCGTTAACCGTTGATTGGATTACCCGGCAATACGGTTTTGACCGCGATGAAGTGGAAAGCTGGGTGAGGGACCTGCGTTTCAATTGGCCGCTAAGTGTAAAGGCGGTTGATGATAAAGGTGATGTGATAGGACTGCTCAACATGAGCGACTACCGCATTGAAGAGGAGACCGCCCAAATCGTGAAGGATGCCCCAGAACTTCTGGCCAGGCTGAACAGCCTGCGTTATACGGCCGTGTTCTCATTCATAGTACGTGAAGAATATCGCGGAACACGCCTCAACTATGACATGCTGATGGAGATCATGCCTGAGCTGAAGGCCAATTACGACTTCATTTTCATACCGGTTCTGCATCGGCTTAAAACACATGGGTATTGGCAGCGCTGGGGTGCCACTGAGTTCTACCGGGATGCAGACTGCGTATATTACCAGTTGAAAATGGCACAGTAGGGACTGTCCCCTTTGTGCCATTTTTTTAGTAGTTGTAGCGATTGCGGAATGTGACCAAAAGGATGGCTGACATTTATTTCCTGGTTAACCAAGACAATTTCCGCTATAGCTATTTCTGATTGGGTTTGCCCGGAGTGGAAGTGCTGGTGTAGGCAATCTCGCAAAGGGCGTCATTGTCATTGCCGTCGGGCAGACGTACCAGCGAGTAGGATGGGGCTGCTGTTGCGCCCTGATTCATGCCGCGAGGCATGCGCATCTGCGGAACTTCGGCCAGGCAACCACCTTGTGTCTGCTCTCCTTCAAGCACAGCCAAATCCGGACGGGCTATTGTGCCGTTGGCGCTTGAGTTGCTCTGCTTGGAACCGTATATTACAGCATCAACCAGTACATCTCCGTGATACAGCGCAATGGCACCTGCACGGGTGGAGTAGGTGTAACTGTAACTGCCATCCTGTGCCAATTTAGCTGCGGGTCCCGATATTGCATCGCCGCTCATGTGGTCATACTTGAGGGCTGGGGTGAACTCAATGCCTGTTCCGAATGCCCATACATCGATGCCGGCAATCTGGTCAATCGTAAGTGGCTTGTCTATCTCTACAACGCCCGGCTCATGCGGCTGCGACTGCTGTCCAAAACGTCTTGGAGCAGGTGCCTCAGATACCTTTACTACCTTGGTAACCTTACGGACTTCTTTTCTCTGACCGGTGCCTATCGTTATTTCCATACCTTCTGTAAGGTTTGCAGTCACCTCCAGGTTCAGAGTCTTGTCACCAGCCTTGGCCGGTCCTACAAGTGTAGTTTGGGTACCGGGAGTGCCAACTTTTGTAATTGTTACCTCCTCATATTTGCCACCCAGGTCAATACCTATGTTCTGTCCGGCCTCAAGACCTGCTGCCGATGTTACAGGCAGATTGGTGCTTCCAGCCTTGAACAGATGCTTGGAATCTGTCGATACGGGGATGAATATGTTGGTGAGAGGTGCTGCATCAAAAGCCAAAGCATCAGCATTGGGACGAAGCACAAGGAAATCCTTTGCCTTGATTACGGTGCCCGCAGGCAGACGTGCCGCACGCACTGGAGCCCATCCGCTGCGTGTTATCTCAACCTCCCATCCGGACAGGTCAACAGGTTGGTCTGATGCGTTGTAAAGCTCTATGAACTGTTCACTGCCCAGGCTTATCTCATTGATACTTACCGCTGCTGCGCAGCGTACTCTGATTGGCTTGATTTCTGTCTGGCCATTGAAATCGGCACCTACTTTGACAAACAGGGTCTGGTCTGCATCAGGACCGGTAATCCTGAACTTTGCCGAAATCTCCTGACCGGGCATTATCCTTTCAAATTCCTGAGTGTACATACAATCAGAGTTCCAGTCATTAGGAAATTCCATCCAGACTCCTAAATCAGTTATGGGTTCTTTAGTGTTATTGCGGAATGTCACTACAAGTTCCTGCGATTCTCCTTTCCGGAAAGTGAGCAGGCGTGTGGTCTTGAGTGTTGGCTCTGCATATTTTGCCGCGGCAATGTTTGCCTGTACGGCCTTGACTGCCTCAAATGAAGGATAACCAGCCGTAATGGCTCCCTCATAGAATGTACCGGCCGATCCGTTGCCGTTGTCACCACCGTTGGCCAGCAGCAGGCCTCCTTTCTTGCTCATGGGGAAATAGACGTCATTTGGATCAGGCGATGAAGGACGCTCGCCTTCATAGAATGTTACAACATCCGGCTTGGTGGCGTCACCGCCGCGCAGGTCCCACTTGTTCTGACCGCCACCGTTCACATAAGCCGATACAAAACGCCAGTCGGTAATGCTGGGTACGTCATTCTTCTTTGCGTTGAAGCCAGAGAACAGGCCAGATTCCATATCGGCCATGATCCATGGACCGTCACCGTTACCGCTTCCCCAGTTGGTGGAAGTGCCAAAGTATGTGGTCTCCATTGTGCCACGTCCTACAGCCTTTCCGTTAGTTGATGAGTTTCCGTAGTCAAAGCAGCAGCCGCTGTCATAGTGGGTGCCATCCACCACATAATAGATGCCCTCAGGTTCGTCATTGATTGGCATATATGAGGCGTTGTTGTTGCGCAGTCCCATTCCAGGCATGAAATATGCACCATATACCTTGTGACCGTCAAGTGTTGCCGGGGCCATATCGGCTATAGGCAGGGTGTTGAATTCACCCTTGGCCGGGCCCTTGAACGTGCCGGGCGATGCCTGTGTCAGGTCATTCCCGTGACCTGTCTGGTCATAAATTATGCTGATATATCCGATGGTTCCCTCAAGGAATGCATCCTGTGCGGCTGCATCGGCATAGCCACCGTCAATGGTTCCTATGTCAAGTGTCTTGCCGTCAGAGTCACGCACCACCTGATATAGCGGTCCATCATATTTGGAATACAGCTTTCGTGTGGTGCTGTGCGCAGCCACGCATTCAGCGCCATACTTCTCATAAATATCACACGGTCCATTGACTTTCCCGGCACATCCGGCCAATAACACGCCTGTAAGCAGGATAATAGTAGTCTTTCTCATAAGGAATAATGGTTAGTAAGTTATTATTGGTGGAATTGCAACGCGTGCAGGCTCAGTACGACAGGGTAATCCAAAGGCCGTGAACTCTATTACGCCCAGTTGAGTGCCAGGCCATTCAGTGACCGTGAGTCGGACATAGCGGGCCTCAACGGGTTTGAACTCCTCGAATATAGTGTTGCGTTGCTCGGTGTTTGAAGTCTTGTCAAGTACGGTGGTGTAATTCTCGCCGTCAAGTGAAACGTCAACCTTATACTTGTAGACTGCACTAGCACCACCTCCGCCACCGAATCCGCGTCGGCCGCCAGCGTTGAACATGATCCTTACAGCATCTACGTCAAAGAGCTGAACCTCATCAAAACGGGTTGCGGGTGACAGTTCTATCGTTATTGATGGTTCTGTGTCCGATGGATCCGGCTCCCAAACCGTGCCGCTGGAGTTGTCAACTGCATATGATGCATATCGGCCCGGCTGCTGTGACGAGAATTTGGAGAGCGCGTTCATGGCGTTCATCTTGTTTATGGTCACGGGCAGTGATTTCCTGGCGCTCTTTACGCCGGGAGCGGGTTGGGGGGTATCGGTAATCTGAACTGACCAGCGTCCATTCTTATCCACATTTATGCGGTCCATACCGATGCGGCGTCCGCCGGGCGGGTTGGATAGCACGATTGTGTAGAACTGCCACAGCCCGCCGTCTGGCCCTTCAACCACGCTGCCGTGGGCGGTTCCAGTAACAAGCCCTTCGGTCTTGCGCAGCAGCGGGTTGTTATCGGCATAGGTATAAGGGCCAAGTGGACTCTTTGCCGTGTAATAGCCCTCGGCGTAGGTCTTCCACTGAGTGCCTGATGCTGAATACTGCATGTAATATTTGCCTTTGTATTTGAAGAGCCATGGGCCTTCTATCCAGGCAACGCCGGTGTATTCGTTCATCTCGCCATAGCGCTCCCACTCATGCTTGGGATTGAAGCTGAACAGATGGGTGGGCTTATCGGCAAAACGGTTCAGATGATCGGGGTCAAGTGGCACGCCGAATATACCGCTGATTCCGCGTCCGGAGTAGAAGAGGTAGGGCTTGTCATCATCAATGAAGATGTGCATATCGAACGGGTCGTTCCAGCCGCCCTCCACATCTGGAGTATTCTCCCATTCCCCTAGAATGGAATAGGGCCCCAGCGGGTTGTCGGCCACATAGAGTGGGCAGTCGTTGCCGGACATGTAGTACTTGCCGCGGTATTTTACTACATCGGGGGCAACTGGCACTCGCTGTACGGGCGTAAAATTCCAGTCCAGCATGTTGTCACTGTGCCATGCTCCACCGCCAGTGCAGAACATATAGTATCGACCGTCATCATCACGGAATACCGAAACGTCGCCCGACGCATTTCCGCCCTGACCAATCACCATAGGCAACGGATTGCAGTAGCGGCGGCCATCTGCCACATTGCTCTCTGTCTTTTTCTGTGCTCCTGTGCATGAAGCTAGCAGGAGAGTAAGCATAAATAGGTTAATTCTCATATTTGGTGTAGTTTAAATTTGCGAATATTTTACTTGAAGCTGATTATTATGCGGCGGTAGGCGGTTAGATTGAATGGGCCGTCATCGTGTATCTCGCATATCAGGTGGTAAGTCTTGCCTTGGGATTTGTCCGGGACAGTGAATGACACTCTTGCTGTCTCCGGATTGTCTAATGCAGGATAACCAGTTTCATCCGGGAATTCCTGGAACCACCAGTTGAAGGTAAGTCTGTCACCATCGGGGTCAAAGGAGGCGGATGCATCAAACTTGAGTTTCTGTCCGGGCTTGGCCGTAATCTCCATTGGTTTAAGGTCTTGCGTGCCATTTATTACAGCAACGGGATTATGGTTGCCTGTGCCGGTATCGGCCCATTGCATACGGGCGGCAAAGTCATTGAACTCATCGGGATAGAACTTGTGCTCGTAGGTGTTTGATATGTCCTTGATAGGCTGCTGCCAGTTGGTCCAAGCGTATGTCTCGCGGTCAGGGGATATGCCAAACTGATGGCAACCGCCCCAACCAATCTGGGTAGGATCATCGGGGTCGTTAAGGCCATTGGGCAATACGTGAAGCATGCTTGGGGTGTCACCCTCAACGCCCCATAGAAATTTGGGATAGACCTTACCCATAGCGCCCTTGCCTTGAATCTGGCTTACGTACTTATCCCAGTTTGCCTTACCCAGATCATTCTGATTGAGCCAGGCACTCTCATCCCAAACCAGCATAAGATCCTGTGAGTATTCACGCCTGAGCCATTGGTGTGAGCTGTAAGCGCGGTTCATGCGCATGCTCCATTGCATATCCTGGTCTGTGATGGTGTAAAGACGGAATTTGTTCAGGAACTTTTTCAGTTCCTCGGGGCTGCGCTCCTGCTTGATGCGCCATACGGCCTGGGCAAATGTGTTGGCGCCTCCCCATGAGCAGAGCCAGATAGGGCGGTCATCATCCTCATCGGCCAGACGTATCAGCAGGTTGCTGCCGGGTGAGTCATTATCGGGGCCAATCACTACTATGCCGGCACGGGTGCTGCCCATCATGGCTCTACTGCTTATGTATTCATAGCTGGGCCAGTAGCCAAGTTCCTGCTTGCCGTTTTCCTGCTCTATGTTTTGGAATCCGCTCTGATTGGAGCGCTTCATAAGGTTTTGCACATCAATCTTGTATGCATCTATAACGCGAGTCAGATAAACAGCCCAGTCTGCCGGGTAGGGGTCACAGTTCCAGCCAATTGTGGTGATTATGCCCTCTATCTCAAAACGGTCGGCATAAGACATAAGTCTTACGGCCGATTCATTGTCATCGGGCTCAACCTCTGCAGGACCTATATCGGTCATAATCACGATCCTGGGTTTCAGGACACTGGATGGTTCTGAAATCTTGTCAGCGCAGGATGCAAATATTGCGCATAATGCAAGTACGATGCACGTAAAACGGTTCATTGCTTTCTTCATTTTCTGCGAATATACAAAAATGGCACAAAGGGGACAGTCCCCAATGTGCCATTTTTGTATATTCGCGGTGTATGAAAACAACATTCCTGATTCTGTTTGCCATTGTATTGGCCGGGCTTGCGTATGAGATCTGGCATCTGTGGCGGCTTACTCCGGCCGGATGGCCTATGAAACTTGCTGTTACGGGCCTTTTTGTGCTGTGGTTCGGCATCATGATGGCCGGATTCCTCTATACTGAGCGTTTCTCTGTCAGGTTTGCCACATTCCTTTATGATGTTGGTAACCCGTGGTTGGTGGCATTCGTGTATCTGCTTATCATATTCCTTTTGGCCGATATCGCATCGGTCTGCAGAATCTTGCCTAAATCATATCTGCATGACAGTGTAACGGGTTTTGTAAGTGTAGTGGGGGTGATAACTGTCCTTATGACAGCCGGATGCATACACTATCACCACAAATACCGTGAGGAGTTGACCATTCATACAGACAAGCCACTGGACAAGCCCATGACCATAGTGCTGGCCAGTGACCTGCATATAGGTTACCATAACCGCAAGGCGGAACTGGGCCGATGGATAGACCTTATGAACGCTGAGAATCCGGACCTGGTTCTGATAGGTGAGTATTACAGCGATGTTGATGGCGCCCGCAAGTTCCTTAGTGATGCAGGAATCACTCTGCTCCGTGACAGTGTTGCGGAGTTTGGCAACTTACAGATAATAGGCCGTGATGACCGTACAAACCATAGGCGCAAACCATTGGGCGCATTGGTTAAGGATACAGATACATTCACAATCCTGCTGGACCACCAGCCGTATCATCTTGAGGAGGCAGAGAACGCAGGCATAGATTTCCAGTTCAGCGGCCACACCCATCGCGGCCAGTTCTGGCCATTATCATGGATTACCGATGCCATGTACGAGAAATCATGGGGACACCACAAACGCGGCAACACCTGCTACTACATCAGCTCAGGCCTGGGCATCTGGGGCCCCAAGATCCGCATCGGTACCCGCTCCGAGTACCTGGTCCTGCACATAACCAATTGATTCATGAGATACGGGTCACTAACCAGACTTCTTACAGTTCTTGCATTGCCCATTTTCATTGACACTCTGCTTGTCATGACTTTGGGTGCGGCCGATACTTTCATGCTAAGCCGTTATTCCGATGAGAGCGTGGCGGCCGTGGGACTGGTCAATCAGCTGGTAAATATCGTATTCATCATATTCCAGGTCATATCAATGGCCACATCCATTCTCTGCTCTCAGTATGTGGGCGCGGGACAGCGTAACCGTGTGCTGCAGGTGATGGGAATATCGGTACTGTTCAATCTTCTTATCGGTCTGGCGTTCAGTGCGTTCCTGTTCGGCAAGGCATCGGCTCTGTTGGAAATGATGGGAGCAAGGGAGGAACTGTTTGCACAGGGATTCCCGTATATGCGTATTGTGGGGGCGTTTGCTTTCTTCCAGGCGGTATCGCTGTCGGCTGCGGCGGCGTTGAGGAGTGTGGACAAGGCGCATTATCCTATGTTCGTATCCGGTCTGGTAAATGTGATAAACATACTGGGTAACTACGCTCTTATATTCGGTAAGTTCGGGCTGCCGGCAATGGGTGTCCGGGGTGCGGCAATATCTACGGTGATCTGCCGGGCTTTTTCTACTTTCCTGCTGTTGTATCTGCTTTACCGCAAGTACATTGGACACCTGCCCAAGGGACTGTTCCGCCCCTTCCCGTGGGCCGAGACCGGCAAACTGTTCAAGGTGGGCATTCCGTCGGCCGGTGAGCAGATGTCTTACAGCCTTTCGATGGTGGTGGTTACCTATTTCATTAATATGCTGGGTAACGACGAGCTGGCCACGCGCACATACGGACAGACCATAACCACCTTCGTGTTCCTGTTCTCGCTTGCGGCGGCGCAGGGTGGGGCAATCGTGATAGGGCATCTTACCGGCCGACGTGTACTGCGCGTATCGGTGGCGGTTACTTTTGTGCTGTCATTCACTACCGCCTGTCTGGGGCATACCATTTTCTCCATGCTGACCGACAATGAGCACATAATCCGCATGGGAACCATCGTGCTCTGGATTGATATAATGGTAGAGGTGGGCCGTGCAATCAATTTCTTTGGCGTGAACTCGCTGCGCGCCGCCGGTGATATCTATTATCCTGTAACTGTGGGTATTATAGTTTGCTGGACAGTAGCCGTAGGCGGTAGCTGGCTGCTGGGCATCGGCCTTAACGGTGGCCTGATTGCCCTCTGGTGCGCCTTGATCCTGGATGAGAATATCAGGGGCCTGATATTTATCCGCCGCTGGAAATCCCGCCGCTGGACCACCAAATCACTCGTGTAAAATGGCACAGTAGAGTCGTGCCTGAGATACTTGTAAGGCAATAGCAACAACATGTTTCTTGACAAGTGTTTTCCCACATGCTAATTTTGCATCGTGAATCAAAATTTAAACAACGATGGAGGTAAAAGAAATACTTAAGAATCTGCGTGAGCGTAACAATCTCACTCAGGACCAGATGGCAGAACGCATCAATGTGACCCGTCAGGCAGTTAGCCGTTGGGAAACAGGTCAGACTCAACCTAATCCTGAAATGCTTAAAGTGCTGTCACGTGAGTTTGGCGTTTCTATCAATACATTGCTGGGCGCACCCCGTACACTCTACTGCCAGTGCTGCGGAATGCCGCTCTCAGACGATTCCATGATTAGCCGTGAGACCGATGGCAGTTTCAACGAGGATTACTGCAAATGGTGCTACACTGACGGCAAGTTTACCTATGACAGCAAGGATGCTCTCCTGGATTTCCTGATTGCGCATATGCCCAATCCCGATAATCAGTCAGACAGCGAGCGCAGAACTCTCTACGATACTCATCTCTCACAGCTCAAACACTGGAAGTGAAGGGAGCCAAAGGGGACGGTTCTGTTTGGCCCCTCTTTTTCAGATATTATAAGCAGTGGAAATGTTAACCTTCACTGCTTCTTTTTATGTTACTACAAAAGGGCCAAACAGAACCGTCCCCTTTGGCTCCCTTTGGCTCCCTCCGGAAGAGATATGCTACGATTGCGCCGCTTATGTTATGCCAGACGCTGGACGCAAAGGGGTCGTTTCCCTTTGCGTCATTTTCAGCGAAAAAATTTTGCTGAACAAAACTTTTTCTTTTCATTTGCAGCGAAAAATATTCGCTAACA
>CACZCX010000050.1 GCA_902779875.1 uncultured Bacteroidales bacterium | reverse complement strand
CATGAATACCGGTGAGATAACCATTGATCAGTGGTACTACCTGAACGGCCAGCCCGTTGAGGGCACTCCCTCCGCTCCGGGTCTGTACCTGAACTCTGAAGGCAATAAGATTTTAATTAACAGATAATACAACCATTATGAAAAAGACATATATCAAACCCAATACAGATGAAATAAAGGTTCAGGCCCCGCAAGTTCTTGTGGGCAGCGAAATCCCGGGATGGGATAATTTGCTCGGCTAGGTGCGGAGGGGCACAAAAGGGACGGTTCTATCTGTGCCCTCGCGAGGGCACAGATAGAACCGTCCCTTTTGTGCCCCTTTAGAGTGTGAGCACTGAGTCGCAAAGAGTGGTGACGGCCTGGCGGTGGGTGATGAAGATCATCGTCTTGCCGGGATAGGCCTGGAAGAGACGGCGGTAGAGCTCAGTCTCTGTCTCCGGATCGAGTGACGAGCTGATTTCATCCAGCAGCAATATGGAGCCCGGGCGTAGCAGGCCGCGAGCTATGGCGATGCGTTGGGCCTGGCCTTCACTAAGGCCGCTGCCGCGCTCGCCGAGCAGGGTGTCAAGACCATCTGGGAGTTCCTGAACAAAATCTGCACAGGCGGTATGAAGGGCCTCTTTAAGCTGCTGGTCCGATGCATCCGGATCGGCTACCTGCAGGTTGAAGCGGATGGTGCCGCTCATGAGTGTATTGCCTTGGGGTACGAACACAAAGTCGGGGCGGGTCTCTGCGCCTGCCGTCAAACTTTCATTATCACCATACAGAGTTATGCTACCGCTGTCGGGGCTTATGAATCCCAGCATCAGGCGGAACAGCGTGGTCTTGCCTATGCCGGTCTCACCCATAAGGGCGGTCTTGGTGCCGGGCCGGAAATCATGACTGAAACCGGATAATATCTGACGGTCACCGCCTGCATACTGGAAGTTCACATTCTCAAAACGTATTCCGCGCAGAGTGGGGTGCAGGGTGCCGGTATCGGCCACGGCATTGCTCTCAAGCTCGGATAGACGGTCTATGCTGGCGGTGGAGTGTATTACCTGAGGTACCAGGTTGAGCAGCTGCATTACGGGGTGCTGTATCTGGCCTACCAATTGCAGGAATGATGTCATGATACCGAATGTGATTGCCCCAGAGCGCAGTTGCAGACCTCCCCATACGAATGCCAGCAGGTAACCAAGGCCGAATGCGCTGCCCAGTATGATGCGAATCATTATGGTAAAGCGGGTGCGGCGCATTATGTTGCCCTTGAGCTTCTGCTGCATGGTGTCCAGGCGGCCTGTCATCCACTCCTGGCTGCCCATGGCACGCAGTACGGCGTTGTTCTCCATGCCTTCCTGAACCTGCATCTGGATGCGGCTCTCGTCCTGACGTATGTCAAGCGTCATCTGACGCAGTTTACGGCCGATGAACTTGGCCATCAGTATGGCAAGCGGAGTCATGATGAGCAGAGCCCATGCAAGCCAGCGGTCAAAGTAGTGGAGCAAAAGGAATGCACCTATCAGTTGGATGCAGGTGATGCACATCTCGGGAAGGGTATCGGTCGTGGTTTGTGATACCACCTCTATATCCTTGGTAAGACGGGAGCTTATGTCACCGGAGTGTATCTCTTTCTCGTCATAGAGCTGGCGGCGGAACAGTCCGCTGAACATGCGCAGGCGGATGGCGTTGGTCTGGCGGATGCCGGCCTTGGTGGTGAGAAGGAAATAGACCTGACGCAGCAACACACCGCCCACTACGGCGGCTCAGCCATACCATAAGCAGTCCCATGGCAACCTGCGCGGTGCCTGTCACAACGCGAACCGCGGTGTTCCAGCGGATGCCTTGTGTGTTACGCCATATCCAGCTTGAATAATTCACTCTACAACTTTAAGTTCAGTCCATTGGCTTATTGTCTCCTTTACATCGGCTAATGCCTGATCAGGAGAGACATCATACTCATCACACAGTGCCTTGGCCAGACCATCGGCCGTAAAGTCACCGGCCTCCATGGCCTTTTTCCAGAGCCATGCTGCAGTCTCGTTCAGGCAGAGCATGCGCCCGAAATCAATGGCGTCAAGGCCTTCACCCACTATCACGTTCTCGCCGCACACCTGGCGCAGAACAAATCCTTTCTTTATCTTCATTTTTATTGAATTGCTATCTTTTTGCCGTTGTGGATGTAGATTCCGGGTTCGGTGGGCTGCTCCATAAGCGGAGTTCCGTCAATGCTGTACCAGCGGTCAATGGTAATCTCTCCGGTGGCGGTATTGACAGTGCCTACTGCTGTTATGTTTCCGTTTTTGTCAACCAGATCTATTAAGACCATGGATGGAATGGAAGCATCGGTCTCTTGGGGACAGTATGATACGTATGCATGGAATGCATCAATGGTGTTATCTCTGTCTATTTTTATGAAGATATTCAATTTATAAAGCAACTCGCCGGTGCTCTTGTTGGTCACACTGGCATTGGCTTCCTTGTATAGATAACCGTTGATGTAATTTCCTGAAACACCAGCAAAGACACCGTTTAATGTCCATCCGTTGCCTGCATCCATCTGTAAGGGCTCAAATTCATCGACATCTTGAGGAACACGGTCAATATCTCCATAGAAAGTGACTATGCCGGTGTTATCGGGCATGAAGAGATACGGAACTCCGGGCTCGGTATACGGAATCTGATCCTGATCTGGAGTAACATCGTAAAAGGTTGCAGTCCAGACATCAGTTCCGTCTTTTGTTTCCTTTCTGAAACCGGTTAACTGATAGAGTGTTCCGTTTTGGATGTTGCTCATCTTGATAGGCAGACATATCATCTTGGGCAGGTCTTGGGTGACACTAAAGTCAAAACTCAATGATACTTTCTCGCCGGGATGGTCTTTAACCAATTGCTTGAGAATGTCGTCGTGAGCGCAATACGCAGAATAATAGGTGTTGCCGTCAGGTGCATCAAACTGCTGGTTTACGGCTCCTGGAATCATGCTCGGGCTAACCCTGGTTGCCTTGAGTCCGGGAATGGCGTTGCTGCCTATATTCATTAAACTGACAGTCTCCAGATAATAGGCATCACCTGCTGTAACAGTGACGTTACTGGGGGCGTGTTTACAGGCTATAGGGTGGTATTGGCCTGTCCTTCCGGGCTGGAACGATCCTTTGAATAGACAATCGGCTATCAGTAATTCCACATCATCACACCATCCCATCAGACCACCGGCGTAGTTGTTGAATCCCGAGATGGTACCGTCATAATAGGATTTGTTCATAATCAGTTTGTGGCCAAGGTTGCCTCCGTGACCTACTATACCACCGGCATAAGTGGGGGAGTTGACATCGGCCGATATATGGCAATTCTGTATGATTGCCGTTCCTTCACAAACGCCGATGAGTCCGGCGGCATGATGCTCTGTGCTTGTGACAGAACCGTCTATGGTCAGATTTTCAAATCTGGAGTTGTCTACGCGGGCGAATGGGGCTGTTCCTTTTATGACATTATTGATATTGACCGTGATTGTATGATCGTTACCGTCAAAGAAAATCCAGGTGGAAACATGGTCACCTACCATATTGGTTACGGCAGTTTTGCCGGCAGCCTTTTCGCTTTGATTCGGTATATCGGATGTGAGTCTGACGTAATGGTATGAATTCTCGTAATCGCAATTGTTGATTTTGCTCGATAGAGTAGCCCATTCCGCTGCACTGCTTATTAAAATAGGATCAATTAAAGAGCTTCCGCTTCCGGACAGGGATGCAGACGTTGCCGCAGCACTGGTGGTATGCATATATATGTAAGAACCGCGTGCTCCGCTGTTCAGGTCATAACCTTCGTTGTTGTTACCGTTCTTGCCCACTGCTCCGGACTTGGTGTCGTTGAAATAGATTGAAGTCAAGGCTTTGTTGTCTTTCTGGGTCTTGGTGTAGAAAAGGTAGATGTTATCGGAATTATCACCTGTGTGACTGTTCAGGTTTCCCTTTTTGTTCCGGAAGTGGCTTCCGCCAAAGTATGGGGTAAGATAATAGACCGTTCCTTTATATTCAAGGAGGTCGATATCAGGTTCCGAGGTGTAAAGCAGAACGTCTGTAACATAACCGTAATTCACACCATTGCTCTCCTCATATTTTGCCATGAGGTATATGTAGTCTGTACTTTCGCCGCACCCCTCGTTGAGATCCTTGTTGATTGTTTCCCAACCCTGCTGCTGGAATTTCTTTTCTTCCTGGCATACTTCATCCCAGGTTCCGCCAATAAGCAGGAGGTCAGTTATGTAACGGGTGCCATAAACCGAAGTGTTCATTAATAAGGCAAGCAAGATAAAAAGAATGCTCTTTTTCATTTTACAGACAATTATTAGAATTAGTACTATTTGAATTCAAAGGTGGTATGATGCGGGTTATCCGCATGGCTGCCAACAGATACCGGCGCAGGGGTCTGAGCATGTACCAGACATGAGCTATGGCCCGATGAACAAAAGAGTCAAGGGAGCGGCGCCTTCCGTCGGGCCTGACTACATGGGTGGCATGTGCCAGTATGTGAACGGGCATGCAGCTCTCCATGCCTCGTATGTTGCCGTCGCCCATCAGGGTTACGCGGCCGCCGTCGGGCTCCATACGGATTATCCGGTGTACCACATATGTGTCCGATGCAACCTGCGCCAGCACGACCATACCTACGCGCAGACGTTCCGGTTTCTGCATTATGACGCTGTCCCTTCCGCCTACGATGAACGGGAGCATGCTGCGGCCCTTGACGGGGAAAGTCACGCTCACTCCGTCGGCTACCAGGCGCACGGCCTCCTGTATGATCTGCTCATCGGTCATAGGGCAATCGTATCTTTGCACAGGTGTGCGGCATCGGCATCGGGCAGGCAGTCCAGATGCCATACCGGAATATACGTGGCCAGCGCGTTCTCGGTCTCGTGCAGGCCGTCGGCAATGCGCGCATCCCATCGTTTGCCCGATATGCTGGGCACCACGGCGGCGTATGCGCCTATGCCTTTAAGGCGTACAATCCTGTTATATGGAGCCTGGCTCAGAAGCACAATGCCTCCAAGCGGGGCGCTTACGTTGCGGTAGCAGGGGGTCTTGCCGCTCCAGGGGGTGCCATAAACGACTGCCGTGCCATCGGACTTGATACGGACGGCGGGGTTGTCATCGTTCATAAGCTCCGTTCCGGGTATGTTCTGCAGCCACAGCCTGGCATGGGTGCTCTTACCCGTGCCGCTCTTGCCCAGGAACATATATCCGCGTCCGTCAAGGCTCACCACTGCCGAATGGAACAGTACCGTTCCGGTGCAGGCCGATGCCATTGCGAACAGTATCATAAGTGAGTTGTCAAGTGCAGCCTTGGTCTGGAATCCGCTCAAGTGCAGTGTGCCGATGCGGTATCCGGCCTCACAAACCAGCCAGCCGGCGCTCCTGCCGCCCCATCGGAACTCAAAGACAGAGTCATCCGGACCGATATGGCCACAGACGGTCTCCTGTCCCTCCTCGTCCTGGCGCCACTCCTCAACATATTCCACAGGCCCGTCGTTAACCACGCTGAGTGAGAACAGCGCCTGCCCCGCCTCAGTAAAAGCAGCCCTGAAAGGCTCGTAGTTCTCCAAGAGTGCCGCAATGCTCTCATCGGACTCAACGCAGAACAGGTGCTCTGCCACTATGTAATAAAGAGTTGATTTCATATAGGCAAAACAAAATTAATACTT
Source organism: uncultured Bacteroidales bacterium (assembly GCA_902779875.1). Taxonomy (GTDB): domain Bacteria; phylum Bacteroidota; class Bacteroidia; order Bacteroidales; family Bacteroidaceae; genus Colenecus. The sequence goes on along the minus strand of CACZCX010000050.1, from coordinate 6,500 downwards.
TTTATTGCTCAATTAGAATAGTGTTCTTAAATTTGCAGCCGTTAAAAACAGGAAAGAGCAAAATAAGACTAAGATTTATGCGACTGCTAGGCTTGATTATTATTCTATCTATTATTATCATTCCGGGGTTCCGGTGTGAGAAAGCCTGACGCATATATCTGAAAGAAAAATAAAGATAACAGATAACGATGAAGCCTTTCTCACACGAGTGAGAGAGGCTTTTTTGTTTGACCAACATTATAACTTTTACATATGTCAGACAGACTGATTTTCTTTGACACCACACTCCGCGACGGCGAACAGGTCCCGGGATGCCAGCTCAACACCATTGAGAAGATTGAGGTGGCGCGTCAGCTCGAGCAGCTGGGTGTCGATGTGATTGAGGCAGGCTTCCCTGCCAGCAGCCCGGGTGATTTCAACTCGGTAGTGGAGATATCCAAAGCGGTGACATGGCCGGTCATCTGCGCCCTGACCCGTGCCGTAGAGTCCGATATCGACGCAGCCGCCGAGGCCCTGAAGTATGCCAAGTACAAACGTATCCATACCGGCATCGGTACCAGTGAGGAGCACATACGTTACAAGTTCAACAGCACCCGTGAGCAGATTCTGGAGCGTGCCGTAGCCGCAGTGCGTTATGCCGCCAAGAAGAAAGTCGATGAAATCGAGTTCTACGCAGAGGACGCAGGCCGTACCGATAACGAATACCTGGCCCGCGTGACCGAGGCAGTGATCAAGGCCGGCGCCACCATCATAAACATACCCGATACAACAGGTTACTGTCTGCCCGATGAATACGGAGCCAAGATCAAGTACCTGATGGAGCATGTCGATGCCCTGTCAAGCGGCAAGGCCATACTGTCAACCCACTGTCACAACGACCTGGGTATGGCGACCGCCAACACCATGAGCGGTATCCTGAACGGTGCCCGTCAGGTTGAGGTGACTATAAACGGAGTAGGCGAGAGGGCCGGCAACACATCGCTTGAGGAGATCGCCATGATACTCAAGTGCCATCATGCCACCATCCCGGTTGATTTCAATATCAACACTACACGCATATGCTCAACCAGCCGTCTGGTATCCTCGCTCATGAATATGCCCGTACAGCCCAACAAGGCAATAGTGGGCCGTAACGCCTTTGCCCATTCAAGCGGCATACACCAGGACGGTGTGCTCAAGAATACACAGACATATGAGATAATGGACCCCAAGGATGTGGGTCTGGATGAAAACAATATCGTCATGACAGCCCGTTCAGGCCGTGCAGCCCTCAAGCACCGTCTCTCGATACTGGGTATAGAGAAGGACGGCGAGGCGTTGGACCGCATATATGAGGCGTTCCTCAAGCTGGCCGACAAGAAGAAGGAGCTGAATGATGATGACATACTGATGCTGGCCGGTGCCGATACCGCAGCCACCAAGCATGTACGTCTGGACGGCCTGCAGGTAACCACCGGTAAGGGTGTGACACCTATTGCAGCCATCAAGCTGAGCGTGGCCGGTGAGTCGTTTGAGGCTGCATCGACAGGTAACGGACCTCTGGATGCATCGATCAAGGCCCTCAAACAGATCATACGCCGTGACATGACCCTTAAGGAGATGACCATCCAGGCAATCTCCAAAGGCTCGGATGACGTCTGCAAGGTGCATATGCAGGTGGAGAACGGCGGCCATCTCTATTACGGATTCGGTTCCGATACCGATATAGTGACCGCCAGCGTGGAGGCCTATATAGACTGTATAAACAAGTTCAAGAAAAAGTGATGGGACGCACGCTGTTTGACAAGATATGGGATGCGCACGTGGTGCAGGTGGTTCCCGACGGTCCTACGCAACTCTACATAGACCGTCTGTACTGCCATGAGGTGACCACTCCCCAGGCTTTCGATACCCTGAGGGACAAGAAACTGAGGGTGCGCTGCCCTGAGAAAATATTCGCCATGCCTGACCATAACACCCCTTCCGATAACCAGGACCGTATTGAGGATCCGGTGGGTCGCAAGCAGGTGGAGACTCTGGAGCGTAACTGCACGGAGTTCGGCATAAGGCATTTCGGTATGGGTACTCCGGATAACGGTATCATACATGTGGTGGGCCCGGAGAAAGCTCTCTCGCTGCCCGGCATGACGATTGTATGCGGTGACTCGCACACATCGACCCACGGAGCTGTGGGTGCCATAGCCATGGGTATCGGCACATCGGAGGTGGCTCAGGTGCTCGCCTCGCAGTGCATACTGCAGATCAAGCCCAAGACCATGCGCATAAATATAGAAGGTAAGCTCTCCAAGGGTGTCACGGCCAAGGATGTGGCTCTCTATATAATGGCGCAGATGACCACATCGGGCGCAACAGGATATGCGGTGGAGTATGCCGGACAGGTAATTCGTGACATGTCCATGGAGGGACGTCTTACGCTCTCCAACCTGTCGATCGAGATGGGCAGCCGCGCTGGTCTGATAGCTCCCGATGAGACCACGTTCGAGTACCTGAAGGGTCGCGAATATGCTCCCAAGGGTGCAGAGTGGAACAAGGCCCTCTCCGAGTGGCGCAAGCTCTATTCCGATCCCGACGCCCGTTTTGACAAGGAGGTAACCTATCAGGCCAGTGATATAGCACCGCGCATTACATACGGAACCAACCCCGGCGCAGGCATAGCCATTGACGGTACGGTTCCTGTTTATGAGGGTCTCTCGGAGGCCGATAAGCTGCAGCTCAAGACCCAGCTTGACTATATGCGGTTCGAGCCCGGGCAGAAGCTGGAGGGAACGGCGGTCGACTACTGTTTCCTGGGTGCCTGCACCAATGGCCGTATAGAGGATTTCCGTGCCTTTGCAAGTATAGTGAAGGGCCGCCGGAAGGCCGATAACGTTACAGCCTGGCTGGTTCCCGGCTCATGGGCCGTGCACCGTCAGATAATAGAGGAGGGTATTGACAGGATACTGGAGGAGGCCGGCTTTGAGCTGCGTCTACCCTCTTGCTCGGCCTGCCTGGCCATGAACCCCGACAAGGTGCCCGCCGGAAAGCTGAGCATATCGACCTCCAACCGTAATTTCGTGGGCCGTCAGGGCCCCGGCTCCAGGACCATACTGGCCTCACCGCTTACCGTTGCGGCTAGTGCGGTTACAGGTGTGGTTACCGATCCCCGTACGTTAATGGATTAATCATGAACAACATGGAAAAGAAATTCGGAGTAATAGAATCCACTTGCATTCCTATAGCTATAGAGAACTGCAACACGGACCTTATCATACCTGCCAGATATCTGGCATCGACCACACGTGACGCCTCGTTTTTTGGCGATGCGTTCATGCATGACCTCAGGTTCGACTCCAAGGGTCAGCCTGTAAAGGATTTTGTGATGAACCAGCCCCATTTCAACGAGAAACCCGCCGAGGGACGGCGTCAGATCGTGGTGGCGGGTGCCAACTGGGGCTCAGGCTCCAGCCGTGAGCATGCCGCGTGGGCTATAGCCGGTTACGGCGTGAGGGTGGTGGTGTCAAGCAGCTTTGCCGACATACACCGCAACAACCTGCTGAACTGCTTTGTGCTGCCGGTGGTGGTATCGGAAGAGTTCCGCGACCTGCTCTTTAAGAGCATAGAGAAGGATCCCGATGCACGCGTGCGTGTGGACCTTCCCGCCCAGACCATAACCGATTTGACCACCGGACGGAGCGAGTCATTCGTCATAAACGGATACAAGAAACACTGCCTCATGAACGGTTTTGATGACATTGACTATCTGATGAGCCGCAGCGAGGATATTGATGATTTCGAGAGGAAGGGACGCTCGTACATTGAGGTGCTGGACACCACGCTGCGTGACGGCGAGCAGACATCGGGCGTGAGTTTCTCCAGCCACGAGAAGCTGAGCATCGTGCAGTCGCTCATATCGGACCTTAACGTGGACCGTGTGGAGATTGCATCGGCCATGGTATCGGACCGCGAGCAGGAGAGCGTGCGTTCCGTCATGGAGTGGGCTCAGAAAAGCGGCTGCGCACACCGTATAGAGGTGCTGGGTTTTGTTGACCGGAACCGCTCGGCCGATTGGATTCTGGGTGCCGGCTGCCACGTGATGAACCTGCTCTGCAAGGGTAGTCTCAAGCATGTGACGGCACAGCTGGGCAAGACTCCCGATGAGCATATTGCCGATATTCGCAGCACCGTGGAGTATGCCGTGAGCCGCGGGATGGAGGTGAATGTATACCTGGAGGACTGGAGCAACGGCATGAAGAACTCGCCTGATTATGTATATCAGATTACCGATGCGCTGGCATCCATGCCCGTGAAACGTGTCATGCTGCCCGATACCCTGGGCATCCTGAATCCTGACACCACCATGAAATACTGCCGCCGTATGGTGGAGCGCTATCCCGATATGCATTTTGACTTCCATGCGCATAACGATTATGACCTGGCTGTGGCCAATGTCTGGAGCGCAGTCAAGGCCGGCGTGAAGGGTGTGCATGCCACTGTCAACGGCCTGGGCGAACGTGCAGGCAACGCACCTCTGGGCAGCGTGATGGCTGTGCTTAAGGACCAGATGGATGTGGTTACGGGACTGCGTGAGAGCCGTCTGTTCAAGGTGAGCCGTAAGGTGGAGATGGACAGCGGCATACATATTCCCCATAACATGCCGGTGGTGGGTGAGTTCGTGTTCACCCAGTGCGCTGGCGTTCATGCCGACGGTGACAACAAGGACAACCTCTATTACAACGCGCTCCTGCCGGAGAGGTTCGGACGCGTGAGGGAGTATGCGCTGGGCAAGAACAGCGGCAAGGCCAATGTCAAACTCAATCTGGAGGCTATGGGCATAGAGCTCGATGAGGAGTCCATGCGTAAGGTCACCGACCGTATCATTGAGTTGGGTGTCAAGAAGGAGCAGGTCACCCAGAATGACCTTCCCTATATCGTGGACGATGTGCTCCACCACGGTCAGGAGGAGCAGCGCATACGTATACTGAATTACTCGCTCTCCCTCACCCAGGGCCTTAAGCCGCAGGCATTGGTCAAGATTGAGGTTGACGGTAAGGAGTATATGGATTCTGCAACCGGTGACGGTCAGTATGATGCGTTTGTGCGTGCCCTCCGTCAGATTTACGCCAAGTTGGACAAACCCTTCCCGGTGCTGACCAACTATACGGTGTCAATCCCGCCCGGCGGCCGTACCGATGCATTCGTGCAGACCATAATCACCTGGCGTTTCAAGAACGAGGAGTTCCGTACACGAGGTCTTGACGCCGACCAGACAGAGGCAGCCATCAAGGCTACCGAAAAGATGTTGAACAGAATAGAACAGGAATAATATACATGAGGTGGAGTACAAGGAGGCTATATGCGGCGCGCACGCCATCGACCTGGTGGGTGACCCGTTCCCTGACGAGACTTTCCGCACATGCATGGAGAGCGACGCGGTCCTCTTTGCCGCAGTGGGTGACCCCAAGTATGACAATGACCCCACATCGAAAGTACGTCCTGAACAGGGCCTGCTGGGCATGCGCAAGAAACTGGGCCTCTACGCCAATATCCGCCCCATCGAGACGTTTGACTGCCTGGTACACAAGTCACCCCTTAAGGATGAGTTTGTGCGCGGTGCCGATTTCATATGCATCCGCGAGCTTACCGGTGGTATGTACTTCGGCCCCAAGAAGGAGGGAGCCGATGAGGCATACGATACGAATCTGTACAGCCGCGCCGAGGTGGAGCGCATTCTTCGTGTCGGTTACAAGTATGCTCTGGCCCGCAAGAAACATCTTACCGTAGTCGATAAGGCCAACGTGCTGGCCAGCTCGCGTCTGTGGCGTAACGTTGCCATGGATATCATGAAGGAGTACCCCGAGGTGACTACTGATTTCATGTTCGTGGACAACGCCTCCATGCGTATGATTCAGGAGCCCCGTTTCTTTGACGTGATCGTGACCGAGAACACCTTTGGCGACATCCTGACCGATGAGGCATCGTGCATTACCGGCTCCATGGGCCTGCTTCCCAGCGCATCGACCGGCGAGCACACTCCCGTGTTCGAGCCTGTTCACGGCTCCTGGCCTCAGGGCAAGGGCCTTAACATAGCCAACCCCATAGCCCAGATACTGAGCGCCGCCATGATGTTCGAGTATTTCGGCCTTAACCAAGAGGGCGCTTTGATCCGCAAGGCCGTCCAGGCTTCACTCGATGCCAACGTCCGCACCCCCGAGATCCAGGTCGAGGGCGGCGCCAAGTACGGCACCCGCGAGGTCGGTCAGTGGATTGTTGATTACATCAGCAAGCAGTAAGGGCACAATAGGGACGGTTGACTTTCCCCTACGGGCCGTCGAGCTAAACCTTCTATCTGTGCCCTTCCTCCAAGAGAACTTTTGGGGTATCAGTATCTGAAACTACGCGCTTCGCGCTATCCCTCCCATCCTTAATAAAACGCTCTGAAAGGCATGAGTAAACTCCTACCTTCCAGAGCATTTTCTTAGGCACGGGCCCCTCCCGTTCACAAGCCCACGGGCGGCCATGGT
>CACZCX010000049.1 GCA_902779875.1 uncultured Bacteroidales bacterium | reverse complement strand
ATTGGAATCACGGTGCAAATCTAAAAGTCGTTAAACGAAACGCCGTTCTTAACGCCACCCTCCAGGGCTCTCGCTTAACGTCGCTGCACTGATGGTCCCCAAAGGGGATAGTACGGCTACTGCAAAGGGAAAGATTTGTGCGAATTTGTTTGGTAGTTATGTTTGTTTGGTTTTACTTCGTTTTCAAAGTACTTTTGGAATAAGAACTATGAAAGATAGTACTATTGGTAACAGAATCAGGAGTCTGGCTATGACGGTCAGACGGGGCGTCGAGCGGTTTCCGCTTACCGTTCTGTTTGCGGCGGCGCTTACAGTCATTGCCATATGTCTGGAACAGGGAACTCTCAGTTTCCTAAGCGACAGCTGGAGGTTCCTGCTGGCCTGGTATGCAGGTACCGGAATTGTCCTGTCGCTTTCGCTCTCGCTCTGGCTTGAGGAGCATAAGGAGAGCATGGGACATAAGATTGCCGTCTTGCTTATTCACATAATCTGGATTTTCATCAGCCTCCTGCTCAAGAGCCGTTACGATGTGCTGGAGTATGCTCCGTATAACTGGATTATAGCAGCACTTATCATTGCACTCGTTGTAACACTGCCCATACTCCCGTTTCTTGGAGGCAGGTCCGATGTGTCATTCTGGAATTTCACGCTCAGATGCATGGGAGCGGTAAGCCTGGCGCTTTTGGTCAGCGCAATCGTATGCGGAGGGCTGGAGTTGCTGCTGATCTCGTTTGAGAAGCTGTTCGGGGCCGATATAAGTTCACATGTCTTTGTCCACATAGCCTCCGTCTGCTTTATATTCCTGTTCACGATACTCATCATCCAAGGCATTCCTTCGGGATCGCTCAAGCATGACTCTGATGTCATCCCGGTATCGGGATTCCTTGTGAGCGTCACGACTAAACTGTTCATGCCTATCGCGGCAGCATACCTTGCCACACTCTACTGTTATGCAGGCAAGATACTCTTTACATGGCAACTTCCTGATGGTTGGGTATCATGGCTGGTAACGGTTTCAATGGCTGCTATGATAATTCTCTTTATTGTGGTCTATCCATATATTGAGAGGGCCTCTCAGAGCGCATCGGGCTGGAACAGGATGGCGGTCAGGTTCATAACCAGACGTATGCCGCTGCTCATGCTGCCTTTGCTGCTGCTCATGAGTGTCGGTATTGCGCGGCGTATATCGGACTACGGGATTACCATTCTGCGCGTTTATCTGGTGGCGTTCAACCTGTGGTGCTATGCCGTATGCGCCATACTCATAATCAGGCGCAATGCGGGAATCATCTGGATACCGGTGTCATTCGTACTGGCATTCGCCGTCATTACAGTAATGCCTGTCAACGTATCGACCTGTGTAAAAAAGAACCTCACAGGCAAAGTAACAGTCATGCTGAAGGAGAACGGATGGGACGGCACGACCATGGGTGACGATGAGTACGGCAAGTTCCTCAGCACGCTGGACTCACCAGTATCACATAAACTGGACAGCCGTATTGACTACCTCAAACGGCAGTTCTCACGCCAGTCTGTAAAGGATATCATTGACACGGGTGTTCTTACCGGACGGATTCAGGAGCATGTGTTTGAGGATGGGAAAGACGGGAACGTGGAGATTCACCGTTACCGCAGCATATTGGGAAGCACCGGTTTCAATCTGCCTGACAACGCTCATGCCATGTGTTTGTATGATTATAACACGGATCTTGAGAAAGACTGCATAAAGGATGACATCCTTACTGTCCGATTACCGGTCAGCTCGGAGCCCAACGGCTCTGAAAGGGAACTTAAATATGAGTTCCGCATTCCACTCTCACAGTTAAGGGCGTTGGAGAATGAGATGACGCCCGAAAACATTGCCAAGGATGATTTCAGTCATGTCATCGGTCTTACCGGGACGATTGTGGATGCATCGGCCAAGGACGCTCCAGCCAGAGTCACGCTGTTCCTTGACACGTTCCACTTACGGTTGGGCGAGGGCTACGGCTATTTTGGAGTGACAGGCCCCCTGTTCTATTGAGAGGGATGAAGTTTTTTTATTACTTTTGTCCAATAACCCTAGCCAAAGAGAATTAGCTAAATCACATAGATAATGAGTAATAATAACACTCTCAAGAGCCTGTCATACGCATTGGTGACGGCTATCATCGGCTCGGCCATGACCGTATCATGCGCAGGCGGAGCCGGCAATCACGGTAAAGAACTTATGACTGTAGGAAACCCTTATCTGCCCATGTGGGAGCATATCCCCGACGGTGAGCCCTATGTGTTCGAGGATCCCGATAACCCCGGCAAACAGAGAGTCTATATCTATGGCTCGCATGACAGCCGCGTGGTTGATTACTGCGGCCGCGAACTGGTGGTATGGTCAGCTCCGGTAGAGGACCTGAGCCACTGGCGTTATGACGGTGAGATACTTAAGGTCGATAAGAACGCAAACGGCCAGCCCCTGACACGCAGCGGACTTGCCGATGTCCTTTTTGCGCCCGATATCACACTCGTGACCGCTCCTGACGGAACCAAGACCTACTACCTCTATCCTAACGACCAGGCCGGCGGACGAAATGGCCTTATTGCCAAGAGTTCACGCCCTGACGGACCGTTCGAGGTCTGCAACTGGAGTAAGGAGAATCCCAACAGCGCTGAAGGCGTGCTGGCATTCGACCCTGCAGTGTTTGTTGATGATGACGGTAAGATATACGGATACTGGGGATTTGAGCGCTCTTACGCAGCCGAGCTCGATCCTGCCACCATGGCAACCGTAAAGCCGGGCACCAAGATCGCGGAGGATATGGTTCCGGGCCGATATATGGACGGTGTGTTCAAGTTCTTTGAGGCTTCATCCATACGCAAGATACAGGACAAGTACATATTCATATACAGCCGATTCACTTTGGATGGTGAGTTCGGTCTGCCCTCATCGAACTATACTCTTGCCTACGCCTACAGCGACAATCCTCTCGGCCCCTGGACATACGGAGGTACAGTCATTGACGGCCGCGGACGTGAGGTCAACGAACAGGGCGAGCCCTTTGCATCGGCCACGGTCGACGGCAACACCCACGGCGGCATATGTGAGATAAACGGACAGTGGTACGTATTCTATCACCGTCACACCGGTACCGACGAGTATGCACGTCAGGCTATGGTCGCCCCCATCACCGTCAAGGTCACCCCGGGTCCCGGCGGCAAGGTTGAGATATCGGAAGGCGAATATAACTCCGAGGGGTTCGCGCTTAACGGACTCGATCCCCTGGAGCGTCACTCTGCCGGTATCGCTTGCTGGTATTCCGGTCCCAGGACAGCCATCCATGACTGGCCCAACAACACATTCTTTGGTTCATACGTAGCATCGACATACGGCACCGACACCAAGTTCGATGCTCCCTACGACATAGAGAACAACACCAACCCGATTGTGAATAACACAGACGGTTCCATAGTTGGATACAAGTATTTCAATTTTGACGGGACCTGCGGACGCAAGAACGTGAAACTGCTGCTCAACCTCATACCCGAGGGCGTAGACGGAACCATCACCGTTATGGTTGACCGTCCCTGGGAGTCACAGGGTGGCAAGGAGCTGGGCAAGATCCAGCTTAAGGCTGGCATGGCCCAGAAGGCTACCGGGCTTAGTGTCAAGCTACCCGGCCTGGCTGAGCTCAGCGGTAAGCACGCGATCTATTTCACATTCTCATCCCCAACCAAAGAAAAGTCACTCTGTACTCTTTTGGATTTCAGATTCCGATAAAAAAGAAAGGGCAGCCAAACGGCTGCCCTTTCCTTTACAGTACATTGATTACTTAACCGGTATGCTGTCAACGCGAGCCTGATGGCGACCGCCCTCAAAGGGGGTGCTCAGGTACTCGTCCATTATCTTGCGGGCCATGTCATTATCGATGAAACGGCCGGGCATTACCAGGACGTTGGCATCATTGTGCTGACGGATAAGGTGAGCAATCCTGATGCTTGTTCAGGGTCATGGAGATTCCCTCTCCGCTGCCGCACATGGCGATACCTTTCTCAACCTCACCGTTCTCTATGCCACGGGCCAGTGCATGGCCGTAATCGGCATAGTTGCAACTATCGGGAGAGTAGGTGCCGTAGTCCTTGAACTCCAGCCCCTTCTCCTTCAAGTATTCTATCACGAACTGCTTTAACGGGAAAGCAGCGTGGTCACTAGCTATTCCTATCATTACTTAAGCAATGACTTAACCTGGTTGTAAACGTTCTCAGCTGTGAAACCGAGCTTCTCATCAAGTACCTTGTAGGGAGCAGAGAAACCGAATGAGCTGAGACCCCATACCTTACCGCTGGCACCTACCAGACCCTCGAGGGTTACAGGCAGACCTGCAGTGAGACCGAACTTACGCTTGTTACCGGGCAGGATACTGCGCTGGTAAGCCTTGGACTGGCTGCGGAACAGGCCCTCTGAAGGAACGCTTACGATGCGGCACTTGATACCGTCCTGACGCAGGAGCTCGGCACCGGCAACCAGAGTTGATACCTCTGAACCTGAAGCGAGCAGGATTACGTCAAAGTCAGCATCGGAACCGGCAACGATGTATGCACCCTTGGCAGCCTGGCTGTAGTCATTACCTGCGGGCAGGGTCTTGATGTTCTGACGGCTCAGGATAAGACCTGTGGGTGAAGTGGTATTCTCCATAGCGAGCTTCCAAGCCTGTGTAGTCTCGTCGCTGTCTGCGGGACGGAGAACAAGCATTGAGTTCTTGCCCTTGTGAGTCTTGAGCTTCTCCATGAGACGGATCTGTGCCTCCTGCTCAACGGGCTCATGTGTAGGACCGTCCTCACCTACGCGGAATGCATCGTGAGTCCAGATGAACTTAACGGGGAGCTCCATGAGGGCAGCCATACGTACGGCGGGTTTCATGTAATCTGAGAATACAAAGAATGTACCGCAAGCGGGGATAACACCACCGTGCAGAGCCATACCGATGCAGCAGCAAGCCATGGTGAGCTCGGCTACGCCAGCCTGGAAGAATGCACCGCTGAAGTCACCCTTAACCATGTTGGTTGTATACTTGAGGAAACCGTCTGTCTTATCTGAGTTGCTCAGGTCAGCGCTTGCGCAGATCATGTTGGGAACCTGCTGTGCGAGCTGGCTCAGAACTGCAGCTGAAGCTGAACGTGTGGCGTCATCGGCCTTCTGCTCAACCTTGCTCCAGTCAACCTTGGGAGCCTTGCCGCTGAACCACTCCTTGAGGAGGGCAGCCTTCTCAGGATTTGCCTTCTCCCATGCAGCCTTGCGGGCATACTTGGCATCCATGATCTTGCGGAGCTCCTTGGCACGGTCAGCATAGAGCTTCTTGACCTCGGGGAAGATCTGGAAGGGATTCTCAGGATCGCCGCCCAAAGCCTTGATGGTGTTGGTGTAGGCATCACCGCCAAGAGGAGCACCGTGAGTCTTGCAGTTACGCTCGTAGCTGGTACCATCGGCCTTGAGGGCACCCTTACCCATGATGCACTTACCGATGATGAGGGTCGGTTTGCCGTTAGCGTTCTGAGCCATGGTCAGGGCACCACGGATCTGGTCAACGTCATTACCGTTGATCTCATATACGTTCCAACCCCATGCGCGATACTTGGCGGCAGTATCCTCGGCGGTTACGACCTTGGTCTCGGTTGAGAGCTGGATATCATTTGAATCGTAGAACATGATGAGGTTGTCAAGACCCAGAGTACCTGCAATACGGCCGGCGCCCTGTGAGATCTCCTCCTGGATACCACCGTCAGAGATGTAAGCGTAGATCTTGTGGTTCATAACCTCCTCACCCAGTACGGCAGCCAGATGCTTCTCAGCGATAGCGGCACCTACTGCAAATACATGGCCCTGACCAAGAGGACCGGAGGTGTTCTCAATACCGCGTGCAACCTCGAGTTCGGGGTGACCGGTTACAGGTGAGCCCCACTGACGCAGAGTGGCCAGCTCCTCCATTGAGAACTTGCCGGTAAGAGCAAGCTGAGAGTAAAGCATGGGAGCCATATGGCCGGGATCAAGGAAGAAACGGTCACGACCCTCAAACTTCATGTTGCGGGGATCATACTCCAGGAACTCGCTGAAAAGCACGTTAATGAAATCAGCGCCACCCATAGCACCACCGGGGTGACCGGACTTGGCCTTCTCGACCATAGATGCAGCCAGAATACGGATATTGTCGGCTGCCTTGTTCATCAATTCTTTACTATTCATTGTTATTGTTTTTTGATTGAATTTTCGTGATAGCACGCAAAGTTAGCAAAAATATGCGAGGCAGTAAAGTCTGAGTACATTTTTATATTAAGGAGGTATAACGTGCCTGTTTGTGCCCGAAATTGATTATTTTTGCGCTAATCAAAACCAAACTCATTAACACTAACCTAAATGAAGAAATCCATTCTATTCAGCCTGGTGCTTTTGCTCCCGCTGACCTTATGTGCTGAAATCACAAAGAAAGAAGACATCACCAAGGAGAACCTCTACAAGTTCAGAGGAAGTATGACACAGTATGAGGATCCCGGCGTTACCTATTCAAAGGCTCCCAAGGGATTCAAGCCCTTCTACATGAGCCACTACGGCCGTCACGGCTCACGCTACCTGCTCAACACCCCGCAGTACAACGATCCTTACAGCATACTCCAGCAGGCATCTGACAAGGGTCTGCTCACCGACTTCGGCAAGGACGTCCTGAGGCGAATCGAAATCATGGCCAAGGATGCCGACGGCCATCTGGGTGACCTTACGATCGTTGGCCAGCAGCAGCATCGCGGAATAGCCCGCCGCATGGTCCGTAACTACCCCGAGATATTCAACAAGAAATCACATATCGTAGCCCGTTCAACCACATCACACCGCGTCATCGCCAGTATGACCGCTGCCCTGATGGAGTTCTCGTCAATACTGCCCAAGATGGATATTGACTTCAACGACAGTGACTTTGACAAGGGTTACATGAACTATGAGGACAACGCCATCCGCAACGCCAAGAACAGCCGCGAGAGAAACGCCGCCGTCAACGCGTTCAACGCCAAGCACAACAACCCCGAGCGTCTCATGTGCGCCCTCTTTACTGACACCACATTCATCACCCGTTATCCCAGGACATCTTCATCAAGTTCCCGCTCTCAAATGGGAAGCGCAGCCCAGGAGACAACAACCGGTCCTGTATCCACGACAGACCGTTCAGATGATCTCTACACCAAGATTTATGACATTGCTGCAAATATGGGCAGCCACTCATATCTGGGATTTGACCTTGATGACGTATTCACATATGACGAGTGGTATGACTGCTGGCTGCAGAACAACCTCTACTGGTTCTCCGTATCAGGTTATCACGACATGACACAGAAAGTGGTGCCTTACGGCCACGCCACACTGCTTCAGGATTTCCTTGACAAGGCCGATGCAGCCATCGCGGCAGGCACCCCGAGCGCCAACCTGCGTTACGGCCATGACACAGCCCTCTACCCCCTGCTCTGCCTCATGGAGGTAAATGACTGCGGCTACGCACCCGGCGACATCGAGGACCTGGCAAACAAGTGGGTCAACTACGACATAGTACATATGGGCAGCAACCTGCAGCTCATATTCTTCAAGAACAAGAAGGGACAGATCCTGGTTCGCGCTCTGCTTGACGAGAGAGAGGCTACCCTGCCGGTAGAGTGCTACAAGGATGCCAAGGGTAACGAATATCCCTACTTCTACGAATGGAGCAAGGTTGAGAAATACTACCGTGACATACTCAGCCGCTGGACTCGTATCAGAGCCGAGCTGACCGAGAACAAATAATACAATAGATGGAAAGGCTTGCAATAGGCATAGACATTGGCGGACAGTCGTCCAAGTGCGGAGTTGTGACCGAGCATGGCGTCATCCTGGAACAGACAGTGGTGACATCGCTCATAGACAGCTTTGACGAGTATCTTAATCTTCTTGCAGACACGGTAAAGGAACTGGTCCGCAAGACAGCCGACAGAGGCGTAGTGGCGGGAATAGGCATAGGAGCCCCCAACGCCAACCGTCTGGACGGCACCATACGCTATGCCCCCAACCTGCGCTGGGCGCGTAACGCTGAAGGCAAGCCTGATGTGATATACCTGGCCGACAGGCTGTCACAGGCCACAGGACTCCATGTCCGCATAACCAACGATGCCAATGCAGCCGCCCGCGGCGAGAAGATATACGGCGTAGCACGTGGAATTGACGACTTCATCATGATAACCCTCGGTACGGGAGTAGGCAGCGGCATCATAACGCACGGACGTCTGCTCTACGGGCATGACGGATTCGCAGGAGAACTGGGTCATGTATGCGCCGTACCAGGCGGACGCCAGTGCAACTGCGGACTCAAGGGCTGTCTGGAGACCTATGCCAGCGCCATGGGTGTGGCACGTACCGCCCGCGAGTTCCTTGAGAAAGACAGCCGCGAGAGCCTGCTGCGCAAGCTTGATCCCGAAAAGCTGTCATCGAAAGACATCTATGACGCCGCCAAGCAGGGCGACGCTCTGGCCAAGGAGATATTCCTCTATACCGGCCGCATACTGGGTCATGCCCTGGGCGATTTCGTAAAGTTCAGCTCACCCCAGGCCATCGTACTGTTCGGAGGACTGACCAAGTCACGTGAGTTCTTCCATGACGAGATGGTCAAGGCCATGAACGACAACCTCATGCAGGTCTGGAAAGGCAAGATAGAGATACTCTACTCCTCCCTTAAGGAGTCCGATGCAGCCATCCTGGGCGCCAGCTCAATGGTTTGGTAATAAAAAGTGATGGCGGTCAGAACAGAACTGACCGCCATCATTGTATCCGGACGTGAAGGTTCACTTGCGTTCGTCCTCCTTCCAGTTCTTGTCAATATACTCCTCACGTGACAGAGCCGCAGCTATGATGTCACTGGCACTCTTTATTATCTTGGCTTTGATCTGTGTGGTGCTCACTCCGGGGGTATAGGGGAAATAGACCACCTCCTTACCGGGCTGCTGTTTCATCCACTCCAGTCCCTCCAGGTACTTACCCTTCCAGTCATCACCGATGGTCACCACGTCAATGTTCTCGCGTTTGAGCTGGGCTACCTCAGTCAGTTTGGTCTGTTTGACCACCTTGGTAACGCATTTGAGCGATGCCACTATGCGGGCCCTCTCCTCAAAGGGAATGATAGGCTTCATGCCTTTGTATTCCTCAATCAGCTCATCGGTACTTACGCCTACTATCAGTTCGTCGCCGAGTGCAGCTGATTTCTCCAGAATATTGAGATGACCGATGTGAAAGAGGTCAAAACTGCCTGATGTGAATACCCTACGCATAATCTTAAAGATTTTCTATTTCAACAATCATCTGCGCCAGCTCATCCAGGTCCTGTATGGTATCACAACCCATATGTGACACCCTCATGAAACCCGGCTTGCCGCTCGGCATAACAAACACTCCCCGTTTCTGGAGTTCGGTAAACAGGATATCGGCATTCTTCTGAACAAAGAAGCCTGTGATGGCATTGGCCGGACACTGGGCGGGAACGGTCCAGCCGTTCTTACGGCAGAGTTCACGGAAGTGGAGCGCCTTGGCATGGGTCTCGGCAATGATATTGCCTATACCCTTCTGCATGTTACGGCTCATACGCTCGTGTATCTGCATGAATATGGTCGTAGCGGGACTGAACGGTGTCTGTCCGCGCTTGAGGTTCTCAAGATTGTCCTGGAAATCAAAATAGTAGTTCCTATGCAGGGACTCCATTCCTGCCGCCTTGGCCGACAGAAACACAAGAGCAGCTCCGGGAGGGAGGTTCAGGCCCTTCTGGGAACTGGTAACGGCCACGTCTATGCCCAGTTCGTCCATATTCAGTTCCTCGGCCAGGAAAGAACTGATGACATCGACCACCAGACAAACGCCGTATTTACGGCATATCTCCGATATACGCTTAAGGTTGAACAGCTGGCCCGATGAGGTCTCATGATGCTGGCAAAGGAACACCTTGGGGGCGAATTCCGCCACCTCCCTGTCAAGAAGGTCATAGTCTATATCACAGGCAAAGGGTACCTGCATGGCCTTATGTTCCACTCCGTGATACCGGCAGAGCTCCACCCAGCGGTGGCCGAACGTGCCGC
The DNA here is from genome assembly GCA_902779875.1 of uncultured Bacteroidales bacterium. Classification (GTDB taxonomy): domain Bacteria; phylum Bacteroidota; class Bacteroidia; order Bacteroidales; family Bacteroidaceae; genus Colenecus. The sequence continues at coordinate 4,097 of CACZCX010000049.1, read as the reverse complement.
CGTCTATGATGTAAGCCGATCCCCGGGCAGCCACGAAGTTCTCCACGATAGCCTCCATGGCACCTGTTCCCGATGATGTAAAGAACATCACCTTGCCGTCCCTGCATCCTATGGCGTCAAGCAGCATCCTCTCATTCTCCTTCATGAGCTGGGAGAACCACGCCGTACGCATATAGGGTATCTGCTGCGCGGCAATGGCCAGGATATCGTCCTCAATTATACCGGGAAAAGCGTAGGTTTTCATATCAAATGTCTTAATCGTCCACTAAGTTCTAAAAAACAGGCCTATCCGTCAAATTTTATCACGTAACGTTTTCAACCGTTTGACTTCTCCTTCAGTTTAAGGAACTCACTCTTGAGCTCATCAAAGCTTACCTGGCTGTAGGGAGTGTCAAAATCAACGTATTCAAACAGATGGGATACCTGTACGTGAGCCGGCGGGGGAGACATATAGTCCGGGCCGTACATTATTTTGAGGAATGAGTCATAGTCGGCCGGGCCATAGAACATATGTCCCTCGAACTCATATTCGGCTGGCTTGCCCATTATCTCATAGGGGAATATCTCATGCTTGCCGTCATGTGTGGTGCATGACGAGCAGGCTACATCACTGTACTGTGCCGCAAGAGCCGTAATACGGCTGCGAAGTCTCTCCCTTGACAGGGTCTTCTGATAGGCGGCCATCAGCCTGGGGCCCACTCCGTGACCGTGCTTGTAGGGATCGCGGTAGGCAAAATAGAGCTGTTTGTTGAGACGGTGGAAACGACGGTAGTGGAAATAGCGCGCCATCTTGCCGTCAGGGACATTGTCAAGAGGGAATATATCCATGTAGAGTCCCCCTATCCTTTCCAGATGGAAACGCTCCACTACAGTGGTGTTGCAATCCTCCAGCTTGGCGAAATAGCGCGAATAGCTGTTGTCGGTCGCGAACGACACCATTCTAAACCGGTCATCGAACCACTCCGAGGCGTGTTCCATGAGGATGTCATAATCCTTGCGCGGCATACCCACGTCTATATCGTCATCCCATGGAATAAAACCCTTGTGACGGACGGCTCCCAGGAGCGTACCGGCTATCATATAGTAAGTCAGGCCATGCTCACGGCACACCTTATCGATCGCAACGAGAAGTCCCAGGCTCTTGAGCTGGAGTTCCCTTATACCGTATGGTTCAAAACCTGACCGTCTCACTCCTGTCTATCTTAAAGAAAACGGGAGACAATCCTTTCGGGCTGTCTCCCTGTTTATGGTTGTGTGTAGGATTATTCCTCTACGGGAAGATCCTGAATCTCCTCAATCGGTGAATCGAATGTGGTAGTTGCCGATTCGGGATTCGTATACTGGTTCTCAACAGCTGAATCCTCCAGGACTGAACCTGAGAAGGAGTCCTTGGGTTTGGATACGTAAGCTGTTATGATACTCAGAATCGCGATGCTTGCAATAAGGGTCCAGGTTGTTTTTTCAAGGATATCGGTAGTCTTGCGAACACCCATGATCTGGTTTGAAGAAGCAAAACCGGCTGCAAGTCCGCCGCCTTTAGAATTCTGAATCGTGACGATGAAGCAAAGGAAAATTGCCAGGATCACGATAATGATAAGTAATACCTTAAACATTTCTTATTTTGATTTTTGATTTATCTTAACCAGTTTTTCCAAATACCGGATTTGGTCCGCAAAGTAAATGCTTTTATTCGGAAAATTCAAATAAAGGGACCGAATAATTTCCAACGCTTTGTCATATCTGTGCTGTTTGAGGTAGATGCGTGCAAGAGTCTCCGTAAAATACGCGTCATCAAGCTCTTTGGCATCATCCTGAGCCTCATCGGCACCACTCTCCGGAGCTGTCTCACCGGCCTCAGGTATAAACTCCGGTTTCCTGTAATCCGATGCAAGGAAAGTGTCGAGCAGCTGCTCGGTTTTGGAGCGGATAGCGCTGTCCGCGCTGCTCTCATCGGTCTTGGAGGGGGTATCGAGATAGGCCGACACATAATCCATCGGCACCGATATCAGCTCGTCGACAGCCGACACTTTCTCCTCACGGCCCTCAAGGAACGAGTCCAGGAGAGACATTACACGGTCATCCCTACTCTGTCCCATCACCATTTGGCCACTGACTCATTGAACACCTGATCAACTATATCATCGATCATCTCCTGTACCAACTGCTCCTGAACAGCCTGCAGTGACTGTGACGAGTCATACTCACGGGTGGAGCTGAATGAGCGTTCAAAATCATCGCTATGGTCCTTGTTGTTGGTGAACTTGACCTTGACCGTCATCTTGAGCTGTACCATTGCAGAATATCCGTCGGCCGATATGGACTTGTTGGTCTGGTCGTAAGAGGTTATCTCACCCGACAGTACCAGGTCGCCGTCCCTTCTTGTCTGCACCAGCTTGGTCTGGTTGGCATATTTGTCAATCAGAGAGGTGTTGAGCATGGATGCCATGGGAGCCCACTGGAAGGCTGCACGGTTGGTAAAGCTCTCTATGGTGATGGTCTTGACCTTACTGTAGTCTATAGAGGACTGGTTGAATTTGTATGATATAGTGCAGGAGGCAAGCACAAAGAGAGCTGCCGCCAAGAGTGTCAGTTTAAGTATAGAGCGTCTCATTCCAGATTGTACTCCTTGATTTTGCGGTATAATGTGCGCTCCGATATATTCAGGTCGGCAGCGGCACCGCGACGTTTGCCGCCGTGCTTGGCCAGTGCACGTTTAATCATATCCTTCTCTACCTCATCGAGAGAGAGGGTCTCCTCCACATACACCTCCGTATCCTGGATGTCGTCATCCACAGGCGTGCTCTTGCGGGGCTGCACGTTCTGGACGGTGGTGGCACCCTCATCGGGAGTTATTATGGAGACAGGCTGCTGTACGGGCTGGTGCGTCTGCGACATGCTGTTGACCTGAGCCTTGAGGTCGGTTATGTCACGGCGCATATCGAACAGCACCTTATAGAGTATCTCGCGTTCGTTCTCGAATGAGTTCTCCTGACGCTGTGAACCGGCCAGCATGGGCAGCATGGAGGTACGGCGGTCAGGCAGGTATTCCTGCAGCATATCGGCGGTGATGACCCTCTGGGTGGCCATGATCGATATCTGCTCGGTTATGTTCTTGAGCTGGCGCACGTTGCCGGGCCAGTGGTAGGTCATGAGCATCTGCTTGGCATCCTCGGAGAGCTGGATGGCGGGCATGCGGTATTTCTCGGCGCAGTCGGCTGCGAACTTACGGAACAGCAGCTGCACATCGGCCCCGCGCTCACGCAGTGGGGGCACCTTGATGGGTATGGTGCTCAGACGGTAGAACAGGTCTTCACGGAAACGGCCCTGCTCTATGGCTTTGAGCAGATCCACGTTGGTGGCGGCTACTATGCGGACATCGGTCTTCTCGACTGTGCTTGAACCCACCCTTATGAACTCGCCCGATTCCAGCACACGCAGCAGGCGTGCCTGTGTGGCCAGAGGCAGCTCAGCCACCTCATCCAGGAAAATTGTTCCGCCGTCAGCCTCGCCGAAATAACCCTTACGGTCATTTATGGCGTTGGTGAAGGCGCCTTTTATATGTCCGAACAGCTCAGAGTCAATAGTACCCTCAGGTATGGCGCCGCAGTTCACGGCCAGGTACTTCTTGGTCTTGCGCAGGCTGTTCTCATGTATGATTCTGGGGAATATGTCCTTACCTGAGCCGCTCTCACCTGTGATGAGGACCGTCAGGTCAGTGGGAGCTACCTGAATGGCCACGTCTATGGCGCGGTTCAGTTCAGGGGAGTTTCCGATCAGACGGAACCTCTGCTTCATCCTCTGTATCTCTTCTACGTTCATATCTTACAAATGATAGACTGACAAAAATACACATTCCGCTTCTCATACGGAAATTTTGGCAGATTATTTCTCTTTTTTTTAACCCCGCAGTACATCCGTTTTCGGGACGCAACGTTCCGCGACTACTCGAGCTCCTTCCGGGGGCTAAACGTCGAACGCCTCCTTTTTAGTCCCCTTCTGGGCCTAACAGTATTCTAAGACTTTTCCAAATATTTTTGGACGTTTTTTTAGAAACTGTTATCGTTGAGTTTGTTACAATACGGATATCGCGGGGGACG
>CACZCX010000048.1 GCA_902779875.1 uncultured Bacteroidales bacterium | reverse complement strand
GGCCGAGGAGAAGAAGGCTGTCGAGTGTGGTTACTGGCACTTGTGGCGTTACAATCCCGCTCTTGCCGAGGAGGGTAAGAATCCGTTCTCACTCGACTCCAAGGAGCCTAACTGGGCTAACTTCCATGACTTCCTGCTGGGTGAGGTTCGTTACCTCTCAGTAAAGAAGGCATATCCCAACGAGGCCGAGGAGCTGTTCGCTGAGGCGCAGAAGATGGCTCAGCTCCGCTACCAGAGCTACGTTCGCAAGACTCAGGAGAACTGGGAGGCTTAATCCCGGTTCCTGCATAAAAAAAAGAGCGCTCAAAACTGAGCGCTCTTTTTTTGTTTGAGCAATCTTTTATGAGATTGCGATGCTCTGAATGGCCTGAGCTTGCTTTTCGGCAGGTAGCTTGGGTACATCGATTGTCAGTACACCGTTCTCAACCTTGGCCGAAATCTTCTCGCGATCTGCGTCATCGGGCAGGATGTAACTCTGGTTGAACTCCTGATATGAGAACTCACGGCGGATGTAGTTACGTTTCTTGTCCTCCTTGTTCTCCTCATTCTTGTGGACCATAGAGATTGACATTACGCCGTCGGCATCGACCTGTAGGTTCAGCTCCTCTTTCTTAAGTCCCGGAACAGCGAACTCAAGTTCGTAGTTCTTCTCATTCTCGATTACGTTCAGAGCCGGTACACTGGCTGCGGTGCGGGTAGTGAACCAATCGTCATTCATAAAATCGTTGAACAGACTGGGTAACCAATTCTGATTGTAGTTCTGATTTCTTTTTGCGAGTAACATAGTTGTAACCTCCTATACTTTAATTGTTAAACATTTCTTCTTGGGGCCTCCCTTGCGGGCCGGCTTCGCAGTATAAGAGACAAAAGCGGTGCCAACAAGAAACGCATGACAAAATGTCATGCGTTTCTGATTTGCGTCTGACAACATGTCAAAGATCCGCAAGCGGAGTGGACCAAATGTCACCCTTGAGCTGCTTGCGCTCCTCGTCAATCTTGAGCAGGGCTCCGCGGATATCGCTTTCAAGAGCGTGATCCAGGTCGCAGTATCCGGTGTTGTTGATTTTGGAGAGTACGAATACCACGGTAATCTTGGCCGGGTCCGTAGAGGGAACGTACGCAGGTTCGCGTTCATCGGACTGGAGTACTGTCTCAAGCAATCCGGCCTCAACAAGTATGTCAAGTGAGGAGATAACATAGCGGATAGGTATCTTAAGCTCGCCGGCAAGTTCCTTGCGGTTGAGTGCCGGGAGGTGCTTCTTGAACCTCTTGCAGATGCATGCCATAACCATAAGGCAGTAGTAGTCCTGATGGCGTCGGCTTATCTTTTCGGGCTCCTTGAAGTAGTTGAAATTGTCATTGTTCTGGCTTACGTATGCCAGCTCGCAACCGAACAGTATGATTGACCATGAAAGGTTCAGCCAGAACAGGAACAGAGGCAGTGCGGCAAAACCTCCGTAGATGGCGTTGTAACTGGAGAGTGACAACTGACCGCTGAAGTAGAGGTTTTGGAGTACCTGGAACAGACAGCCTGCTAACAGTCCGGGTATGAGGGCGAACTTGAACTTTACCTTGGTGTTGGGCATGAACATGTAGAACCCGGTAAAAATAAGACCGGCAACCAGATAGGGCATGGCCGATATGAGGAATTTTACGAATCCGCCCAGCAGCATGTACCCTTCCATGCCTTCAAGTATGTTTCTGGTGGCCACTGACAGACCGCTCAGACAGATAATGCCTATCGGTATAAGCAGTATGAGTGAGAAATAGTCCGTAATCTTGCGACCCATGCCGCGGGACTGTTTTACGTGCCATATGAAGTTCAGGTTTGCCTCAATTCCATCGGCCAGTGAATAGACAGACCAGAGCAGGAACAGGAGGCCGATACCTACGAATGCGCCGCTTGACACATACTGCATATAGCCGTCAATGAACTGCATTACGGTATTCAGGCTCTCGTTTTCGCCTATAATGCCGTTTGCCAGAAGGCTGTTCACAATATTCTCAAATCCGAATCCGCGTGCAACTGCGAATATCAGTGCAAGGATGGGAACGACAGCAAACAGGGTGGAGTAAGTCAGCGCAGCCGCGCGTGTCATGATCTTGTCATCAAGGAATGTCCGGATGGCTATTACGACTACCTTGACGGTATTGCCAATTAACCTGCGGAGCGGACCTTTATGCTTAAGGTCATAGGACCAGATATCCTTTGTCAGGAAAATGTTGAGACGTTCTTTGAAAGGACGTTTTTCGTCGGATTTCTTATCAGCCATTACATTAATCAGTTGGTTATCGGCAAAAATAGTCAATTATCAAAAAAAGGAGCCAAAGGGGACGGTTCTTTTTGGCTCCTTTTTGCGGATGGGGGCCAAAAAGAACCGTCCCCTTTGGCTCCTTTTTTAAAGTTTGGCTTTGAGGAACCGGCCGGTATAGGATTCGGGGCAGGCGGCAACCTGCTCGGGAGTGCCGCACACTACCAGATGACCACCGCGCTCGCCGCCTTCGGGACCCAGGTCAATCACATGGTCGGCGCACTTGATCACATCCATGTTGTGCTCAATGATGATTACGGTGTGGCCGCGGCGAATAAGTGCGTCGAATGAGTCGAGCAGCTTGCGTATGTCATGGAAATGGAGGCCGGTGGTGGGCTCGTCGAATATGAATACGGTGGGCTCGGCTTTCTCCAGGCTCAGGAAATAGGCCAGCTTGACACGCTGGCTCTCACCGCCTGACAGGGTCGATGAAGACTGTCCCAGCTTGACGTAACCCAGACCTACATGCTGCAGCGGCTCCAGCTTCTTGACAATGCGGCGCTCGGCCGGATCGCCCGATGAGAAGAACTCTATGGCCTGGTTTACGGTCATGTCAAGTATCTCCCATATGTTCTTGCCCTTGTAGGTCACCTCCAGTACGTCATTCTTGAACCGGCGTCCGTGGCAGCTCTCGCAGACCATCTGAAGGTCCGACATGAACTGCATGGATACGGTAACCACGCCCTCGCCCTTGCACTCCTCGCAGCGTCCGCCCTCGGAGTTGAATGAGAAATGTGTGGGCCGATAACCCATCTGATGTGACAGCGGCTGGTCTGCGAACAGCTTGCGGATCTCATCATACGCCTTGACGTATGTAACGGGGTTGGAGCGGGTGGTCTTGCCTATGGGGTCCTGGTCCACGAACTCTACGGCGTTAACCATGCCGGTGTCGCCCTCTATCGCTATGCATTCGCCCGGACGCTCGGTCGACTCGCTGTATATGTTCTTGAGGTGGCGGTACAGTATGTCGCGAACCAGTGTGCTCTTGCCCGATCCGCTCACTCCGGTTACGACCGTCATCACGTTGAGCGGGAACTTTACGTCAATGCCGTCAAGGTTGTTCTGGCGTGCACCTACCACCTTTATAAAGTTGTTCCAAGGACGGCGTGACGAGGGAACGGCAATGCTCTCTGCGCCGGTCAGGTATTTCACCGTCCAGCTGTCGCTATCCTTGTCCAGCTTTCCGGTCGGTCCCTCATATACAATCTCGCCGCCGTGACGTCCGGCCTCGGGACCCACATCTATTATATAGTCCGATGCACGGATAATCTCCTCGTCATGCTCCACCACGACCACGGTGTTGCCTATCTCCTGCAGCTGACGCAGCACCTTGATGAGCTTGTCGGTGTCACGGCTGTGGAGTCCGATGCTCGGCTCGTCAAGAACATAGAGCGAGCCCATGAGGCTGCTTCCGAGTGATGTGACCAGGTTGATGCGCTGGCTCTCGCCGCCTGACAGCGTGGCGCTGGGGCGGTTCAGGGTGAGATAATCCAGACCCACGTCGAGCATGAACTGAATGCGGCTGTTTATCTCAATGAGCAGACGTTTGGCGGTCTTGGCCTCATGCTCGGGGAGCTGGAGGTTGTCAAAGAACACCTTGAGGTCCGATATGGGCATCTCCACCAGCTCGTTTATGGAACGGCCGCCGACCTTTACGTAGCTTGCCTCTTTCCTTAAGCGTGAGCCGTGGCACTCGGGGCAGAGCGTCTTGCCGCGGTATCGGGCCAGCATGACGCGGTACTGTATCTTGTACTGGTTCTTGGAGACCATGTCAAAGAAGGTGTCTATGCAGGTCTCGTCCCAGCCTCGCTCGTCCTTGCCGCGGCCGCTGCCGTGCCACAGGTAGTCTTTCTGCTCCTGGGTGAGCTGGTAATAGGGTGTGAATATGGGGAATCCATGCTGCTGGGCATGGAGTATGAAATCATCTTTCCACTCGTTCATCTTGTCGCCGCGCCAGCAAACCACCGCTCCGTCATATACGCTCAGCGCGCGGTTGGGTATGACCAGTGACTCGTCTATTCCGATGATGCGTCCGAATCCCTCGCACTTGGGGCAGGCACCCATGGGTGAGTTGAACGAGAACAGATTCTCGGTGGGCTCCTCGAACTTTATTCCATCGGCCTCAAACCGGTTGGTGAATGTATGCAGTCTGGAACTGCTCTCCTCAAAGACGCGGAGCGAGCATTCGCCGGAGCCCTCAAAGAATGCGGTCTCGATGGAGTCGGTCAGACGGCTGACGGTCTCCTTGGTGTCATCGGCCGAAAGTCGGTCTATGAGCAGGCAGAGCTCCTTGGGGTGCTGCGAGAGTTCCTTGAGTCTGGCGCTGTCGGCTAGAAGGTCCTCAATGCGAATCATCTCACCTTTATAGTCTACGCGTGAGAATCCCTCCTTGAGCGATGTGCGCAGCTGCTCCTCCAGGTTACGTCCGGCACGCATGGGCATGGGGGCCAGGACGGTAAAGCGTGTACCTTTGGGCAGTGTGAGCATGAAGGCGGTCACGTCCTCGACGCTGTGCTTGCGTACCTCACGTCCGCTTACGGGTGATATGGTGTGTCCGATACGGGCGAACAGAAGCTTTATGTATTCGTAGATCTCGGTCTGGGTGCCCACCGTGGAACGGGGGTTGCGGTTGCCGGCACGCTGCTCGATGGCGATGGTGGGAGGCAGTCCCTCTATGAAATCGCACTCGGGTTTTTTCATCCTGCCCAGGAACTGGCGTGCGTATGACGAGAGTGACTCCACGTAACGGCGCTGGCCCTCGGCGTACAGCGTGTCGAAAGCAAGTGATGACTTGCCCGATCCGGAAAGGCCTGTTATCACGGTAAAGGTATCGCGCGGGATATCGACCGATACGTTCTTGAGGTTGTTGACCCTCGCGCCTTTTACTCTTATGAAATTGTCCTGGTTCTCCACTCTCTTTCGTTTTGAACCGCAAAAATACCTATTTTAATGACAGCAAGCAACAAACCCTGACGGCAAATTGACGTATACGGGCAGAGAACCGTGATTATTCTCAAGGTTGGCAGCCGAGTTATGAACAAGAGAATAAATTATTGAATTTTTGTATCATAATACATATATTTTGCTTATTTTCGCGCCCGGATTTGGGTATCTGTTAACTCAGGTTTAAAAGGGAACACGGGTGAGATTCCCGGACAGTCCCGCTGCTGTAATTCTCAGATATCGTTCCAGGATGAGTGGCCGCACCCAAGGCTGCAACAAACGCCACTGACCGAACAGGTCGGGAAGGTTCCCGGAACTGCAAGATAAGTCAGAAGACCTGCCCAAGATTCCAAGTTTTACTGAGCCCCGTGGATAGGGCGGGTAATACGTAAAAATGTCAGAAATTATCAGTGACAGTCCAGAACCAGGGCGGAGCGATGCTCCGTGTGACCGTGTGTGTCAAAACTCACGCGGCGGTGAGGTTGTGTACCCATTCCTAACTTCTGAGAGCATTTGGCCTGCTGTCGTGTACGGCAAGGGTGAATGCCATCAAACGGGGTTCCTCAATATGGAATTATTGTTTGACAATAATACTTGTTTGATGGCAGCCTGGAATAAGGCTGAAGCTCAGCGGGTTCCCGTGATGGGGAACACGCAGACGGAATGGGGGAGGCCGTGAGGTTTCCCCAATTTTGTTAAACTTTTTATATGACACATATAATTCAGACAGTACTTTAAAGACATGAGAAAATATATCATCCCGGCCCTGCTCATCCTTATGACCATGGCTGCTTGTAACCAGACTCACAAATCACCATTTAGCCGCAAGGTGGCTGATTATGCCCTGGTTACCCTTGAGACACCTGATCTTAGCGGCATAACAGACAACGGCAAGGAGGTGCTCAACCTGTACCGTTTCATAGCCGATGAGGTCGATGCTATCTACTGGGAACAGTTCTTCGGTAACAAGGAGGCTCTCATGAATGAGATTGAAGACCCAGACCAGAAGACCTTTGCCCAGATCAATTACGGCCCCTGGGACCGCAGTACCGGCAAGTCATTCGTAAGAGGTTACATGAACCTTCATCCCGGAGCGCATTTCTATCCCTTTGATATGACCGCCCAGGAGTATGCCGCCTATGACAACCCTGACAAGAACAGCCCCTACACTCTCATACGTCGTGCCGATGACGGCTCGCTCGAGACCGTATGGTATCATGACGCCTACAAGGAGCACATTGACAAGATTGCGAACTACCTGACCGCTGCTGCCGATATCACCATCAAGCCCAGCGTCAAGAAGTACCTCCTTGCCAAGGCCGAGGCCCTGCGCACCGACAACTACTACGAGAGCGCCATGGCCTGGCTCGATATGGATGACAGCAAGATGGATCTTGTGGTCGGTCCCAATGAGGCTGCCGATGACCAGCTGCTTGGTCTGAAACGCTCTTATGAGGCATTTGTGCTGCTCAAGAACGAGGCCCGCACCGAGGAGCTTATGAAATACGTGTCACGTATAGCGGAGTTCCAGCAGGACCTGCCCGGTGACCCCGCCTACAAGACATTCCAGCCCGGTGCCGGCTCGAACATATTCTCCTGCAACGCCCTCTACTACGCAGGCAAGGCCAACGCCGGTGTCAAGGTGATTGCCCTCAACCTCCCGTTTGACTCCGACGTCCAGCGTGACCGCGGTACCCGTACCATCCTTCTTGAAAATGTAATCAAGGCCAAATACAACCATATAATCTATCCTACCGGTGTGGTCCTTCTGGATACCGATGACACCGAGCACCTTTCAAGTGATGCCTTCTTCTGGAACATAGTATTCCGCGAGGTTGCCCACGGACTGGGCGTGAAGGAGACCATAAACGGCGAGGGTAGCGTTGAGGATGCCCTGGGCAGTGCCGCACTCACCTTTGAGGAGATCAAGGCCAATGCAGCCGGAGCGCTTCTGGTATGCAAGCTCCAGAATCATTACGACATACGTAACATCTTTACCAAGGAGGATGCGCTTGCAACCTTCTTCGTATCGCTGGTACGTTCCGAGCGCTTTGGCGAGGGTTCGGTCCTGGGCCGTGCCAACATCATCATCTACAATTATCTTGAGGAGGCCGGAGCATTCAAGCGCAAGGAGTCAGGCAAGTACGAGATTGACTTTGCCAAGATGGAATCGGCCCTATCGGACCTGACCGCCCTGGTACTCAAGACACAGGCTACAGGTGACAAGGCCTTTGCCAACTATTTTGAAAACAGCTACTCAAAGCGCAGCGAGAATTATGCTGCCGACCTGAGGAATCTGGGATTGGAAAACATCCCTGCCGACATACGATTCAAATGACCTAATTAATATGAGCGACAAGAAATTCAATTTCAAGTTCTGTGTCCTGCTGCCCATTGTGTTGGCAGTGACAATTTTCCTGTGGGCTGTCCCCACCAGTTTCTACGGCATCGACGCCCTTACCGTAGTTCAGCAGCGCGTAATCGCACTGTTCGTATTCGCCGCCCTGATGTGGATGTTTGAGATTATCCCTAACTGGACAACCTCACTGCTTCTTATCGTGTTGACATTGCTGACGATATCGGACAAGGGTATCAGCCTGTTCTGTGATCCCAAGTTCGGAACCCTGGTAAGCTACAAGAGCCTTATGGCATCGTTCGCCGATCCTGTAGTCATGCTGTTCATGGGTGGATTCGTGCTGGCAATCATGGCCGAGAAATACGGCCTTGACGTAACCCTGGCCCGTATCCTGCTCAAGCCTTTCGGTACCAAGCCCAGCATGGTGCTTCTTGGCTTCCTGGTGGTAATCGCAATATTCTCCATGTTCATGTCCAATACAGCCACCGCTGCCATGATGCTTGCCTTCCTGGCTCCTGTGCTGCAGGTCCTCCCGTCCGATGACAAGGGCCGCATAGGTCTTTCGCTGGCTATCCCTGTGGCAGCCAACATCGGTGGTATCGGAACTCCCATCGGTACACCTCCTAACGCTACCGCCGTACGTTTCCTCACTGAGGCCGGTTACGAGGTTACATTCTCCGAGTGGTCCATGAGAATGATACCCTTTGTGCTTATCATGATTCTCGTGGCATGGGTACTGCTCCAGCTGTTGTTCCCCTTCAAGACCAAGAAACTGGTTCTTGACATACCTGAGAACAAGCGTCCCGTTGACTGGAAGACCTACGTGGTTTGGATCACTTTCATCGGCACCATCCTGCTTTGGGCTACCGAGAGCCTTACCGGTATCAACTCAAACGTAGTGGCTCTCATACCTCTGGGCGTTCTCACCATGACAGGCATATTCACCAAGGATGATATCAAGGAGATTAACTGGACAGTGCTCTGGTTGGTTGCCGGAGGTTTTGCACTGGGTACCTCACTTCAGGGAACCGGTCTGGCCAAGACCCTTATCAACGCCATCCCGTTCGGATCCATGAGTGTGCTGAGCGTTCTGCTCATAGCAGGCTTTGTATGCTACTTCCTCTCCAACTTCATAAGCAACTCGGCTACAGCCGCACTGCTCATACCTATCCTTATCGTGGTTGCTGAGGGTATGGCCGATCCCGCCGCTTCGAACAACGCATCGTTCGTGGCTTTTGGCGGCACACACGCCATGATCTCATTCATAGCAGTCTGCGCATCAATCGCCATGCTGTTCCCCATATCAACTCCTCCGAATGCCATCGCATCGAGCACCGGTCTGGTTCAGACCAAGGATATGGCCAGGGTAGGTATCATTGTAGGAGCCATAGGCTTTGCGCTCGGCTTCTTCTGGCTTACCAAGATATTCCCTTTCCAGGTAATTGTACATTAATAGCTTATAGGAATTCATGAAAAAATTGATCTTTACCACAGTAGCAGCTTTCCTTGCCATAGCTCCTGCCTTTGCACAGGACATGCAGTACGGACGCAAGGTTACAGATTTTACAACCGGTCCCAAGGTTGGCGGATATGTAATAGGCAAGTACGCCTATACCGACCAGGACGGCAAGCATGACGGTGACGGTTTCAGCCAGCGTCTTGTACGTCTCTATGCCGACGGAACCATACTTAAGGATTTCAAATACCGTGTTCAGGTTCAGATAAACAACGCCGCATTCCATATGAAGGACTACTTCGTGGAGTGGGCTCACTGGAAAGAGTTCTCAGTCAAGGTTGGCCAGTACAAGCGTGCCTTCCTGTTCGAGAACCCCTACAACCCCTGGGATGTGGGCTTTGGCGACTATTCACAGATTACCAAGAAGTTTGCCGGAATGGGTGACTACTGCGGTGAGGCCGGCTCAACCGGCGGCCGCGACCAGGGAATCCAGTTCCAGGGTGACCTGTTCCCCGTTAACGACGGTGCCTTCCGCCTGGTACACTATCAGCTCCAGCTCATGAACGGACAGGGCATCAACGTGGCCGATGGCAACGCCCACAAGGATATTATCGGAACCATCCAGTTCCAGCCCATCAAGGACCTCTACATAGGAGTGTTCGGCTGGACAGGCAACTATACCTCAGGCAATGCCACCGTGGACCGTAACCGCTGGGCTGTATCGGCCAAGTACGAGCACAACTCCTGGAGCGCACGTGCCGAGTATGTAAGCTCAAAGGGTCACAAGATCTCAGAGTTGCAGGCTGACGGTTCGTTCTCAGGCGCCGGCAAGGCCGATGGCTGGTATGCTGCCGTAGGTGTTCCCGTAAACGACTGGTTCAAGGTTTATGCCAAGTATGACGTTTACCGCGACCAGGCCAACGAGGCATCAATGAACACCATGTACTCCATAGCACCTAACTTCCAGATCCATAAGAACCTCATGCTGCAGCTGCAGTACAATTTCGTTGACAACAAACCCACCTCATCACACTGGAATGAGGCCTGGGCTGAGTTCTACGTAAGGTTCTGATCCCAAAACCCAAAGAACGGGGGGAGAATAAGGCCAATTCCTTATTTCTCCCCCAGTTTTTTTTATCCTGTAATTAAAGTAACGAACGCTTCCATCTGCAGGAGCCGGAGTATGGTGTTGGGGATGGGGAGCATCAGTGGAGAGGCGTTAAGCGGAGGGCCTTGGAGGATCCCGTTAAGAACGGCGTTTCGTTCAACGGCCGTTAGGCCCCGAAGGGGACTAAAAGGGAGGCGTTCGCCGTTTAGGGTCCGGAGAGGTCCGGAGTAGCCTCGGAACGTTGTCACACCATACTCCGGCGGAGTTCCAAAATGTTGATAAATAGAAGAGGTGAGTATGGTTTAAAATCACTACCTTTGCACATCCAAATTTGTTATACTGAAATGATTATTTTCTTCAAGAACCCGTCAGGCACGATTGTTGCCACTGAGACTGTTTCAAAACTGCAGGCAGAGGATGTAAAGAAACTGAGCTGGCTTTATGGTGAGGCCACCGCTCTGGATCAGGAATCACTGGAAGGTTACTTTGTGGGACCGCGCCGTGAGATGATCACCCCTTGGAGTACAAACGCCGTTGAGATAACCCAGAACATGGGTCTTAAGGGTATAAGCCGTATAGAGGAGTATTTCCCCGTAGCCAGTGCCGATGCAGACTACGACCCCATGCTGCAGCGCCTGTACAAGGGTCTTGACCAGAAGATTTTCACTGTCGATATCAAACCGCAGCCCATCCTTTTCATCGAGGACCTGGAGTCATACAACGAGCAGGAGGGTCTGGCTCTCTCCAAGGAGGAGATTGACTACCTGCATAAGGTTGAGGGTGAGCTTGGCCGTAAGCTGACCGACAGTGAGGTGTTCGGATTCGCACAGATCAACTCGGAGCACTGCCGCCACAAGATATTCGGCGGTAAGTTCATCATTGACGGCAAGGAGATGGAGTCATCCCTGTTCAGCATGATCAAGAAGACCACTGAGGAGAATCCCAACCGCATACTTTCAGCCTACAAGGATAACGTGGCATTCGCACAGGGTCCTGTAGTGGAGCAGTTCGCTCCTGCTGACCACTCTACATCAGACTGGTTCGTAATCAAGAACATAGAGACCGTAATCTCACTCAAGGCCGAGACACATAACTTCCCCACAACGGTTGAACCGTTCAACGGTGCATCGACCGGTACCGGCGGTGAAATCCGCGACCGTATGGGTGGCGGTACAGGTTCATGGCCTATTGCAGGTACCGCAGTCTATATGACATCATATCCCCGCAATGACGAGAGCCGCACATGGGAGAAGAGCATGAAAGAGCGCAAGTGGCTCTATCAGACCCCTGAGCAGATACTTATCAAGGCTT
This sequence comes from uncultured Bacteroidales bacterium, assembly GCA_902779875.1. GTDB lineage: Bacteria > Bacteroidota > Bacteroidia > Bacteroidales > Bacteroidaceae > Colenecus. Next base: position 6,486 of record CACZCX010000048.1, on the reverse strand, counting down.
CAAACGGTGCATCGGATTTTGGTAACAAGTTCGGACAGCCGCTTATCTGCGGTTCTCTGCTCACATTCGAGCATGAGGAGAACGGTGAGCAGTACGGTTATGACAAGGTGATCATGCTGGCCGGCGGCGTAGGCTACGGCACCAAGCGTGACTGCCTGAAGGGAACTCCCAAGAAGGGTAACAAGATCGTAGTGCTGGGTGGTGACAACTACCGCATCGGTCTGGGCGGCGGTTCGGTTTCATCGGTCGAGACCGGACGTTACTCATCAGGTATTGAGCTGAACGCCGTACAGCGTGCCAACGCCGAGATGCAGAAACGTGCCTACAACGTAACCCGCGCACTCTGCGAGGAGGATACCAACCCCATCGTTTCAATCCACGACCACGGTTCAGCCGGTCACGTAAACTGTCTGTCCGAGCTGGTTGAGGAGTGCGGCGGTCTGATTGACATGAGCAAGCTGCCTGTTGGTGACAAGACCCTGTCATCAAAGGAGATTATAGCCAACGAGTCACAGGAGCGTATGGGACTCCTGATTGATGAGAAACACATTGAGCACGTACGCAAGATTGCCGAGCGTGAGCGCGCCCCGATGTACGTGGTAGGTGAGACCACCGGCGATGCCCGCTTTGCTTTTGAGCAGAAGGATGGTGTACGTCCGTTTGACCTGGCAGTGAGCCAGATGTTCGGTTCATCACCCAAGACATATATGGTCGATGAGACCGTGGAGCGCAAGTATGAGGATGTAAGTTACTCCGAGGACAAACTCCAGAAGTATCTTGAGAACGTGCTGCAGCTTGAGTCTGTAGCCTGCAAGGACTGGCTTACCAATAAGGTTGACCGTTCGGTTACCGGTAAGATTGCACGTCAGCAGTGCCAGGGTGAGCTCCAGCTCCCACTTTCAGACTGCGGTGTGGTTGCACTTGACTACCGTGGCCGTAAGGGTATAGCAACCGCCATCGGTCATGCACCTCAGGCCGGTCTGGCCGATCCTGCCGCCGGTTCAGTGCTCTCAGTTGCCGAGTCTCTGACCAACATAGTATTCGCACCTCTTACTGACGGACTCAAGACCGTATCACTCTCAGCCAACTGGATGTGGCCCTGCCGCTCACAGAAGGGTGAGGATGCACGTCTGTACCGCGGAGTCAAGGCTCTGTCAGATTTCTGCATAGCTCTGGGCGTGAACGTTCCTACCGGTAAGGACTCACTCTCCATGACCCAGAAGTATCCCGACGGCGGTAAGGTAATAAGCCCGGGTACCGTGATTGTCTCATCGGGCGGTGAGGTATCGGATATACGTAAGGTCGTATCACCTGTACTTGCAGACCGCAAGGACAGCGTGCTGCTTCATATAGATTTCAGCTTTGACGAGCAGCGTCTGGGCGGTTCCGCTCTGGCTCAGTCACTCGGCCGCATAGGCAGTGACGTTCCTACGGTTAAGAACGCCGAGTATTTTGCCGATGCATTCGATGCCGTACAGCAGCTCATAGGTAAGGGACTGGTACTTGCCGGTCACGATATCTCTGCCGGCGGTCTCATAGTTACCCTGCTTGAGATGTGCTTTGCCAATGTTGCCGGCGGTCTTGAGGTAAGCCTGGACAAGCTGGTAGGCAAGGACCTTATCAAGATGCTGTTCGCTGAGAACCCGGGTGTTGTCCTGCAGGTTGAGAACAAGAAGCTGGATGCTGTAAGCGCCCTGCTTGATGAGGCTGGCGTAGGCTATGCTGTGATAGGCCGTCCGTCAGACGACAGGACCATCTACATACGTCGCGGCAAGAACGACGTAACTATCGATATAGACCGTATGCGTGACCTCTGGTACAAGACTTCATACCTGCTTGACCGTAAGCAGTCCATGAACGGCTGTGCCGATAAGCGCTACAAGAACTATAAGAACGTTCCCATGAACTATAAGATAGCTTACAACTTTACGGGTAAGCTTTCACAGTTCGGGCTCGATCCTGACCGCCGTACACCTAGCGGTGTCAAGGCTGCCATTATCCGTGAGAAAGGTACCAACGGTGAGCGTGAGATGGCTTACACCCTGTGGCTGGCCGGATTCGATGTCAAGGACGTAACCATGACCGATCTGGTAAGCGGCCGCGAGACTCTTGATGACATCAACATGATCGTGTTCTGCGGCGGATTCTCCAACTCCGATGTTCTGGGTTCAGCCAAGGGTTGGGCCGGTGCGTTCCTCTTCAACCCCAAGGCCAAGGAGACTCTGGACCGCTTCTACGCACGTAAGGACACCCTGTCACTGGGTATATGCAACGGTTGCCAGCTTATGATTGAGCTCGGTCTTATCAATCCCGACCACGAGAAGAAGAGCCACATGCTGCATAACGACTCACACAAGTTCGAGTCATCATTCCTGGGCTTAAGCATTCCCCAGAACGAGAGCGTTATGTTCAAGTCTCTCAGCGGAAGCCGCCTGGGTGTCTGGGTGGCTCACGGTGAGGGTAAGTTCTCACTTCCTTATTCCGAGGATAAGTACAACATCATAGCCAAATACACTTACGCAGACTATCCTGCCAACCCCAACGGTTCAGACTACAACGTAGCCGGTATAGCAAGTGCCGACGGCCGTCACGTAGCCATGATGCCGCATCCCGAGCGCGCCATATTCCCCTGGCAGTGTGGTTACTATCCCGCAGAGCGCCTGGCCGATGACATCACCCCGTGGGTTGAGGCATTCGTGAATGCCCGCAAGTGGGTTGAGGCTCACAAGTAAGCCTATGCTGTTAACCCTGTTCATCACCTTCTTTAAGATTGGTCTGTTCACCATCGGCGGTGGATATGCCATGATACCGCTCATTGAGCGTGAGGTGGTTGAACGTAAGGGGTGGATCTCACGTGAAGACTTCCTGGACCTGCTGGCTATTGCCCAGTCCGCCCCGGGAGTCTTTGCTGTAAACATATCCATATTCATAGGCTACAGGATGCGTAAGTCCATCGGCAGCATATTCTGTGCGCTGGGTACCGTCTTGCCCTCCATTATCATTATCCTGGCCATTGCCCTGTTCCTGGGCAATTATCGGGACAACAGGATAGTTGAGAACGTATTCAAGGGCATCCGCCCGGCTGTTATAGCCCTGATTCTTACTCCTACCATCCGTCTTGCATCCAAGGCCGGCCTGAACAAGTGGACCTGGTGGGTTCCGGTAGTGACAGCTCTGCTTATATGGTGGCTTGGAGTATCGCCTGTGTGGATCATATTCGCCACGATCATCGGCGCAGTCCTGTATTATATCCTTAAACTCAGGAAGGCATGAGTGCAGTGGTATTATATCTCAAACTCTTCTGGACCTTCTTCAAGATAGGCCTGTTCGGATTCGGCGGCGGATACGGAATGCTCTCGCTCATCCAGAATGAGGTGGTTGAGAACCATCAGTGGATATCCAATTCCGAATTTACCGATATCGTAGCCGTAAGCCAGATGACTCCGGGTCCGATAGGCATTAACTCTGCCACCTATGTAGGTTACAAGGCTATTGAGAATGCGGATATGTCGCGAACGGAGGCTGTGTTCGGTTCTCTGCTGGCATCATTCTCGGTAATGCTGCCGTCATTCATTCTGATGTTGCTTATCAGCGCCTTCTTTATGCGCTACAAGAACCACAAGTCCGTTCAGACTGTCCTTGCCTGGCTCCGCCCCGTAGTGGTGGGTATGCTGGCAGCTGCGGTGCTGCTACTCCTGAATGAGGAGAATCTGGGTGCATTCCGGAGTGACAATCTCCAGCTTTATGTTAGCATCGGACTGTTTGCGCTTGCATTCGTAGCAACCTACTCCGGGAAAGTGGGTCCCATCAAGATGATTCTTCTGGCCGGTCTGTTCGGCGGCCTGTTTTACTCTTTGATTTAGCTCTTTTATCAAAACCGTCGGGCTACGGTTTTTCAGTCGCAGATGTATTCCTGAATGTGGTGGGGTAAAAGCCGGATAAATGCGGATTTAACCCCTGTATTATTATTTTAACCCCTCAATATGGCTTTTAGTCACTCTGTGGCGGGGTGTATCCCTTTTATTTTTATTGATCGTAATGGCGGTATACCTTTGCTGCGAACTGCAATAATAAATAGTTTATGGATAATATATTCGCAATAGGGGATTCGGTCATGAAGGGGATAGTCGAGGACTGTTCCCGGGCGGCAGGATCAATAAGGTATATGATAAGCAACCTGAGTTTTGCTGAGATATGCCGCAAGAGATTAGGTCTTGAGATTCGGAATCTGGCACGTTTTGGCGGGACCATTGACCAGGGGATAGGCCTTGTAGAGAGACATAAGGAATTGGTATCGGACTCAAAATACTGTGTAATAGAATATGGTGGCAATGATTGTTCTTATCATTGGAGTGATATATCGGAGGACCCTACATCGGTCCATAAGCCGTTGACGATGTTGGATGATTTCCGCACCCAGTACTCACGTCTTATTGACACCCTTAAGCAGAAGGGTACGCGCCCTGTCCTGTTGTCGCTTCCGCTGATAGACAGCGAGCGTTATTTCAAACATATATCAAAAGGACTCAACGCGCAGAATATCCTTGAGTGGCTTGGCGGCGACGTTGACTTTATTGGTCACTGGCATGACATGTACAACATGGCTGTATGGGGGCTTGGGGCCGAAAAGCGTATCCCGGTCATTGACATTACATCGCCGTTCCTAAAGCGCAAGGACTACCGTGACTACCTGTGCAGTGACGGTATCCATCCAAACGAGGATGGACACAGGCTTATAGCCGATGCCATTTGTGATTACGTTAACACACAGAAGGGGTAGTCCCTATAGTGCTATTTCTTCAGATAGCGTTCCCTGAGAGTGAGAATATCCTGTTCTGTAAGGCCGATGGGACCTTTCAGGTAGGCTTCTATTGTGCCGAACTCACGGTCAATGCTTTCCAGGGCTTTTATGAAATTGTCAGTATTGGCACCTAAGAATGACTTGACAGTGGCAATCTCATTCTCCTTACCTCCCATAAGGCGTACGTTCTGGCAGCATTGGCGCACATCTTCCTCATAAACGCGGTTGGTGGCGTCAAAATCGGCCACGATGGTATCTCTGCCTGCTCCTAAGGCTGCCAGGATCAGGGCCGATGCAAATCCGGTGCGGTCCTTTCCCTGTGTGCAGTGGTACAGGATGGCGCCGTTTGCGGTATCCAGAATGAGGCGGAAGAACTGTTTGAACTGTTTGCGGCATTCCGGATCGTTGGTAAGATTTGGGTACATCTGTTGCGCGATTCTCTGTGCCATGGGATTGAATGCTGCCATAACCATGAACTTCTTTACGTCAAACTGCTTGTTGCCGGTAAAAAGCCTCTTCTCGTCTTCGGTGGCCTGTGATACTAACTTTCCGCTGGCGTCAATTTCAAGTCTGATGTATTCGGCCCCCGGGACCATACGGTCGGTCTTGCCGTTCATCTCTATATCCTTTCTGAAATCTATGACTTTAGCGATGGGAATGGAGGACAGGTATTGGAGGTCCTCGTCGGTGGCATCGGCCAAATGTGCGGAGCGTAAGAGCATGCCGTCACGCAGACGGCGGCCGTCCTGCATTATGTAGCCACCCAGGTCCCTGGCGTTGATGATGCCGTTGACCGGAATGAACTGCTGTTTTAATCCTGAAGTTGAAATGCGCATGTTTACAGGTAGAATTCTTTGATCTGACGCTTGAAATAAACGGCAAAGAACAGTTTTTCAAGCAGGCTGCACTTTTGGAACACATATCTAAGAGCTATGTCAAGACATGCAAACCTGCCGGCCAGACGGTCAAACTCCGAATGGTCATCGTGTCCGGTATAGGCCTTGGCAAAAGCATCCCAGAATAGGCCCAGTTGCTTCTCTGTCATGTGGAATATGTCCTGGACCTGTTTCATGGAGGCGTACATTCTGCATATCTGGAACAGGTGGCCTATGTCAAACATGGGGTCTCCGTAGGCAAAGCGGTCCAGGTCTATCCATACGGGTTTGTCGCCTGACAGTACCAGGTTGCCCATATTGAAGTCACCGTGACTGCAGGTCTTGATGTCCTGTATGGTCTGTGCAAATGACTTTAGTATCTGACGGTTCTTGCGGCTTATGAACTGAACCTTATCCAGCGCTCTCATGAGCTGCTCCTTGCGGCTTGGAAAGAAACTAGTGTCGCATGGGGTGTTGAAGAGTATCTTGCCGTTCTCACACATGAATCTTGCCATCTCCTCAATGCGCTCAGGCTCATCATGGCAGATGCGTGACAGTGACCTCTTGTTTTTGATCTTATCCGATATGGTTGCGTATAGATCTCCTACGCGAACCATCTCAATCATTCTTGGGGTGGGTAGTCCTAATCCCTCAACTGCCTTTGAAGTCTCAAATTCGTGTTTTACGAACTCCAGTGTGTTTATCTGCTTACGGTCAACTTTAAGGATCAGGTCCGGCTGGGCAGGGTTCTCATAGGTGGTTCCGTTTCCGCCTTCTCCCACCTTGGTCCATTCGCTAAGGTCAATGTCT
>CACZCX010000047.1 GCA_902779875.1 uncultured Bacteroidales bacterium | reverse complement strand
CCCCCTGTAACGTTTGACTGGGACAATATGCTTGACGATTACAGTAACGATAACGGCAATGACGCCGAGCGGCAGGCTGTGGCAACTCTTATGAAATATTGCGGGTGGTCTTCCAAGATGGAGTATTCTCCTAATGGATCCGTAAGTTATTTCCAAGAGGCAACAATTGCATTTAGGGATTATTGGGGATACGAATCAGCCCAAGATTTGTATAGAAGTGCCTCACCCAGCATTGACTCGTGGGAGTATCTTATTTATCAGGAATTGACAGCCGGCCGGCCGGTCTATTATTGCGGCAGCAGCGACAAAGAAGGTCACGCATTTGTCTGTGACGGGTATGACACAAACGGTCTGTTTCATATAAACTGGGGGTGGGGAGGCAATGACGACGGCTATTTTGCCCTGTCGGTTCTTAACCCGTATAACAGCACAAGTGCAGCCTACGGCAGCAGCGGGATTGGATTCAACGTTAATCAATTTGCAATTATTCATATCTGTCCTACCGAAAAGATCGAGCCCGTAAACCAGGAATTCCTCCCGGAAGCATCCCAATCGAAAAAAATGTTTCTCAAAGATGCAAATACAGTAGTATTTGATTTTAAATATAACCAGTTAGATGGCTGGAGCACCACATTAGACTTTGCTTTAGGAACCATTGACCATAAAGGTCACCCGGATCCGACTATTATAGGTGACCCTCGAGACAGCATATTACACGTAGGTATTAATTATTATGTTGTGAAAATTGATACCACTCTCTTTCAACCGGGTGATTCTCTTGTGCTCTACCCAATGTTCCGTCTGCGTAAACCAGCTGATGAATGGAGAGTAATACCGCCAATAGATAATCATTTAGTGGCTGGACGTACCTCAAGCGGATTATTCTACATAAGGCTGTATGGAATGGAATCACTGGAATGTATTGACGGATCAATAACAAAAGGCACCGGACGTCTTGGAGAGCGCAGTGACGTGACTGTGATTGTCCGTAATCAGAATGATATGGATTATATTAATAGAATATATCTTACACCATTGTATTATGGTCACATCAATAAGGATACTCTCAGCTCTTCAACCCCATTTAAAAAAGGAGAAAAGATGAGCAGTGGAGCATATATAAGGGCAAATGATACCGGACAGGTTACATTCTCATTCGTACCCAGACAAGGCGGATTGGTAAGATTCCAGCTTAGCGACGACGCATACTATTCGGGGACCTTTGATCTGGAACTGGATAATGACACTCTTGTAAATTACGAAAGATATCTGGAGAACAACAGTTGGGTATCACATGTAGGTGATGAGTGGTTCTATAACATCGAGTTCAGGGACAAACCTGGTGTTGAAATGCCCTACTGGATACCTTCGGACAGCATTTGCCTTAAAGGACGGTTCTTTCGTAATCACGTGAGACTTGAAACCTTTTTTGTTCGCGATGAAATAAGGGAGTATCTCAAGGACCTGCCTCTGAAAGGAGGTAAAGGTAACTATCTGTTCAACTGGCAGGTGCCGATAAACATATCGTCAGACGGTCTGTACTATGTGGATAGCTATCTGGGTAATCTGGTTGATGGTCTTTTACTGGAAGACAATACCGATCATACATATGAGTTCAATGTCAATTATACCGACGTATTGAATCCACCCGCCACCGCAACGGATGAGCCTTACCATGATCTTCTGGGACGTCCCATTGAGGGCATACCCGAGCGCAAGGGTATCTATATAAAGGGCAATAGGACAGTATTTATAAAATAACCACCAGACAGAATCATGAGAAAGTATATAATTAAACTTGCAGTCGTCACATTTACCGTTTTGTCTGGGCTGACATCATGCTCGGACATAGATGACAAACCGTTTGTTCCTGACAGGAAAGCGTCAGGAATTGACTTAGAAAACCTTGACAGGTCGGTACGCCCGGCTGACGACTTCTACCAATATGCCTGTGGAGGTTGGATGACCAATAATCCGCTGCCAGCCGCCTATTCCCGCTACGGCCGATTTGAACAGCTGAGTGAGGAGAACAACAGGCGTATCAAGACCATTATGGATGAATCACTGAACAACACCTATGCCTCAGGCACGACAGAGCAGAAACTGGCCGACATCTATCGTTTGGCTTTGGACAGCCTCCGGCGCAACCGTGAAGGCGTGGAGCCTCTGATGGGTATTATCAGGCAATTGGAGCAGGCCGCTACACAGGAGCAGCTGTTCATGGTACAGTTACAATTGGCACCACAGGGTTATTCCGGTTTTATGGATATTGATTTCGATGCCGATGATAAAAACTCCTCCCAGAACATACTGAAAGTCGCGCAAGGCGGAACCGCGCTTAAACAGAAAGAGTACTATCTTGATACTGATGATGCGACAGTCAGTATCCGGGAGGCATACATGCAAAACATAATAAAACTGTTTCAACGATTCGGGTTTACTCCTGAGCAGGCTCAGGAAAAGATGACGAACATCATGTATATTGAGACAGAACTGGCCAAAGTCAGTCGCTCGAATACCGAACTACGCGACCCAATGGCCAACTACAATAAAATGACGCTGACACAATTCGAATCCGCTTACCCCAACATACGACTGGAAACGGTGATGAATGCAATGGGCTTTCAGTCGGTACACATCCAGGAATTGGTGGTGGGACAGCCTGAATTCATGGCCGGTGCCAATCTTCTCATCAGTACAATGACCACTACCCAATACCGCGACTACATGGAGTGGAAACAGATAAAAGAATACGCCCAATACCTTGACGATACGACGCATACCATCTACTTTGAATTCTTTGGACGTGTGTTGTCGGGAAGTCAAAAGGAATACCCGCTCTGGCAACGTTCCATAAGTCAGTTGGATAAACAGATAGGTGAGGCTATTGGCAAGCTTTACATAGAGGAATATTTTCCGGCTGCAGCCAAGGAACGCATTCTGCAGTTAATCAGCAATTTAAAAGTTGCACTCAGAGAGCGTATCGACGCACAGGAATGGATGAGCGATGCCACTAAGACCGCTGCAAAAGAAAAACTGAACGCAATCAGCGTGAAGGTGGGCTATCCCGACAAATGGACGGATATGAGTGATTTGCACATAGACCCAGACAAGTCCTATCTGGAGAATATTATCCAATGTCAGCGTTTTAATAAAGCTCTGATGGTACAGGAAAAAGCCGGCAAGCCCACAGACCCGGACAAGTGGTTAATATCACCACAGACTGTCAATGCATATTATAATCCTTTCAACAATGAAATCTGTTTCACGGCTGGTATCCTGCAGCCCCCGTTCTTTGACATGGAAGCCGACGATGCTGTAAACTACGGATCCATCGGTGTAATCATCGGCCACGAGATGATACACGGTTTTGACGACCAGGGCCGCCTTTATGACAAGGATGGAAACATGCGCGAGTGGTGGACGGACAGCGACGTCGAGAAATTCAATGAAAAGGCCGACATGTATGCCGAATTCTTTGACTCCATTGATGTGCTGCCCGGACTGAATGCCAACGGACGCTTGACCTTAGGCGAGAATCTTGCAGACCACGGTGGGATTCAGGTGGCTTGGAAAGCCTACAAAAACGCGACCAAGACACAGCCGCTGCCAACCATCGACGGCTTTACTGCCGACCAACGGTTTTTTCTGTCATACGCCAACGTATGGGCGCAGAACATCACCGAAGCAGAGATTCACCACCTCACCACAACTGATGTTCACTCGCTCGCCAGATGGCGCGTTAATGGAGCCCTACCCCACATCGATGCATGGTACGAGACATTTGATGTGAAGGAAGGAGACAAGCTTTATATTCCCAAGGAAAAACGCCTGAACCTGTGGTAAACAAAAAGAGGGTGACTAAAATGTCTAGTCATCCTCTTTTTTGTCGGCCTCATTCTCCCAGAGAATCAACGTAATCGGCCTCAGCCTCCACGATGAGGATTATCTCATCGGCAGGGAATGAACCTATCTTGTCTTTCTTGGCCTCTTTGATGATATACTCCACCAGAGCTTCGTTGTCTATGTCTATACAGCCATCGGCATCGGGCTCCTGGTCTAGCACACCGCTGGTGGTGAAATAGTCGTTTATGACATCCAGGATGTAATAGAGGGTGTCATCGGAATATTTCTCCTTGAGTTCCTGCGGAAGTGCGTTTTTGATGTACTCAACGGTCTTCTGATCGTCAAGGTCATCCTCAAGAAACTCATCCTGTGCCATAATCAGAGCAGTGCGTTTAGTTTATCCTGATAGATATTCTTCATAGCCAGGCCGACAACACGGTCAACCTCCTGACCACCCTTAAGGAATACGACAGTAGGAACGTTCATGATACCGAACTGTTCGGTGAGTTCATCGTTCTCCTCTATGTCGCACTTACCTATAATAGCCTTGCCGTCATACTCTGCGGCAATCTCCTCAATGATGGGACCAAGACGCTTGCACGGTCCGCACCATGTAGCCCAGAAATCAATCAGCACGGGTTTGTCCTGTGCCTTGATCTCTTCAAAATTCTGACTGGTAATCTCAATTTCCATGTTCTGATTGTTTATTGGTTAAATGATAATTTTATTGTCTCTCTGCCTTTCAGGTAGTTCACAAGCTCCTGGGTAACCGTGATCCGTCTGTTACCCGCCGTCAGAGAAACCTTGTTCTCCACCTGTGTAAGGTCTGTAAATACGAACTTGAGCGTTGTCTTGCCCTCCTGACTGGTAAGGGTATCCAGATCGCTCACGAACTCCTTGTCTATTTCCGATACAGGCATGGTCAGGGTCATGCTGGTGATTGCCGTGTCCTTGACATCCTGCAGCAGCTCTATGGAGTTGATCACAAAATCAACTCTCTCGGGATTGTACTTGTAAGGCTGGCACTGAGCCTTGATAAAGAGGTAGTTTCCCTCCTTCATCATATTAGCCCATTTGAGCCACGGTTCACCGAACAACGCAATCTCTGTGGAACCGGTAAAGTCCTCTATACGGGTGAATCCGCATGGTTTGCCGGTCTTGGTACGTGTCTCACGGACTCCGGTGACCACGCCTCCCATGGTCAGTTCCTTGTTCACAAGAGCCGCACGGTCATCCATCTGCGCCATACCCACGTTACATACGTTCTCCAGTATGACACGGTACTCATCGAGCGGATGGGCCGACAGATAGATTCCTACCAGCTCCTTCTCCCTGTTCAACCGCTCCAGAAGCGGCCACTCGGGTGCATCAGGTATGGATGGAGTGGCAATCAGGTCGGTATGACCCATGTCACCGAACAGCGAGAACTGTGACTCCATGCGGTCGGTCTGGTACTTGGTACCGTAACGGACCAGGATATCGGAGAACACCTCGTTCTTGCCGCAGGGCTGCACGAACTGCTCACGTCTTATCTCAGGGAAACAGTCGAATGCTCCGGCCATGGCCAGGCACTCTATGTTCTTGCGGTTGCAGGCGCTCAGGTTAACCCTCTGCACAAAGTCGAATATGCTCTTGAACGGACCGTTGGCCTTACGTTCGTTAACTATGGCCGCTACCGCGTTCTCACCCACTCCCTTGACCGATGCCATACCGAATCGGATATCGCCCTTGGCGTTCACACCGAAACGGGGCACACTCTCGTTCACATCGGGCCCGAGTACGTTTATGCCCATGGACTTGCATTCGTCCATGAGTTTGGTGACCTCGGTTATATCACCGGCACGGCTCAGCACGGCCGCCATATACTGCGATGGATAGTTCGCCTTGAGGTATGCGGTCTGGTAAGCCACCCATGAGTAGCAGGTGGCATGTGACTTGTTGAATGCGTATGATGCGAATTTCTCCCAGTCGGCCCAGATCTTCTCAAGTACCTTGGGGTCATGTCCGTTGGCCTTGCCGCCCTCAATGAACTTGGGTTTGAGGTGATCCAGCTTGTCTTTGAGTTTCTTACCCATGGCCTTACGCAGGGTATCACTCTCACCACGGGTAAAGTTGGCCAAAAGTCGTGACAGCAGCATGACCTGCTCCTGATACACGGTAATGCCGTAGGTATCCTTGAGGTATTTCTCCATGACCGGAATATCGTACTCGATTGGCTTGCGGCCCAGCTTACGGTCAATGAAGTCAGGGATATAATCCATAGGTCCCGGACGGTAGAGGGCGTTCATGGCTATGAGGTCCTCAAACACGCCAGGCTGGAGCTCGCGCAGGTATTTCTGCATACCGGGCGATTCAAACTGGAACGTTCCTATGGTACGGCCCTCGCAGTAGAGCTGGAAGGTCTTGGGGTCATCAATCGGTACGGAGTCTATATCCAGGTCTATGCCCAGACTTGACTTTATATTCTCAACGGCCTCCTTTATGATGGAGAGGGTCTTGAGGCCCAGGAAGTCCATCTTGATAAGGCCGGTATCCTCAATCACGCTACCCTCATACTGGGTCACCAGCAGACGGTCGCCGGTATCCTTATCGGTCGCCCATGAGACAGGCACCCAGTCGGTCACGTCATCACGGCATATGATGGTTCCGCAGGCATGTACGCCTGTTCCGCGTACGTTACCCTCAAGCATCTTTGCGAACTGGATGGTCTTACGCAGTTTCTCGTCGGACGAGGCGGCTGCCTGCTGCAGTTCCGGCACACATTCCAGCACGTTGCTCAGATTCATCTTACGCGGCTTGCCGTTGGGATCATCGGGCAGACGGTCAGGAATGGCCTTGCAGAGGTTGTTCGATATATCCAGCGGCACCTCCAGCACGCGGGCCACATCCTTGATGGCCATCTTGGTTGCCATGGTGCCGTATGTGATGATATGAGCCACCTTTTCCTTTCCGTATTTCTCAGTCACCCACTGCAGCACGCGTCCGCGGCCATCATCATCAAAGTCCACATCGATATCAGGGAGCGATATACGGTCAGGGTTAAGGAAACGCTCGAACAGCAGGTCATACTTGATGGGGTCTATCTGCGTGATACCCAGGCAGTACGCCACAGCCGATCCTGCGGCCGATCCACGACCCGGTCCTACCGATACTCCCAGCTCCGTACGGGCTGCGTTGATGAAGTCCTGCACAATGAGGAAGTATCCCGGGAAACCCATGGTCTTCATGATGTGGAGCTCGAACTTGAGCTGTTCCATCACGCTCTCGGGTATGGGGTCACCGTAGCGCACCTTGGCGCCCTTGAATGTCAACTCGGCCAGATAATCAGCCTCCAGTTTGATGCGGTAGAGTTTGTCGTATCCTCCCAGTTTCTTTATCTTCTTGTCGGCATCCTCCTTGGACATGACGGTCTCACCGTGCTCATTGCAGGTGAACTCCTTGAACAGGTCCTCCTCAGTCAGACGCTGACGGTACTCCTCCTCCGTTCCGAACTCCACCGGGATCTCAAAGTTAGGCATGATGGGCGGATGGTTGATGGAATACTCCTCAACCTTGTCAAGTATCTCTACCGTACCTTCAAGTGACTCGGGCACATCCTCAAAGAGGCGGTTCATCTCCTCGGTGGTCTTGAACCACTCCTGTTTGGAGTAACGCATCAGGGTGGGGTCATCGGGAGTACGTCCGGTTGAGAGGCATATGAGCAGCTCGTGGGCATCGGCATTCTCCTCATCAAGGAAATGGACATCGTTGGTGCATACCAGCTTGATTCCGAACTTACGTGACATCTCTATGAGATGCTTGTTCACGTTCTGCTGGAGGGGGAACGCCTCATGGTTGGCGTTGGGCACGGTGGCCTTGTGGCGCTGAAGCTCAAGATAATAGTCGTCACCGAACAGGTTATGGAACCACTCCACCACCTTCTCTGCCTCATCTATACGGCCGGCGGTAATCAGCTTGGGTACCTCGCCGCCAAGACATGCAGAGCAGCATATTATACCCTCGTGGTATTTCTCCAGGTCGTATTTGTCAGTACGCGGATGTGAATAGAATCCGTCCATCCAGGCCCTTGACACGATCTTGATAAGGTTATGATAACCCTTCTCGTTCTTGGCCAGGAGTATGAGGTGGTAGTTGGCGCCGTCCAGTTCCTTGCTCTCACGCTGTTCCTTACGGCGGGGGGCCACATAGACCTCACAGCCGATGATTGGCTTGAAGTGCTTGCCCTCCTCCTTGAGCTTGTCATTGACCTTGTCGCAGTAGTTCTTGAACTCCTTAATGCCCATCATGTTACCGTGATCGGTCACAGCAACACCGCGCATACCGTCTGCTATAGCCTTGTCAACCAACTTCTTGATATTGGTCTGGCCATCCAACAGAGAGTACTGTGTATGAACATGAAGATGTACGAATTCCTGCATAAGTCTATCCGGCTGAAAATTTTTTTAAAGTTACTCCCATTGGCCGTTTGCCACAAGAAGTGGCTGCCCAAGTTTTCAACAATCCCCCGGGCTCCCGGCCAGAGCTCTTTCAGGCACTGAAAAATACAATGCAATAAGTATGCCATTATTTCACGAAATGTAATATCTTTGTCAATCAAAAGGCATTCAGAACATGGCTGAGAACAACGGAAAAATAACTACCATCAACCCTGAAGGTAAAGAGACCCTTATTCTTGTAGGACTTATCATTCTCGTTCTAAATCTGCCATTATTTCTGATTCAGTCACTTTCAGGATGGTGGTCTTACGTGGTTCTGGGACTTTCTGTCCTGTTCGGATGGTTCTTCATCTATTTCTTCCGCAACCCCGTCAGGATATTTCCCAGCGATGACACCCAGGGTGTTGTAATCTCACCTGCCGACGGTACTATCGTAGCCATAGAGGAGGTTGACGAGACCGAGTATTTCAATGACCGCCGCATAGTCATCTCCATATTCATGAGCGTGTTCAGCGTTCATGCCAACTGGTTCCCCGTAAACGGAAAAGTGACCAAGGTCGAGCATCAGGACGGCAATTTCTACGCCGCCTTCAAGCCCAAGGCCAGCACCGAGAACGAGCGCTCCATGGTGGTCATAGAGACCCCTGACGGAAAGGAGGTGATGCTGCGTCAGATAGCAGGCGCCCTGGCACGCAGAGTAGTCACTTACTGCAAGCCCGGCGATGAGGCCCGCATCAACCGCCATCTGGGATTTATTAAGTTCGGTTCCAGAGTCGATATCTATCTGCCCGTGGATTCACTGGTTTGTGTCAAGATGGACCAGAAAGTCACCGCCGATATCTCGATCCTGGCTAAATTATCATGATAATGGCAAACTGCGTTACAAAGCATATTCCAAACACACTCACCTGCTGCAACCTGCTCTCAGGCTGCATGGCAGTCATAGCAGCTTTCAACTGCGAACCCTGGCACGCTCTTCTGTGGATCGTATCGGGCGCACTCTTTGATTTCTGTGACGGACTCTCCGCCCGTCTGCTCAAGGCATATTCACCCATCGGCAAGGAGCTTGACTCCCTGGCAGACCTCGTGACTTTCGGACTTGCCCCCTCAGTGCTCTGCTTTACCGCACTCAAGGGCCTCTCCTATCCTTGCGACTGGCTTACGCAGTTCTATCCCTACATCGGATTCGCGCTCGTTACATTCGCAGCCCTGCGTCTTGCCAAGTTCAACATTGACGAGCGTCAGACCACATCGTTCCTGGGACTGGCAGTTCCCGCCAACGCCCTTTTCTGGGGCGGTCTGTTCCAGATGGACCTCAACGCAATTCCCGCCGCTCCCTGGATTCTGGGAGTGCTTGTAATAATCTTCGCCGGCCTTATGGTCAGTGAGATCCCCATGTTCTCGCTCAAGTTCAAGAACCTCAGCTGGAGCGACAACAAGATCAGGTTCATATTCCTTCTGGTGTCAGTACTCATACTGATAGTCCTGGGCAGACAGGGCCTCTCCGCTGTCATCGGATGGTATATTATCCTGTCAATTCTGACAAAAGGTCGGCATTAATGCCCCTGGCACGGCTTTTGCCGTTATGTTTGCAAATAAGACACACTGATGATCATTACCATTATTATAATACTCTTCCTTCTCGGGTTCGTGCTGCTGGCAGTACTTACGTTTGCTCGTGACCTTCTGGTTACCATCCTGGGAGGGATAATAGGACTATTCAAGAAGGGCAGCAAAGACAAGGGAAACGACTCCGGCCGACAGACTATACGACGGCGCGACAGGCGCAAACAGAAAGTCGTCGATGATTCCGAGGGTGAGTACGTGGACTTTGAGGAAATCAAAAAGTGACGGATTGGGGTCAGACCCCTTTTCGTCACTTTATCATTTTATCGTTGCAAACTTGCAGATTAAGTATTACTTTTGCCACCGCAAACAAGGAGAGAAGATTGGTTGTTACCGGTTCATCGGAACAACGGTTTTCGGGGTTCAGGGGGGCAGTGATGCTACCCTGTTCTTTTTTGGGGGGATTGGAGGCAGCCCTATGCGCCGGGGCCATCCGTTATCTTTCCTGATTCCGGATCCTCTTTCAGCTTAATCTCAAAGTGAGTTTTGGATATGAGCGAATCTACTGTCAGATATCCCTTGTAGCTGACAGAAATCCTGTCATCCGGATTGACGAGCTTGAATGAGAAAGCGCCATTGTTATCAGTGACAGATTGTGACACCACACGGCCTTCATCATTCTTTTCCAGGACTTTGACCGATGCAACAGGACCGTTGTCGTCGGACACTACTCCATAGATGATATCACCCGCATTGGGCTTACTCTGTGCAAACATAAGGCTCATTGTTGGCTGTATTAACAGGAGCAATGAAAGGAGGAATGATTTTCTCATACGCGGCTATTGGGTTTTGTGATTTGTGCAAATATATATAATTATCCTGATTTAGACGGAGTTATCACCAAATCTGCCCAGTCCCCTGGACAGATTTGTCTGATGACCCCTGGCCCTGCCACGGGCCATCAGACAACAAAAAACGAGTCTGAACTCCCTTGAAAGCAAGCTTTCAGATGATTTCAGACTCGTTTTTTGTTGGTGATCCGCTCGGGGTTCGAACCCGAGACCCCATCCTTAAAAGGGATGTGCTCTACCTGCTGAGCTAGCGGATCTACCTCTATTCGCTGTTAAGCGGG
>CACZCX010000046.1 GCA_902779875.1 uncultured Bacteroidales bacterium | reverse complement strand
GATTCTCAGGTATTATGCCGTTATGCATTTCACAGGCTGATCCGGACACCCCATAGGGATGCCCGGACCGGCTGCAAACAAGGGAGAGTATTTTCAGGTCTATCCGCCTATCTTATCGGTGGACGTTTGGTAATGTATAGTCACTCCGTTCTCCTTCTTTATTGTATCCTTAAAACGCAGCAGAAGGAGTTTTACGTCTTCATCATGTCCTATGCACTTATTGATAAGGTCGATATAGGTACTGTCGGGTACATAAGTCTCGACACGGAACCTTATCAATGTCAGTTCTCCGGCTGCCCTGTTGGCCTCCTTTATATCATTGACAGCCTGAGCGATCTCATCATAACTGTATGACTTTTTTCCTCCATACCCCAATGTGGGAACCGGTTCCCCGTTTTCATTCTGGAAATAGCTGATGAACATGGTCCTTCGTTTATGATTGATCTCCACTACCTCCCATGCATCGTCACCGAACAGTTTCCTGGCAGCATCGTTCCTGAATATATTGAGTCCGCCCAAGGAATTGTGCATGAGGTAGTCACGGAACGTGTCATAGTCAACCCTCTCTCCGTCAATCACGAACTTGGCCTCAGGGACAGCCACATTGCACTTATCCGTCTGATAGACAAACACCCCTTCATAGAACCCGAAGCCATGAGGAGAAATTACATCACTCATATCCTCCAGGTCCGGCCTGTCAACCATGACTTCATAGTTATACGAGGGCACCTCATCATACCGGTTCTTCTCCACATATACGAAAGCGAACTGTTTCTGCTTGCCGCGGGGCTTGTTGTATATGATCCTGCCGTACTCGCCCTCCTTTAGAGCCTTGAACTCCTCAAGAGTGGATTTCTTGTGACCTATGATTATTGTGGTGGACTCATCCACCCATCTCAGGGCCCTGTCATTGGGAGATGACGCGGTATCGGCACCGTTTACGGCAATCGTGACGGGATACTTCAAGTTGAAATTCTCATAGATCTCGACGCTCTCCTTGTTCAGATTGGTAGCATCGGACTTGTAGTTCACGTAATGACGCCTTGTCAGGACGCCAGCCTCATAATCGGCGTCAAAGAAATGGTCAGCCGACAATATGAAGTCTTTGAATTCAATACGGGATCCCTGATTCTTTACGGGCGAGCTGAAATGGCCCGGTCCGCATCCGAAACATATGAAAAGGAATGCAGCAAGGAGAGTCGCGAAAAGGGCCTCGGGTCCTGATCCGCCTTTGATTTCTGGTTGTTTCATCTGTAAAAATCTTTTTTTGGTAAATGTACTTTTCAACCCTGAAGCCATCTCCGGATCACAGCCAAAGAGTTGTTTTATAATTGATATCCTATATTCTGTAAGATCATATCCGTCTTCAAGGGCGTCATGGTCAGCCTGCCACTCCTGAACCTCCTCCAGACGTCGCTCGGCAATCCACATGAACGGGTTGAACCAGTAGAGCGAGCGCAGTATCGACATGATGAGCCTCTCGACCGAGTGGCGGTGACGCACATGGCTTGATTCATGGCTCAGTATATGCGCCCGCGTCTTTTCATCGGACTCAAAGGCCATATAGACGGTATGCATGAATGTGAAAGGAGTCTCCACACGGTCACTTACCGCAAGGTCATACTGCTCCGTATGTTCTATCCTGGACCTGCGTCTTATCAGCGCCACTGCAATCATGCCCCAGGCGACTATGACAAGGGAGAGAACCATACCGGTCACATAAACCGATGCAAAGAACAACTTCCATTTATCGATGGGACTCATCTTGACCTGAGTGACATTCTCAGTCAGCCCTCCTCTTGAATCCGGTTCATCATGAAACGCAGTTGTTGAGGCCGAAGGCTTAAGCACGGTGGTGCTCTCCACATTCTCCTCGGGTGCGGTCATGACCGGTACATTCATGTAGATGGTCTCAGCCGGATAGAGGGGTACGTTAAGGAACGGGATCGTTACCGACAGGATCATGGTAATTACCAGATAGCGGCGGCAGAATCCGTAACTGACCTTTTTCATTATCATCATGCGGTAGAACAGAAGGAAAAGGCCGCTGCAAAGGAACGTTTCAATTATGTAGATTATGACCGGACGCATGGCTGTTTACTTTTTATCTTCATCGAGTATCTTGAGAATCTCGTCAGTCTCCTGGGTGGAGATTGACTTGCGGGCGGAGAAGTAGTTTACCAGTCCGCTCAGCGAACCTCCAAAGAAGGAGTTCAGCACACCGTGCATGAAAGAGTCGGTATACTCCTCCTTTGTCACCTCAACCTTGTAGACGTTACTGTGACCGTAGGTCTTGTGTGACAGGAAACCCTTGGTGTCAAGTATCCTGATTATAGTAGTGACCGTACTGTATGCAGGCTTGGGATCCTGCATCCTCTCATGGACATCACGGATCACGAACTCGCCGTCCAGGCTCCACACTATCTGCATTATCTCAAGTTCAGCCTTGGTAAGCTCCTGAATGGATTTCTTTGATTCTTTCATAACATTTGCAATTGTTTTCGATGCAAATGTATATTTAAATTTTTAAATGGCAATCTAAATCATTAAATTTTTGATGATTTTTTTAAATTTCTTCCCATACCCCACCTCACGACCTATTTAATTATTAACAGGATTCCCATTCATGAGGAATAATTCATATATTCGCGTCGTAAAAGGCTAACCCTTCAAGTAAAGACATCAGAAAATCAATAATTATGAAGAAAACCCTTATTCTTGCATTCGCAGCCATGATAATGGCAGTATGCTCAGCAAAGGAGCCCAAGACACTCATCACCTATTTCTCAGCTTCAGGTATAACCAAGTCCCTGTCACAGGAGCTTGCCGCAGCAACCGGTGCCGACCTCTTTGAGATCGAGGGTGCACAGCCCTACACCGCCGAAGACGTAAACCTGGGCAACCGCGAGGCACGCGCCTTCAAGGAGATGGCCGACAAGTCATTCCGTCCCGAGATCAAGGCTAAGCCCGAAAAGCTCAAGAGTTACGATGTAGTGTTCATAGGATTCCCCATCTGGGGCGATGCAGCACCCAATATCATCAACACATTCATTGAGCAGAATGACCTTAAGGGCAAGACCGTAATCATATTCTCGACCTCAGGCAGCAGCAACCTGACCAACTCGTACAACAAGCTCAAGGAACAGTATCCCGACCTTAACCTGGTTGAGGGCACGACCCTTAAGCGCAACCCCACCCCCGAGGCTCGCCAGGCTGTTATCGACAAACTGAAAGAGGCTATCCCTGCAAAGTAAATGGCATCACCGAGAGCATCGTGGGCATGGGTTCCCACACTTTATTTTGCCGAAGGACTACCGTACGTGCTGATTGTCACCGTATCGGGCATCATGTTCAGACAGCTGGGCATAAGCGTGGCCGACGTGACCCTCTATACCAGCTGGTTGTATCTGCCGTGGGTCATCAAACCGTTCTGGAGCCCGTTCGTGGACCTGGTCAAGACCAAACGCTGGTGGCTGCTGCTCACCCAGCTCATACTGGGAGCGGGACTGGCAGGCGTGGGACTGACGCTTAACGCGACCAACTTCTTCAGATGGTCACTCACCATCATGTGGCTGCTGGCTTTCAGCTCCGCCACCCATGACATATCGATCGACGGATTCTACATGCTCGGTCTGGACGAGGGCGAGCAGTCCCTGTTCGTGGGTATAAGGAACACCGCATACCGTATAGCCATGATTGCAGGACAGGGTGGCCTGCTCATCCTGGTGGGTTACTTTGAGAAGACTTTCGGCTCCACGGTCCGCGCCTGGACCCTGGGATTCATGATAGCCGGCGCACTTATGATACTGCTCTGGCTCTACCACTCCTACATCCTGCCGCATCCCGTGGCAGACTGCACCATAGGTATATCGGGCCGTAACATCCTCAGGGAGTTCGGCATGACATTCGTGAGCTATTTCCGTAAGGCCGATATCATACCGGCGCTCCTGTTCATACTGCTGTTCCGTTTCCCCGAAGCCCAGCTCGGCAAGATAGCCCCGCTGTTCCTGGTCGACCCCATAGATGCAGGAGGACTGGGACTGACCACCGGCCAGATCGGTTTCGCCCAGGGTACGCTCGGAGTGATAGGACTGCTGCTGGGCGGAATACTGGGAGGCATCACGCTCTCCAGGTTCGGACTCAGGAAATGCATATGGTATATGGTGGCCGCCATCTCGGTACCTGACCTGGTATATGTATATCTGAGCTGGATGCCCACACAGAACCTGCCGCTCATAAGCAGCTGCGTGTTCCTGGAGCAGATAGGCTACGGTTTCGGATTCACCGCGTACACCCTGTTCCTGATGTATTTTGCACGCGGCGAACATCAGACCTCACACTATGCCATAAGCACCGGAATCATGGCATTGGGCATGATGCTGCCCGGCATGATATCAGGCAAGCTTCAGGAGTTGATGGGATACAGATGGTTCTTCATCTGGGTGATTGGATGCTGTGCCGTAACCTGTTTGGTATCGGCTTTTATAAAATACGAACCCGACTTTGGAAAGAAACAAGATGAAACTCGCAGTTGACAGCGGATCCACCAAGACAGACTGGGGATTCTTCAATACCATGCAGGATCTCCGTATCCTCAAGACACAGGGCTTAAACCCCTGCCACCAGCCTATCGATGAGATCAGGAGAATAATAGAGAACGAACTGATAAAGAACATCCAGGGCATAGACCCCGGTAGTGTCAGCGAGGTATTCTATTACGGAGCCGGCTGTGCCACTGAGACCATCTGTGCACAGATGGCCGCTATTCTCAGTGAGTTTTTCCCAAAGGCCGCGATATCGGTCGACAGTGACATGCTCGGAGCGGCACGTGCCCTGTGCGGTCATGCCGAGGGCGTGGCCTGCGTGTTGGGTACAGGTTCCAACTCATGCCTGTTTGACGGAAAGGATATAGTGGACCAGGTCCCGTCCCTGGGATACATACTGGGCGATGAAGGCAGCAGCGCCGCACTTGGACGCCGCCTTATTAGCGACTGTCTGAAACGTCAGCTCCCCGAATCCGTAAGCCAGGAGTTCATGCAGCGTTACTCGCTCACCAAGGATATTATCATTGAGAATGTCTACCGCAAGCCTCTTCCGAGCCGATACATAGCCGGATTCTCACCTTTCCTCTATGAGAAAAGGAGCATACCCGAGGTTCACAAGCTCATAATACAGTGCTTCTCGGAGTTCTTTACCAGGAACGTGATAAACTACCACAAGCCCTGGCTTCCGGTACATTTTGTAGGCTCCCTTGCCAACAGCTTCTCCGCCGAACTGACCGAGACAGCCGAGTCACTTGGTATGACGATAGGAAAGATTGAGACAAGCCCCATGGGAGGCCTGGTGGAATATCACAGCCAGCCTGCCTGACCGGGGAATCTGCTACCGTTTACAGCGACCGATACCGCATAACCTTTCTCACGGTTGACCATGGTATCGGTCGCTGTCCTGTCTGACAGTATACCGTGCAGGTTATCGGTTATACCGGTGCCAAGCAGTTTGAATACCGCCTCCTTGCGGGTCCATAACGAGGCGAACGCCTCCTGAGGTTCTTCCGATGCCAATATCGCGGCTTTCTCGGATGAGTTCATGCTTTTGTTGAGCAGTCCGTCACTGAAACTGCGGAACGCCTCCACATCCACTCCGATGGGGCTGTCACTCACAGCTACCGCAATGGCACTACGGCAGTGGCTTATACTGAAATGGACATCGGACCTGTCTGTAAGATAGGGGTTGCCGTGTCCGCCTATGCTCAGGCTGAACTCACCTATCCCGAATTCAGAGCGCAGCAGGTCAGCGAGCATGAGGTATGACTTGAGACAACAGAAACGCCCCAACGTGTGCCTGAAGGCGAGTGCCTTGCCACGACGGGGCTCAGGAACAAGGGGTATCATACGCTCCACCTCCGCATCGGTGCAGAGAGTCATGTCATCAAAAAGCTGTACGCGTATCATACTCCCCCTATTTAAAGTCACCGCCGTACACCTGAGTCCGGCGTGACGCTCTTTTTACTGTCCGTTAGGAAAATATTTCTTCTTGACCGGATCGCAGGTCAGGCCCACGCCCAGCTTACGGAAAATCTTACGGTCCACCTCGCTCAGCAGCACCGTGCAGTGAACCTGGCAACCGCGCAGTTCAGGCAGCATATCGAGAGCCTTGCGGCAGTTCTCGTCCTGCTGGCTCAGTATGGAGAGCGCAACCAGGACCTCATCGGTATGAAGACGGGGATTGTTGCCGTGCAGGTATGAGACCTTTGTCTTCTGGATAGGCTCGATCATGTTCTGCGGTATGAGCTTTACATTATGGTCTATGCCGGCCAGATGCTTGGTAGCATTCAGTATGAGTGCGGCGCTCGGGCCGAGCAGTGCGGTCGTCTTGGCTGTTATGATAGTACCGTCCGAGAGTTCCATCGCGGCCGATGGCACACCGGTCTGCTCCTGACGCTCCTTGGCGGCAACGGTGGTACGGCGGGTGGCGGTAGTGATGCCGGCCTTACTCATGAGCAGGGCTATCTTGTTTACCTCACTCTCGTTGGTCTTGCCGCTGGCCATATCGCCCAGGGCGGTGTAGTAACGGCGAATCACCTCGTCCTTGGCGGCACGGCAGCACACCTCGTCATCGCTGATGCAGAAGCCTGCCATGTTAACGCCCATATCGGTAGGTGACTTGTACGGATTGTGACCGTAAATACCCTTGAACAGGGCATCGAGCACAGGGAATATCTCTATGTCACGGTTATAGTTGACAGTGGTCTTGCCATAAGCCTCGAGATGGAACGGGTCAATCATGTTCACATCGTCAAGGTCGGCCGTGGCAGCCTCATAGGCTATGTTTACGGGATGGTTCAGAGGCAGGTTCCAGATGGGGAATGTCTCGAACTTGGCGTAACCGGCTTTCACTCCGTGTTTCTGTTCCTGATAAAGCTGGCTCAGGCAGACTGCCATCTTGCCGCTTCCGGGACCGGGAGCCGTAACGACCACAAGCGGACGTGTGGTCTTGACATAGTCATTGCGGCCGAATCCCTCATCGGAATCGATAAGGGCCACGTTGTTGGGATAGCCCTCTATGATATAGTGTACGTAAGTCTGGATTCCAAGACGTTTGAGTCTCTCGCGGAAGGCATCGGCACTGGACTGACCGTTGTAGTGGGTGATGACCACCGATCCTACCAGAAGGCCACGGCTCTGGAACTCCTCCCTGAGGCGCAGTACGTCCATGTCATAGGTTATGCCCAGATCGCTGCGTACCTTGTTCTTCTCAATGTCTACGGCACTGATTACAATAACTATCTCAGCATATTCACTGAGCTGGTTGAGCATTCTGAGTTTACTGTCAGGCTGGAAACCGGGTAACACGCGGCTTGCGTGATGGTCGTCAAAGAGTTTGCCTCCGAACTCGAGGTAAAGCTTGTCTCCGAACTGAGCTATGCGCTCCTTGATGTGTTCGGACTGTATCCTAAGATACTTGTCGTTGTCAAATCCGTATATCATAACGGACTGCAAATATATCGGTTTTCATGCTAATATCAAATAGGACAGGCCTATCACTTTTTACTTTTTTGTTATTTTTGCACCTGTAATCATATTCATCCATGACCAAGAAAATCAACTTACTGACCAAGCCTTATCAGAGGATCTTGTTTGCCTTCATCATGCTGGTCGGGACCTTCACTTCAGGCTCCGGTCAGAACAGCGTAGTGGATTCCCTCATGAAATATGCAGGGAACATTCATCAGTTCAACAACATTTTCCCGCAGGAAAAGGTATATCTGCAGTTCGACAACACATCATACTACTCGGGTGAGACCATCTGGTTCAAGGCCTTCGTAGTCAACGCCTCGTCTCTTCAGAGACCCGAGAGCCGCGTACTCTATGTGGACCTTATATCTCCCGACGGAACACTGCTCAAGCAGGAGAAACTCATGATCGTGGCCGGTCAGGCCGACGGTTCGTTCGCCCTCCTGGACGGAAGCACCGCACAGGCACGCGAACTCCGCGGTGTGGTAGGTTACCCCAGCGGATTCTATGAGATACGCGCCTACACCAACTACATGCAGAACTTTGGCCCCGAAGCCCTGTTCACACGCGTTCTTGCCGTGTATGAGAAGCCCAAACTTGAAGGATCATACTACGAGGAGAAGCCCGTCATCAACATGTACCAGGGCAACACCCGTCCAATCCGTCCCGAAACTCCCAAGCAGAAGGATATAAACGTCTCGTTCTTTCCCGAAGGAGGCCATCTCATCATAGGACAGCCCAACCGCGTGGCATTCAAGGTTACGGGTGAGAACGGACTCAGCGTCCAGGCCACCGGAACCCTCGAGGATGCCGGAATCTCTTTCAGCACCGTCCATGAGGGAATGGGATCGTTCACCTTCACGCCCCTGTCACGCAAGAACAGCGTAAAGATAACCGTCGGTGACAAGACCCGTTCATTCAGCCTGCCCGATGCCGAGCAGACAGGATTCTCCGTGGAGGCTTCACAGCCCGATGCCCGCAGCATTGAGTTCACGTTCCGCTCCACTCCACAGTTCAACGGACAGGAGCTGGGCATGACACTGACCTGCCGCGGCGACCTGGTCGGATTCTCCACACTTAAGGTCCAGGGTGAGACCAACACCCACACGTTCGACCTCTCACAGCTCCCCGAGGGAGTGATACGCATGACCCTTTTCAACGACAGGGGACAGATACTGGCCACCCGCTCCTTCTATCACGAGAATCCCGACATCCCGGTTCCGCAGCTGACCATCCGCTCCGACAAGACATCATACGCCCCGTTTGAGAAGATACAGCTCTCATTCAGACTCACCGACGGCAACGGTACTCCCTTCCGTGACCGGTTCTGTCTGTCGGTAAAGGACAGCCGCAACATATCATCGGCCTTTACCGATGACCTGCGCACCAACCTGCTCCTGTCATCGGACCTTAAAGGCTTCCTCGAGGATCCCTTCTACTATTTCAACCCGCAGAACGAGGATCGTCTGAGCGCCCTTGACCTGCTCTGCATGGTACAGGGATGGGAAAAATACGACTGGCAGAGGATGGCCGGCATTACGGACTTCAAAGAGACATTCAGACTGGAAAAGGGCCTGAGCCTGAACGGATGGATACTTGACAACTCCGGCAAGAAGCCGGTCGGCAACGTAGTGGTCGGAGGCACGCTCATGCCACAGGACAAGACACTGACCGAATCCTATTCATACAGGACCGATGAGACCGGATATTTCGGATTCGATATGGGAGCCCAGTTCTATGACAGGGCCAGACTCTCCATCAGGGCCACTCCCATGACCGACGGCAAGAGGTCACGCACCCCCAATGTAACCATACAGTTCGAGAGGTCCCGCCTGCCCATGTTGCGTGCTTACCAGCCCGGCGAGAACCAGTTCCGCACCAAATCCGTAAGACAGATCACCGGTGTCACCGAGGCTGAGAAGGATGACAACCTGCCCACCATCATAAACGTAGCCACAGGACTGGTACTGCCTGACGTGGAGATCGTGGAGCAGCGCAAATTTGTTGACTACTACACCTTCCAGGCCTATGACGTGGTCAAGGATGTGGAGGCAGAACTGGACAAGGGCAACTACTCCACAGACCTGCTGGGCTATCTCAAGGACAAGGGATATGAGGTGAATTTCGGTTACCTGATGGAGCGGTATTCCGATTACCAGCAGCAGTCCGCACCCTCACGTTACGACCTCAAGCTGCTCATCAACAACACCTACGCCTATATCTACGCCCACACCGAGTACAAGTACAGGGACCTGGAGAAAGACTCCAGGGATCTGGGAGACGATGAACTCCGCGACGACCCCTCCGTCATGGCCGCCAACTTTGACTCACGTGACATAAAGAGCATAATGATATACGACCATCCCATGCCCCAGACCGAGGCCTGGAATCTCTCACCCCTGTTCCTGGACAACCTCAAGAGGAGCAACACCTGGGACGAGACCATAGGCGGAGATGACGAGACCCAGAGGATACGCAACCGCAGAGTCTATATGGTCGATATACTGCTCAAGGACAATGAAGGACAGAAATCTCTGATTGACCGATACGACCGCAGCGTCCGTTTCACCACAGTTGACGGATACTCAAGGCCTTACAGTTTCTACTCTCCCGAGTATCCCAACGGTCCCATACCGGGCGACGTGGATTACCGCCGCACCCTCTACTGGGATCCCAACGTGATCACCGACGAGGATGGAAACGCCCAGGTTGAGTTCTACAACAGTTCCATCACCAAGCACGTGGAGATTGAGGCCGCCGGCATCACGGCATCGGGCGTACCCTACACTCTCGATGCGGGATTCTGAGCTGAATTTCAATTTTTTGCGTCCAATTCTCTTTATTTAAATAATAAAGTAGTATCTTTGCGCCCGCTAAGTGCCCCAAGGGCCTTGGCGTGTGTTTACAACATATTGTCTAACTTTATCTTAGTTTCAAAATTTAACTAATGGAAGATTTAAAGAATGTAGCTCCCCTTCAGGAATTTGACTGGGATGCTTTTGAAAACGGAAGTGCCTCAACAGGCATGTCAAAAGAGCAGCTCGAGCAGGCTTATGACAACACCCTGAACAAGGTTGCCGACAACGAAGTCGTTAACGGTATCGTCACAGCCATCAACAAGCGCGAGGTTATCGTAAACATCGGTTACAAGTCCGATGGTATCATCCCCGTAAGCGAGTTCCGCTACAACCCCGACCTCAAGGTAGGTGACGAGGTAGAGGTTTACATTGAGAACACCGAAGACAAGAAGGGTCAGCTTCTTCTTTCACATAAGAAAGCCCGCGAGTCACGTTCATGGGATCGCGTAAACGAGGCTCTCGACTCACAGGAGATAGTAAAGGGTTACATCAAGTGCCGCACAAAGGGTGGTATGATTGTCGATGTATTCGGCATCGAGGCCTTCCTCCCCGGCTCACAGATCGATGTAAAGCCCATCCGCGACTACGATGTATTCGTTGGCAAGACCATGGAGTTCAAGGTT
>CACZCX010000045.1 GCA_902779875.1 uncultured Bacteroidales bacterium | reverse complement strand
GGCTTCACCGGCCTTGATGGGACCCAGATACATGCCGTATCTGAGAGTCTCGTTGCGGAACACCTCCGCTGCATTTGCGCCTGTCCATCCCAGGACCAGGGCCAGAACCACAGTATATAATGTACGTTTCATAATCATAAGTTTAAAAGTCCTTTCACTTATAAGATTTGAAAAACCGCCTCAAGTTAAAAGGAACATCTGTTTTAGAACCGCACAAAAATACGTAATTTTGGAAAAATTCATTGATGCGAACCATGTTATTCGATGCACTTACATACGCTCAGCGCCGTGCCCGCCTGAGAGACCTTACGGGCAGCGGTATCATACTGCTTCCCGGCAACTGCCAGGCACCCTGCAACTATCCGAACAATGCTTACACTTTCCGTCAGGACTCCACCTTCCTCTACTACTTTGGACAGAACCGCGAGGGGCTGATAGGCGTGATTGACTGCGATGAGAACCGGGAATGGCTTCTGGGCGATGACATTGACATTGAGGACATAATCTGGACCGGGTTCGTGCCATCGGTCAAGGAGTTGGCAGCAGAGTGCGGAGTGGAGAACTCAGCACCTTACGACCATGTCGCCACTATAGTAAAAAATGCTGTCAGTCAGGGCCGTAGGATTCACTTCCTCCCGCCCTACCGTCACGACCTCATGATAATGCTCTCCGACCTGCTCGGAATACACCCCCTCAAGCTTAAGGAGAACGCATCGGCCCAGCTGATTGATGCAGTGGTACGCATGCGCTCCGTAAAAAGTCCCGGAGAGATTGAGGAGATTGAGCGTGCCATGGCCATCGGATACCGTATGCATACCGCCGCCATGAAACACTGCCGTCCCGGCGTGACAGAGAAACAGATTGCGGGAATCATGGAGGGAATAGCCATGGCCCAGGGCGCCAAGGTCTCATTCAACAGCATCGTGACCATGCACGGCGAGATATTCCACGGTGACCCCTCACCCGCACCGCTGGAGCCCGGACGCCTGCTTCTGGTTGATGCCGGCGCCGAGACCGTGAACAACTACTGCAGCGACAACACCCGCACCATGCCTGTAAGCGGCAAGTTCACCTCAAGACAGCTTGACATCTATTCAATTGTCGAAGCCTGCCATGACCTGGTCATTGAAAAGGCCGGCCCCGACATGAAATGGATGGACATGCATCTGGATGTATGCCGCCTCATGACCGACCGCCTCAAGGAGCTGGGCCTGATGCGCGGCAATACCGATGATGCCGTTGCCGCCGGTGCCCATGCCCTGTTCCTGCAGCACGGCCTGGGCCATATGATGGGCATGGACGTACATGACATGGAGGGCCTGGGCCAGATCCACGTGGGATTCGATGACGAGGTGCGCCCGTCGGACCAGTTCGGCACCAACTGCCTTCGTCTGGGACGCAGGCTCCAGCCCGGATTCGTCATGACCGATGAGCCCGGCATCTATTTCATCCCCGTGCTGATAGACAAGTGGAAATCGGAGCATAAGTACAGCGAGTTCCTGAATTATGACAAAATCACGGAATTCACCGACTTCGGAGGTATCAGGATCGAGGATGACATCCTTATTACAGAGAGCGGTTGCAGGGTGCTTGGAGAGCAGATTATACCCTATCACCCCCATGATTTGGAGACATTTCTTGCATAAAGACAAAAATTTCATACAAATAGTTGCATTTAAATTAACAACTTTTTATATTTGCCCATAGACGTGTAACAAAAAGGCATGCGTCATGAGCAATCTGTCTTTAAAATACAGGCTCTTCAGGACTATCGTTTGCATACTCCCAGCCATGTCTCTCCCAGTCTCAGCTCAGTATGCTGATCCGGAAGAGACAGAGAGCTTGATGAGCGGTTTCGAGAACCGTTTCAACGCCATGGATTCACTCATGGCACTGGCCCCCGAGGCAGTCATCCACACCCTTTCAGAGCAATCACTCGACCACGAGCGTATCCGTGAGATCGATGAGGCCGTACAGGCTGAGATCAGGCTCGGCAACAGCAGTAACGGACTGGAACTGAGCGGTCACCTATATGCCCGTCCGCTCGGACGTATGGGATATGATTCCGATGAACCCATGTCGGCCTACACCGCAAAGGCCCAACTTGAACTGCGCTGGAACCTGTTCCAGAGCTCAATCGTGAACCGCTCGCTGCGTATGCGCGAGCTGCAGCTGGAGGGTGAGATGGAGCAGCTCCAGTATGAGAAGGAGTCGCTGGCCATGACCATCACCGACTATAAGCTGGAACTCAGGGACCGTTATAACTCATCGGCCCTGTTATTGCTCAGTAACCACTCAGCCAACCTGGAGATGCTCGTAAAGGCACAGAGCCATATGCTCAGCAGCGGTGACATATCGTCGCCGGCCGTACTCTCCAATCTGCGTCAGATGGCCGAGGTAAGCCGCAGCCTCACTGTCCTGCAGTCCGAGACCCCGTCACCTGTGGAGCCGTCGGTCGCCGTGAACGTGACGGAGATAGACTCGGCTGCCGTGATAGGTCACATAAGGAACTCGCATCTTGACATCAGGGCCGTCAATCTGGAGATTGAACTCACCGATTGCCGCACCCAGAGCATCAGATGGTTCGAGTCAGCCTCACTCTACCCCTTTGTCCGTTACTCCTGGTACGCCCGTACGGACCACGGATATATGAACAACCTGGATGCCGGAGTGGGATTCAGCATACCGCTCAGTTCCGAGAACCGCAATCGCCGTCGTGTCTCGGAGGCAAGGAAAAGCGTCCTGGAATACCGTCAGGCACAGGTCACTGAACGAATCGTGAAAGAAGTCAGCTCAATCCTTCAGGATATAAACTCGTATAACCGTAGCATCAGCGCCGAACAGCAGCGGCTCGACGAGTTCTGCAGTTACATAGAGCGCCGCCGTGCCACCTATGAGGCACTCGGAGGGCAGTACGACCGCATGACGAGACTGGAGGAGTACAACACCCTGCTCACCATCTGGGAGGGCCTGCTGGAATATGCCTACCGTCGCGACCTCAAGCTGGCCGACCTCCAGAGCTATCTCACAGACGTTCCGGTGAGCGAATTCTTTAACCATTAAAACCAAGGAGCTATGAGGAACTTCCAATATGAGGAAACACACTCCGACCAGAAGATAGAAGAGATTATCAACTACCGTCGGCGCAAGATCCAGACGCAGCAGATAATCTACTCTTCGATCCTGTTTGTGATACTCGCCGCCCTGGGCCTGTATACCGCCAGACGCATAGTCTATTCCGAGTTTGACGGCTACATACAGACCGATTACGACTATTTCCGTGCTCTCGATGACATATTCGTGGTTGAGCATTATACCCAGGAGGGAGACATAGTCCTTCCCGGCGACACCCTCTACTCATACATCTACATGAGCAACATCACCAACTTTGACCTGCTCTACTCCCGTCACGAGGTGGAGGCCGAGGACCGCAGCATGCGCCTTCAGTCCATGACCGCCGCACTCGATGCCAACGTGCTCCGTGTACGTCAGAAAGAGCTCAAGGACCAGATAAAGAAAGAGGACCGCAACATAAGGCTGGGCATAACCGACAACTCACACAAGATGGACCTGGAACGCGAGCTTGCCGAGACCGATGAGCAGCTCAACGTACTCATGAGCAAGATCGCGGTCTATGACTCCATTACCGCGCTGACATCGCAGGCGCTGAGACGCGCAGGCCTTTCGCACATGGATAACCGCGACAACGTGGTCATTGACGCCATGATGAAAAGCGCCGCCCTACGTTACGTCCAGGCTTATGACACATCGGTCGTAACCAAGAAATGGAGTACCTCGGGAATGCCGGTATTCAAGGGCGATGCCGTACTGCAGCTTCAGAGCATGAACCTGCGCAACTGCAACATGAAGGTCATGGCCTACATCCCGACCAATGACATGCACAAGATCAGCAACCACACCCAGGCCGAGATCATAGTGAATGACGACATCAGTTTCACGGCCACCGTGCAGCTGCTTGGAGCCAGGACCGAGGAACTCCCCTCCGAACTGCGTAACTCACTCTCTCACATATACACCGCCGTCATGGTCATTTTCAAGCCTGACCCCGGCCAGTCACTCCCCTTCTGGGCTGCCGTGGACCGCGTCCCGGTACGTATCCGCGTCAAGAAATTCGGACCCGATGTCACCACACGCGTAGGTGACTGGTGGTATGTCGATGAGAACGGAGTCACCCTTGAGACCGAGCCGGAGCCCAAGAAACACAAGACCATTGCCGACGTGCTCAGGAGCAGCGCCGAGTTGATCCTGGAACAGGAAAAGCCCGCTATTGACACTGTAACCGTGGCCCGGCCCGATACCGTAACCGTAAATCAGGAGCAGCTATGAAAAAGAAGACTCAGGAACCCCAGGAGCGTAGATATCATATAGTCTCCAACAAGTTAGGTCGTAGGATCCTTATGATCAACAACCTCGTGCAGATTGACCAGGAGCCCGACATCAAGGCCGATGACTTTGACGCCATATTCATAAATATAGCTCACCGTGCCTATGAGGAGAACCGCCTTATCATACGCTGGACATCGCCCATACGTACCCAGAAATGCTATCTCAAACCCCTCTTTGCCACCACAGCGCTTGAGGAGTTCATGCATTTTGCCGCGTATCTGATTGACGGATTCTGCTCATCGCCGTTCGATGACAAGTTCACCGACTACATTGAGACCGTCTACAACAACATAAACAAGTTCCGTATGCGTACCGAACTCAGCCAGAGCCTTAGCTCCACTGCCAAGAACCTGGCCAACATGGTAAAGTTCGATATAAGCCGAGGCCGACTCACCTACACCAACACCACCATCCGCGGTTACGCAAAGGGCTACTCTGCTGTATTCCTGGCATGGTATGACAACCAGGAGACCCTCTATCACGAGGAACGCAGCAAGTTCAACCTCAAGATGCTGGAACTTGGATTCAGTGAGAAGATACGCATGATAGACCGCGTACACACCTGCCCCGAATGCGGTGACAGCCACCTGCTGTTCGTGGAGTGCTGCCCCAAGTGCAAGAGCTCCAACATAAAGCAGGAGGCCATACTGCACCATTTCCGCTGCGCCAACATATCGCCCGAATCCACCTACCAGTGGGACGGTGAGCTGCGCTGCCCCAAGTGCAAGAAACTGCTGCGTCATGTAGGTGTGGATTACGATCGTCCCGCCACCGTCTACACCTGCTACGACTGCGGCAACAACTTCATGCGTTCCAGCATGAGGGTACAGTGTACCAACTGCGGCACCTCCACCACCCCCGACGCGCTGATTGCTGTCGATGTGCTGGAATACAAGCTCACATCCGACGGCCTGCGTGCCTTCGCTACCGATGAGGCCCTGCTGCAGATTGAGAGTAAGGACATATTCTCAGGCCACTGCACCTATGAGGACTTCAAGAACACCATCATGTCATTCTCCGACATGCCGTCATACCGTACCCACCAGCTATTCATACTGCGTTACCGCTACACCTATGACGGCAATGACGAGAATCTGCGCCTGATGGATATAATGCGCTCCATCCTCTCTCAGCTGCTCACCTTCAAGATCACCACACGTGAAAAGGAGATACTCTTCATGGCCGTGGTGCCCAAGGCCATAGCCAAGACTGAGAACAGCAGGTTCGAGCAGCTCATAAACCGTCTGTTTGACGAGTTCTCCGTACGCGAGACCGGATTTACCGTAGAACTGCTCAAGACCTACACCTTTGACAACGAGGAGGATAAGCCCGATGACCTCATCAAGCAGCTTGAGGAGCGTGTGGAGGCTGAACCCGAAGTAACAGAACCTTTGACATAACATGTTGTACAGGATACTGGACATACTCAAGGATATACTCTACTGGCTATTTGACATCTTCAGGGATATCGGAGCCTGTTTTACCCGTAACATAGGAATCACGGAGCTGCTCAACATATACTGGTTCATGTTCCTTATTGAGATGCCCCGTTACTACCTATTTGACGGAATAATCATACTCTACCACAAGCTCACCTTCAAGAAACGCGACCGTATCAAGAACGTGGCCAAGCGTATGCTCCACATAGAGAACCCGCTGGTCACCATACTGGTACCGGGCAAGAATGAGGGCAAGCACATATACAAGCTCTGCATGAGCCTGGCCGAGCAGACCTACCGCAACTATGAGATAATCGTGGTTGATGACGGGTCCGATGACGACACCTACCTCATATGCAGTGACCTGGAGAAAAACGGCCTCATAGACAAGTTCCTCAGCTCACGCGAACGCGGAGGCAAGGCCAGCGCCGCCAATTTCGGCCTCTACTACGCCAAAGGCAAGTATATCATACATCTCGATGCCGACTCGTCGCTTGACCGTGACGCCATCGAGAACATACTCATACCGTTCTATCTTGACGAGGAGGTCAAGGGCGTAGGCGGCTGCGTCAAGGTCCGCAACTACAACGATAACATATGCACCTCACTCCAGGCTATAGAGTATCTCAAGACCATCATGGTAGGACGCACGGTAACATCGACCCTGGGCATATACCACATAATATCGGGTGCCTTCGGAGCCTTTGACACCGCGGCACTGCGTAGCGTGGGAGCCTGGGATATCGGCCCCGGACTGGACGGTGACGTGACACAGAAGCTGCGCAAGGCCGGCTACAAGGTCGAATTCGCGACCGATGCCATATGCCTGACCAACGTACCCACCAAATGGCGTGCGCTGTTCAAGCAGCGTCTGCGCTGGAGCCGTTCACTCATAAGGTTCCGCGTGCGCAAACACCGTGACATACTGCTCATAACCGGAAAGAACGGCAATTTCCTGAATTTCGTGAGCAACGCCGAGAACATACTTTACGACTGCGTGTTCAACTACATGTGGCTCTTCTATATACTTGGACTTCTGTTCCAGTATACAGACCGCCTGCTTGAGATCCTGACCGTAGGATGGCTCATACGACTGGCACTGGCCAATATAGGATTCCTCATCCTGATTGTGCTCACCGAGCGTCCGCGTGAGGAGTGGAAACTCATACGTTTCCTGCCGCTGACCATCTTCTACACAGGATATTTTATGCGAATAATCAGACTCATCGGCCATACATCGGAGCTATTCTTCTTCAAGTCATATGAGGACACTTGGAATCCTCAGAAGACCTCCGTATATGCCAGGGTTGAAGGACAGTAACAAAACAATATAATATTTTGAAGGACTATGAGAGCAAGAGTAAAAGTAAAACCGGTAATTGGAATCGTAGGAATGGGCTACGCAGGACTGCCCGTTGCCTGCCTGTTTTCAAAGAAGTACACTGTCATAGGCTATGACATGAACCGTACCCGAATCAACCAGTTGCGTGAAGGGGTTGACAAGGGAGGTGACTTTGACAAGAAGTACCTCCTGAGGCTTCAGCGCCACAGGCTTCACCCCACCTCCAACCGCGAGGACCTCATGCAGTGCAACTTCTATGTAGTTGTAGTCCCCACCCCTGTCGACGAGAACAACCAGCCTGACCTCACATATGTGATATCGGCCAGTCAGACCGTAGGACAGGTCATAAGCAAAGGTGACGTGGTGGTCTATGAGTCGACCGTCTACCCCGGCGTGACCGAGGATGTCTGCGTGCCTGAGATCGAGAAGGTTAGCGGCCTCAAGTTCAACCGCGATTTCTTTGTGGGATTCTCGCCCGAGCGCATCGACCCGAGCAACAAGCAACACACCATATTCAACACGGTCAAGATAACCTCCGGGTCCGATGACCGTACGGCGCATTACATCGACTCAGTATACGGCTCCGTGCTGAGCGCCGGCACCTGCCTTGCCGCCAGCATCAAGGCCGCCGAGGCAGCCAAGATACTCGAGAACACCCAGCGAGACGTGAATATAGCCCTCATGAACGAGTGCTCCAAGATATTCTCGGCCATGGGTATTGACACCAACAAGGTCATTGACGCCGCCGCCACCAAGTGGAACTTCAACGCCTACCGTCCCGGTCTGGTGGGAGGCCACTGCATCGGCGTGGACCCCTACTACCTCATAACCAAGGCACAGATGCTTGGTGTTGACTCCGAGCTCATATCGGCCGCACGTCATGTCAACGACACCCTGCCCGAGCATATAGTGAACCGTCTTGTGCAGACCATGGCCGATGAAAACATACCCATCAAGGATGCATCGGTCCTGATACTGGGATTCACCTTCAAGGAGAACTGCCCGGATATACGTAACACACGTGTCTATGACATTTACCAGCGGCTCAGCCTGCATGCAGGTAAGATTGACGTGGTCGACCCCATAGCCGACCCCACCCAGGTTTATAAGGAGTACGGCCTCAAGATGACCCCAATGACCACAGCGCTCAAGCGGACCTATGACGCCGTCCTGCTCTGTGTACGTCATGACGTATTCTCTGATTTTGACATACGCTCGCTTATCAGGGAGCGTTCCGTGGTCTATGACATCAAATCGTTCCTTAGCGATGATCTGGCCACGCTAAGAATGTAAATGACTGATAAACTGATGTTTTTATTTGCTAATAGCAAAAATTATGTATATGTTTGCATGTGTAATGCATTTGTAAGCAGACAGAAATGAATAAAAGGACTTATATTATCACAGCTTTTGCTGTAGCTGTTCTTCTGGCAGGTTGCCAGGATGAAAAGAATGTGGTCACTGACAAGAGTGTCAAGGTTGACCCCAAGGAACTGTCTGTCAATACTGACAAGACTGCACTCAGTGCCCGACTCATAACCAATTTCGAGGATGAGATAGGCACTCGCGCCATGGGCGATGCTCCCGTTCAGATGGTTGCCCCGGAAATTCCGTCCGATGCACAGCCCCTTATCAACGCAAGTTCATATGATGCAGGCATAGCCAAAGTCTATATGCTCAACTCCGGAAAATACTATGTAGGAGCCGGCGAAAGTGTCCAGTGTGCCATACAGATAAACGATGCCGGCAACGGTATAGACCTCTATGTGGCCGGTTCGCTCATATCGGACTTCCAGTGGTGGCAGGGCGGCAATAACATCAACATATACGTGCTGCCGGGCGCCAGCTTCACCTATGCCCTTGACGGCTATGACAACAAGGCGCATGTAGCAAGAGGCACCTTCATCTACTGCTGGGGTGATTTCAGCATCTATAAGAACAAGGAGGACATGAGCACCAAATACGGACTCCGTATTGATGAGGGTGCCGGATTCTATATGTTCGCAGGCTCAGCCGAGGAGCTGTACATACCCGATAACGGACAGCCGACCGACCAGTACAACCTGGGCAACGCATCACTCGATGTCAAGGGTATCCTGTACAGCGAGATTCCTGTACGCGTAGGCGGTTCAGCCCTGTTTGACGGCGGCAAGGCGGAGTTCAAGAGCACTTTCCAGACCGATGCCAACATGTGGCCCGCCGCAGGTGCACAGATCACGTTCCGTCTCTGCGCAACGGTGCTCAACGAACTCTGGTTCGCATCACCCGCTCAAATTGATGTATACGCCTGCCTGCAGACACAGAGCCTCAACACCGTGGACCATGCCGGTCAGGACCTCAAAATCAACCTGCACAACTCCCTGCTCGTGGTACTTGAGGACGCCTTCCTGGAGAAAGACATGGAGAAAAACCTCATACAGGGTGAAGGCAAGAACTACTCCGTAGTGAACATACAGGGCAAGCTCTACATCAATGCAGGTCAGGATATAGGCGATATAACCGCCTTACAGGGACTTATAGACCTATACATAGAGAATATGCAGTGCGGTAACAAGTACTGGCGTCCTGTAAGTAACGAGTGGAACAACTACGAAATAGACCGCGAGAAGGTTGCATTCGATGATTTCGTGCTGTTTGACGGCGGCACCTACCTGCCCGGCGTTGACGGCTGCGGCCAGTTCGGCACCAAGCCCGAGGTAGAGCTCAAGGGACTCCTTGCAGTGATGCCTCCCACCGGCGAGCACCGATTTTCAGCCACCAGTCTTGACTTCAATGACGAGCTGGTATATCTGAGCTGGCACTCCAATCCCAAGATAGAGACCGAGAAAGGCGGTTATATTGACGTAATCCGCATTGACAAGTACAACATACTGCAGAACTCCCTCTTTGAGCAGTCGCTCTATTCATCGGAGTTCAGGTTCAACCACGCCAAATACTATGACGGCGTAGTTTACGGTGCAGCCACCAGCTTCAAGGTGGGTGCCGCACTGGCCAAGGTAGTGCTTGATGATGACGGAATGATACACTCCTACCCCGATGTCGAGGTACGCCGCATCAACCTGGCCGGAAACTCCGCCAACTGCGTGGAGGTGATCGACAACCAGCTCGTAACCGTATCGGGTTGGTCATCTGGCGCACTCCAGGTAACCGGCATGACCGACGCCAAGCCCCACGACACCTACTACGAGGGAAAGTATCAGGGCAAGTACATCTGTTACAACCGTGAGGCCGATGAGATACTGGTGCTCAGCAACACCGATGCCGGTACCGTAAGCATCTATGACGGCGCCGCTGCCCTCAACTCACCCAAGTTAAGCTTCAACGCAGGTGCGCTCGATCCCTACGACGGCAAGAACGTCTGCATCAGCGACGACCAGTATATCTACGTATGCCGCGGATTCAACGGTCTGAGCATATTCGACAAGCAGGGAAACCTCAAGGCCCAGACATCGGAATTTGACCTTCAGGGTGACTTCATACTGGAGACATCGATATCGGCCAACGGCGTGGATGTGGATGACCGCTACATCTATGTGGCTGCCGGATTCGGCGTAATAGTATATGACAAGCGTGAAATCCAGGGCGACGAGCCTGTGTTGCTTTCACCCAAGGCCAAGACCATACTGGTTCCGCGTGAAGGCGATGAGCATGCGGCATCGGCCAACTACATACGCAAGGGTGCCGACGGACGCCTGTATGTGGCATACGGCATCTACGGCCTGCGCATTTACGAGCTGGTTTTTGAATAAATCAGTGTTTCTTAGGGCAACTGCCCGAAAGGGAACATCCGCAGCAGGAATCGCCTTTACGGCGTTTGCGGACACAACTAATCACAGCGACTGCAACAAGCGCTGTGATTATTGTTATTGCTATGACAGTGGCGGCGTTCATACAAGTGCGTTGGCTATTATGTAACCCAGCCATGCCACAACCCAGGCTATGGCGCACTGGAATATGACAACGTAGATGGCCCATTTGTCACCCAGCTCGCGGCGTATGCTGCTGATAGCTGCCACGCAGGGGGTGTAGAGAAGGCTGAATATGAGCATGGGGAC
>CACZCX010000044.1 GCA_902779875.1 uncultured Bacteroidales bacterium | reverse complement strand
AACCATATAATAGGATAAGCCATGAACAGCATATTCGTATATTGCGAACTGGAAGGAGTCCAGGTGGCTCCCGTCAGTCAGGAACTGCTCACCAAGGGCCGTTCACTTGCAAACCAGCTTGGCGTAAAACTTGAGGCCATTGCCATAGGCAGCGGTCTGGACGGCATAGACAAGCAGATACTTCCTTACGGTGTTGACGTACTGCATGTGTTTGATGACAAGAGCCTGGCTCCCTATACTACAGCACCTCACTCAGCCATATTGGTAAAGCTCTTCCAGGAGGAGCAGCCGCAGATTGCGCTCATGGGTGCGACCGTCATCGGCCGTGACCTGGGCCCCAGGGTATCATCGGCCTTGGGTAGCGGACTTACAGCTGACTGCACCAACCTTGAGATAGGTGAATATGAGGACAAGAAGACAGGCAAGGTATATGAGAACCTGCTCTATCAGATCCGTCCTGCATTCGGCGGCAACATCATTGCCACCATCGTGAATCCCGACCACCGTCCCCAGATGGCGACCGTACGTCAGGGTGTCATGAAGAATGAGATTCTCAAGGCAGACTATAAGGGTGAGATAGTAAAGCATAAGGTAACCGACTATGTAAGTCAGGCTGACCTGGCTGTCAGCGTGATTGAGCGTCACATGCAGAAACCCTCACACCATCTGGACAGCGCCAGCATAGTAGTTGCCGGCGGTTACGGAATGGGTAGCCGCGAGGGATTTGACATGCTGTTCAAACTGGCCGAGACCCTGCATGCCGAGGTTGGCGCAAGCCGTGCCGCTGTCGATGCCGGTTTCGTGGACCATGACCGTCAGATAGGTCAGACAGGCCTTACCGTACGCCCCAAGCTCTATATAGCATGCGGCATATCGGGTCAGATCCAGCATATAGCAGGTATGCGTGAGAGTAGCCTTATCATGTCTATCAACCAGGATCCCGATGCTCCCATCAACGCCATTGCCGATTATGTAGTGACCGGCCGCGTAGAGGATGTGATTCCCAAAATGATCCGTAACTTAAAGGAGATTTCAAAATGAACAAATATAAGGATACACCCGAACTGAGCGCCCGCATGCACTCTCCGCTTATGGAGCGCATCGTGGAGCTCAAGGAGAACTTCTATTCAGAGGCAGACAAGTATGACTTTGCACCCTCTGACCTGGCCGATGCCATGGATAACTTTGACCGTGTGCTGGAGCTGACCGGCAGCGTATGCGATGAGGTTATAGCTCCCAACGCCGAGTCAGTGGACCGCGAGGGCTCACACTGCAGCGGCGGCCGCGTACAGTATTCAGCCGGAACCGCCCAGAACCTCAAGGTAATGCATCAGGCCGGTCTGTCAGGATTCGGGCTGCCCCGTCAGTACGGCGGTCTGAACATGCCTGTCACGGTATTCAGCG
This sequence comes from uncultured Bacteroidales bacterium, assembly GCA_902779875.1. Lineage (GTDB taxonomy): Bacteria > Bacteroidota > Bacteroidia > Bacteroidales > Bacteroidaceae > Colenecus. The sequence continues at coordinate 13,732 of CACZCX010000044.1, read as the reverse complement.
CTGTCTGCGAGATGATCTCCAGGGCCGATGCCTCATTCCAGAACGTATGGGGACTTCAGTCCTGCGCCGATACCATAAACGAGTTCGGAAGCGCTGAGCAGAAGGAGAAATACCTGACTATGGCAAGCAACGGCGCCACCATGTCAATGGACCTTACCGAGCCCGATGCCGGAAGTGACCTGCAGAGCGTGATGCTCAAGGCAACTGAGGACAAGGAGAACGGCTGCTGGAGGCTTAACGGTGTAAAGCGTTTCATCACCAACGGTGACAGCGACATACATCTGGTTCTGGCCCGCAGCGAGGAGGGTACCACCGATGGCCGCGGTCTGTCACTCTTTATCTATGACAAGCGTAACGGCGGCGTGAACGTACGCCGTATTGAGGATAAGATGGGTATCCACGGATCACCCACCTGCGAGCTGGTATTCAACAATGCCAAGGCTGAGCTTTGCGGTGACCGCCGTCTGGGTCTTATCAAATATGTGATGTCACTTATGAACGGTGCCCGCTTAGGTATCGCAACTCAGAGCGTAGGTATTCAGGATGCCGCATGGCGTGAGGCTGTGGCTTATGCCGCAGAGCGCAAGCAGTTTGGAGGAACCATAGACCGTTTCCCCGCTGTCTATCAGATGCTGGCTGTCATGAAGGCCAAGATTGAGGCTTCACGCTCACTGCTTTATGAGACCTCACGTTACGTTGATATCTACAAGTCACTTGACACAATCGCCAAGAGCCGTACACTGACTCCCGAGGAGCGTCAGGAGAGCAAGCGTTACAGCCGTCTGGCCGATGCGCTCACTCCCATCGCCAAGGGTATGACCAGTGAGTTCGCCAACCAGAATACCTATGACAGCATACAGATACACGGAGGTTCGGGATTCATGCGTGACTACGCATGCGAGCGCCTGTACCGTGATGCCCGTATCACCTCAATCTACGAGGGTACCACACAGCTTCAGGTGGTAGCCGCCCTGCGTTACGTGACCAGCGGCGTATACTCACAGTTCGTGAAGGATATGCTCGCCACACTGCCTGACTCAGAGAACAAGGCAGCCATCAGCGCCATGGTTGAGAAACTGGATGCCATGACCGCTCATGTGCTTGACCAGAAGGAGACCGAGGTGAATGACTTCTGCGGCCGCCGTCTTATGGAGAGCGCAGCCTACTGCGTAATGAGCACACTGCTTCTGCGTGACTCCATCGAGACTCCCGACCTGTTTGACAAGTCTCTCAAGGTATTCCTGGATTACTCACGTTCACAGGTGGAGGGTCATTACAGCGTTGTAATGACATGGACCGCTCAGAGCATGGAGTATTACAAATAATGAGTACTTTTGTGACGGATTGGGGTCAGACCCCTTTCCGTCGTTTTTTGGGTGCACAGCGATAATAATGACATACTGAGGAGTGAGGCGCGTTACCGCAGACTCACGGAGACACCGATTCCGAGGCTGGTACTTAGCCTGGCGGTGCCAACCATCATAAGTATGTCCATATCGGCCATGCGGGTGTCGGTGTGGCTTTCGCATATCAGTCACTCATACAGGCTACCGGATTCTTTTTCGGGCACGGGTCGGGAAACTACATGTCACGTGCGCTGGGTGCCCGTGATACCGAGGGCGCAGGCAAGATGGCCGCGACCGGTTTCCTGTCATCGTTCCTGATAGGACTGGTGTTCATGGTGCTGGGTTGGCTTTTCGTGACTCCTCTGTCACGTCTGCTTGGTGCCACTCCTGATGTGGTTCCCTATTCCAACGCCTACCTAAGGTGGATACTGATAGCGACCCCGTTCCTGATATCGCAGATGACGCTGAATAACCAGCTGCGTCTGCAGGGTAACGCCATGCTGGCCATGATAGGCATAGCGGCGGGAGCGGTGCTGAACATATTCTTTGACTGGCTGCTCATAAACCGCCTGGAGATGGGTGTGAGCGGTGCGTCGCTGGCCACTCTGATAAGCCAGTTCATATCGTGGTGCCTGTTGCTGTGGGCGACCAAATGGCCCGGAAACGTACATATACGTCTGCGTAATTTCGCTCCGTCGCTGGACCGATACCGTGAGATAGGGGCTGGAGGACTGCCTTCACTCATGCGCCAGTCTCTCTCCAGCATATCGGCCATATGCATGAACTGGGCGGCTGCCAGCTGGGCACTGGAGGGACAGAAGGCATCGACCATAGCTGCCTTTACGGTGGTGGCCAGGATAATGCAGTGCGCCATGTCTGTCATTCTCGGCGTGGGCCAGGGATTCCAGCCGGTATGCGGATTCAACTGGGGTGCCAGACTGTACGGCCGCGTGAGCCAGTCATACAGGTTCACCATACAGGTGTGCGTGATAGTTCTTATAGTGATGTCTGCATGGGGTTGGATTTACGCCCCTGAGATAATCGCGTTTTTCCGTGATGAGGATCCCGAACTTATAAGGATAGGTGCAAGAGTGCTGCGCTGGCAGTGCGTGGCGTTCCCGCTGGTGGGCCTGACCACTCCCACCAACATGCTGCTGCAGAACATACGCCGTACCGGACGCGCCACCCTGCTGGCCATGAGCCGCCACGGGTTCGCGTTCTATCCTACGCTTTTCATACTCCCGTACATCTGGGGACTCGATGGCCTGGAGGCCACCATGGCAACGGCCGATGTCATTACATTCTCAATCGCCCTACCGTTCAGCATCGGTATGCTGAGGGAACTTTCGGCCCGCGAAAGAGGCACATTTCAAGAATGATACTTATTTTTGCAGTATGTTTAAATCATTTCAAGACATGCTGCAACTGCTCAGGAAGGTCATAAGCACACCTTCGGTGACACGCTCTGAGCAGGAGGTATCGGCTTTGATCAAGGCCGATATGGAGAAACACGGTTATACTCCACAGTGCATAGGGCTGAATCTTCTGTGCTACCCTCACAGCTATGATCCGTCCAAACCCACCATTCTCATGAACAGCCATATGGATACGGTAAAGCCGGTATCGGGCTGGACCAAGGACCCCTTCACTCCGGTTGAGGAGGACGGCAAGCTCTACGGTCTGGGCAGCAATGACGACAGCGCTGGACTGGTATCGCTGCTCTATTCGTTCTACGAACTGGACAGCAAGCCGCAGGCCTATAACCCCCTGTTCCTGGCTACGGTCGAGGAGGAGGTGAACGGAGTGGGCGGCATGAAGCTGGCAGTGGGCTCCCTGCCCAAGGTTGACGTGGCTATCATAGGCGAGCCGACCGGCATGCAGCCTGCAGTGGCAGAGAAGGGCCTTATGGTACTTGACTTTACCGTACACGGCAAGTCGGGTCATGCCGCGCGCAACGAGGGTATCAACGCTCTCTACCGTGCCATGGATGTGATTGCCATGCTGCGTGACTTTAAGTTCCCGGAGCAGTCCGATTTTCTTGGTCCGGTCAAGATGACTGTGACAATGATAAATGCCGGAACACAGCATAATGTCATTCCCGATGTATGCACATTCACTGCCGACATAAGGAGTAACGAGTTCTACTCGAACCACAGGATATTCGATATGATAAGCGCGAGTCTGCCCGAATGGTGTGAGGTCAAGGCACGTTCCTTCAACCTCAACTCTTCAAGGATAGACATACAGCATCCTATCATTCAGAAAGCTGTAATGATGGGAAAGGTTCCTTACGGATCACCCACACTTTCGGACCAGGCCATACTTGACTGCCCGTCATTCAAGATGGGCCCCGGAGAGTCTTCACGCTCCCATACAGCCGATGAATTTGTGAAAATGGGAGAGTTGGAAGAGGCTGTTCCGACCTATCTGGGACTGCTTGACGGGCTTGAAATATGCTGATTTATAGCGCTTTTTTGGTCGTTAACGAGTTGTTTCAAATGTTATAAACTGCAAAAAATCTTTTAAATAGCACTCAATAATTACCAAATAAAAAAATAAAGAATATCTTTGTAGCGCAATTGCAATGACAAATGATTGTCAAAGCGGTTGCCACTAAAATTAGATAGTCCTTTTTATAAATATCATTGGGTATCGTTTGATGTGAATCACGCGCCGCCAAAAAAAGAGAAGAGGTACCTCTGGTAACTCTTCTTTTTTTTTCATACTTTTACCGACAGAACCCGTAAACGAGACTATTATGGAAAGCGGATACGCAAGCGGCATAAGCCGTATTGAAATCAACTCCCTTTGGGGCAGAAAGCACATCGTATGGAACCTGCGTCCCGATGTGAATATCCTGAGTGGTGTGAACGGTACAGGCAAGAGCACCATTCTGAACAAGACCGTGGCCCGTCTTGACTACCTGCTGGGCGACGGACAGGAAGAGACCCCCGAGGTTCAGATCGAGTATTTCCCCGAGGGTTCTACAAAGGTAAAGTATGACGTGATCCGTAGCATAGACCGTCCGCTCATGCACAGCAATTTGCTGGAGAAGATGTCGGACAAGAGCGTGATATCGGAACTCGACTGGCAGCTTTACAAACTGCAGCGCCGCTACCTGGATTATCAGGTGAACATAGGAAACCGTACCATCCAGCTCCTTACATCGGGCGATCCGGAGAAGATACGTGAGGCGCAGGAGATATCGGCCCCCAAGCTCAAGTTCATGGATTATATGGACGAGCTGTTCCTTGATACCGGCAAGAAGATAGTACGTAACAGCAACGAGATACTGTTTGACCAGTTCGGAGTGCGACTGCTTCCGTATAACCTCTCATCGGGTGAGAAACAGCTGCTTGTGATTATGCTGACCACCCTGGTACAGGATATGACTCCCGGCGTACTGCTCATGGACGAGCCTGAGATTTCACTCCATATTGAGTGGCAGCAGCAGCTCATACAGCGCGTACGCTCACTCAACCCCAACGTACAGATAATAATGACCACGCACTCTCCGGCCCTGATCATGGATGGCTGGATGGATGCCGTGTGTGATGTGGAGGACATAACGGTTTAGGAGGGGGTTCTTTTATGAAGAGGCTCACCGACAACATAAGCTCCCGTTATTTTGAGGCTTCCGATAAGCTTCTGCCCGGAAAGCGCAGAGGCCGTATCGTGGCTTTTGTGGAGAGCTATGACGATGTCTCTTTCTGGCGACTCCTGCTTGACGAGTTCGAGACTCCCGACTACTATTTCCAGATAATGCTGCCCAACCGCGGCGGCCTGACCAAGGGAAAGAAATCGGCACTGCGTTCGTGCATTGAGCACAACTCGTTGGGCAAGAATCTGATAGCCTGCGTGGACAGTGACTACGACTGGTTGCTCCAGGGCGTGACCCAGACGTCACGTGAGATGAACTCCAACCCCTACGTTATTCAGACCTACACATACGCCATTGAGAACTACCAGTGCTGGGCCGGCAGCCTGCATCAGATATGTGTGCAGTGCACCCTCAACGACCACCGTCTTATAGATTTTCCGGCATTCATGGAACTCTACTCCAAGGCTGTATATCCGCTGTTCGTGTGGAACGTGTGGTTCTACCGCAAAAAGAAACACAACGAGTTCAGCATGCAGGACCTCAATATTGACGTGCGTCTCAAGTCAGTCGATGTGCGACATCCTGAGGGCGCTCTGGCGGGCGTGAGCGAGCGTGTGGCCCGTAAGGTGCGTTATCTTGAGCACAACTACCCCGAGGCGATAGATGAGGTGGCCGCCATGCATAAGGAACTGACCGATATGGGCGTGAGGGAGGATAACACCTACCTGTTCCTGCAGGGGCACCATCTGGTGGAGAACGTGATTATGAAACTGCTCATACCCATATGTACCGTGCTGCGTCAGGAGCGTGAGGCCGAGATACGACGGTTCGCCATGCACGAGCAGCAGTACCGCAACGAGATAAGCGCATACCAGCACAGCCAGATGAGCCTGGATGAGGCTATACGCAAGAACACCCACTACCGCGAGTGCGAGATGTATGAGCGCATGAGAGATGAGATGAAGCGTCTCTTATCTATGCTTCCAGAAAGAGGGGGTGAGAATCAGCAGGACACTGAACACCTCCAGTCGTCCTACCAGCATAAGGAAGGTTGAGAACCACTTTCCTATAGCAGGCATATCGCCCCACGATATGTTGCATCCGTGATCTCCTATTGTAAGACCTATGTTGCTCAGGCATGCGAGTGAGGTACCGTATGCATCGGCAATATCAATTCCTATGGCCAGATAGAAGAACCATCCCAGGAACACAAGCGCAAAGAAGAATACGCTGAAGGTGAGCACGCTCTGCTTGGTGGCGGGCGGTATCACTTTGCCGCTTACACGTACGGGCAGTACTGCGTTGGGGTGCAGTATGCGGTTGAACTCGTTACGCATGGACTTGAATAGGATGGCTATGCGGATTGATTTCATACCTCCCGATGTAGAACCTGCGCAGGCACCGAAATACATGGCAAGACCCAAAAGCATCCATATGAACGGAGGCCATAGGGTGTAGTCCGTGGTGGTGAATCCCGTGGTGGTTATGATGGCTGTCACATGGAACAGTGCGTTACGGACCGATGCGCCTCCGTTGTAGGGTGTGGAGATGTAGAGGCTTATGGCTATTATGGCAGTAAACAGCAGCGTTATGGTGAGATACCACTTGAACTCGGTGTCCTCAGTGAGTTTGCGTAGCTTGCCGCGGAAAGCCACAAAGAAGAGCAGTCCGTAGTTGATGCCTGACAGGAACATGAAGAATGTGATGACATACTCCACACTATGCGAGTTGAAGTAGGCTATGCTGGCGTTCTTGGTGGAGAATCCGCCGGTAGCTGCCGTACAGAGGGCGTGGTTCACGCTGTCGAACACGCCCATGCCGCAGAGTCTCAGGGAGACGGCGCACAGCAGGGTTATGAGCACATAAACCGTAATTATCCAACGTCCGCTTACGCTTATGCGGGGGTGGAGCTTGCCGTGTGTGGGGCCGATGGCCTCGGCGGCGAACAGCTGTACCTCACCCACACCGAAGATAGGCAGTACGGCTACAGTAAAGAATACTATACCCAAACCTCCGATCCACTGAGTGAGACTGCGCCAGAACAGAAGTCCGTGCGGCATGGCCTCAATGTCATTGAGGATGGTGGCACCTGTGGTGGTGAAACCGGACATGGTCTCAAAGTAGGCATCGGTGAATGAGGGTATATAGCCGCTCACGTAGTAAGGCAGGCTTCCGAATACCGAGAAGAGAACCCAGCTGATGGCTACCACTATGTAACCGTCACGGCGGGACATGGCCCCCTCCCTGTTACGGGCGCTTTTGCCTATCATCATCTGTAACAGACCGAAACAGGCGGCCAGGAGCGATCCCATGATGAATCCGAACAGGTCGTTCTCACCATAGAAGAGCGGCAGAAGTGCACACAGCAGGAGTATGCCGGCTTCAATCAGAAGCAGGACTCCCAGGATGCGGTGTATAATCTTTACGTGTATCAATTGAAATACTTCTCTATAGTCTTGATCATTCCTTCCAGACAGAATACCACTACATGGTCACCGGGCTGTATCTGGGTGCTACCGGTTACCAGGATGGCTTCCTTGTCACGTATCAGGCCGCCGATGGTCACTCCGCGCGGCAGCGAGATGTCCTTGACGAGGCTGCGGGTTATCTTGGCACCCTCCATGACGTTGAACTCGGCTACATCGGCATTGGCGAACGTAAGACACTTGACGTTGGTTACATCGGCATCGAGCATCATCTGGTAGATATGGCTGGCGGCTATCTTCTTCTTGTTGATTACGGTTCCGATATCAAGTTTCTCGGCCATGTTGATATAGTCTATGTTCTCGACCTCGGCGATGGTCTTGGTCACACCGAAACGCTTGGCTGCCAGGCAGGCCAGGATATTGGTCTCGGAGTTGTCGGAGAGGGCTACGAACGCCTCGGTGTGCTGGATGCCCTCGCTCATGAGCAGGCTCGGGTCACGGCCGTCACCGTTTATGATCATGACGCGGTCCTCAACGAGTTCGGTCAGACGGTTGCAGCGGTTTATGTCGCTCTCTATGATCTTGAGGTTCATGTAGTCGGGTACCAGCTGTGCGGTACGTACGGCTATGCGGCTGCCTCCCATGATGATGACGTCACGTACATCGGGCAACTCCTCCTTGCCGGCTATCTTGCGGATATGGGGGATATGCTTCTTCATGGTCATGAAATAGACCAGGTCGCCAGCCTGCATGGTGTCGTTACCGCTCGGGATGATTGTCTCACCCTCGCGCAGGATGGCAACTATGTGGTAGGGGAGCTCCTTGCCAAGTTCGGCAAGAGGCTTGTCAAGTATCTGGGCATTGTCACGCAGCTTGATACCCATCATGACCAGGGCACCGCCTGCAAATTCCCACCACTGACGTATCCAACTCAGCTTCATGCCGTCCACGATATCCTTGGCGGCCAGCATCTCGGGGTAGATGAGTGAGTCCACGCCGATGCTTGAGAAATACTCCTTGTTCTTGGGTTGCAGATACTCGTAGTTGTCTATACGGGCTACGGTCTTCTTGGCTCCCAGGAAATGGGCCAGCTGACAGGATATGAGGTTGCGGCTCTCATCGGGGGTGACGGCCACGAACAGGTCGGCAGCTCCTGCACCGGCCTCCTTGAGTCCGTAAAGTGATACCGGTGATTCCTGTATTGTCATAAGGTCAAAGCTGGAGTCCATTCGGCTCAGCTTGTCCTCGCTCTCGTCAATGAGGATAATGTCCTGGTTCTCGCCGGCCAGCAGTTTGGCAAGGTGGGTACCTACATTTCCGGCTCCTGCAATTACTATTCTCATTTGTCACTCTTTTTTGAGTCTGTCAGCTCGCGCAGTGCATTGATGACAGCCTCTTCGTCAATGTTACAGATATGAAGCAGCTCAGGCGTGGAACCATGCTCGATAAAGCGGTCGGGCAGTCCCAGACGTCTGATGGTAGGAGTGTAGCCGTTATCTCCCATGAACTCCATCACGGCCGAACCGAGTCCTCCGGTCACGGCGCCGTTCTCGATGGTGATGATACGGCTGTATTTCTTTCCGACCTCGTTAAGGATGTCGGTATCGATAGGCTTGAGGAAACGCATGTCATAGAGGGCTGCGGTGAGTCCGCTCTCCTTCTCCCAACTCCTGATGGCCTGTTCTGCCAGGTTGCCTATGGGGCCGATGGAGAGCACTGCCGCATCTTTTCCGTCACGGATCCTGCGTCCGGTTCCCACAACGACAGGCTCCATGGGCTTGCGCCAATCGGTCAGTATGCCGCGGCCGCGCGGGTATCGGATTATAAAGGGACCCTGGTCGGGCAGCTGTGCGGTGTACATGAGGTTGCGCAGCTCTATCTCGTCATAAGGCGATGCTATGGTAAGACCAGGAATGGGACGCAGGAACGCCAGGTCGAATGCACCGTGATGGGTGGGGCCGTCCTCGCCTACCAGGCCGGCGCGGTCCAGGCATATCACTACGTTGAGTTTCTGGATGGCCACATCATGGATCACGTTGTCATATGCACGCTGCATGAATGAGGAGTAGATGTTGCAGAATGGCATGAGTCCCTCCTTGGCAAGACCGCCGGAGAATGTGACTGCATGGCCCTCGGCTATTCCTACGTCAAAGCAGCGGTCGGGGAACTCCTTCATGGGTATGTCCATGCTGCATCCTATGGGCATGGCGGGTGTGATGCCTATGATCCTGGAGTTCTCTCGCATGAGTTCCAGCAGGGTCTGACCGAACACATCCTGGAAGAGAGGCGGCTGGCCTGCTCCTGAACGTATTATGCGCTCGCCGGTGACCTTGTCGAACAGGCCCGGTGCGTGCCATATGGCCGAGTCCTTCTCGGCCGGCTCGTAGCCCTTGCCCTTGACTGTCTGTATGTGCAGGAGCTTGGGACCGTGCATGTTCTTTATGTTCTGAAGTATGCGTACCAGGTTCTGGACATTGTGGCCGTCCACAGGTCCGAAATACCTTATATCCATACCCTCGAACATGTTGTTCTGGTTGGTGAGCTTTATCTTGATGTGGTTGTTGCGGCGTATGATCTTACGGCGGCGCTGCTCCGTCATGAGTCCCAGCTTGTCAAGCACGCGTGACACTATGTAACGGAACTTGTTGTAGGAGCGAGAGGTCTGCAGCTGTGTCAGGTAGCTGCGCATGCCGCCTACGCTCTGCGAGATGCTCATGTTGTTGTCATTGAGGATTATGAGCAGGTCGTTGTCGGTTATGGATGCGTTGTTTATGCCCTCGAAAGCCAGTCCTCCGCTCATGGCGCCGTCACCGATAACGGCCACAACACGGCGTGAGGCATGTCCGTTGCGTTTGTCGGCTACCGCCATACCCAGCGCTGCCGATATGGAGTTCGATGCATGACCGGCCGTGAAGGTGTCATATTCGCTCTCCTGGGGAGAGGGGAAGGGGCGGAGTCCGCCCAGCTTGCGGTTGGTGGAGAATCTGTCACGTCGACCGGTGAGTATCTTGTGGCCGTATGCCTGGTGGCCTACGTCCCATACTATGCGGTCATCGGGGGTGTTGAATACATAGTGAAGAGCCACAGTAAGTTCAACGGTTCCAAGGCTGGAGCCGAAGTGTCCCGGATTATGTGAGAGCTCGTCAATGATCATCTGTCTGAGCTCGCTGCAAACCTGTGGCAACTGACCCGGGCTCAATTTCTTGAGGTCATCCGGAGAGTCAATCTTGTCAAGCAGGACCTTACTGGAAAAATCCTCTTCTGCTTTCTGCATCCTCTGTCTTTTGTTGTTCAAGCGGCAAATGTACCAAAAATCGCATGAATATACTGCTATTTTAACTCATATATTGTTTTTTTATTATGGTGACCAAGGTTGCAGCACACCGGAGTACAAATAACCGAAATAATGGTTATCTTTGGCAAAAGAAGAAATCCACAGTTTACAATGACTTATTCCATAGACGATATAGTGGCCATGACAGGTGCCGAGAGGTACGGTCACTGTCCGGCAGTGATATCATGGCTACTCACTGACAGCCGCTCGCTCTGTTTCCCCACCGAGACTCTTTTCTTTGCTCTCGTAAGCCGCCGCAATGACGGTCACAACTACATACGCGAGCTTTACAACAGAGGCGTGAGGAACTTTGTGGTAAGCAGCCTTCCTGACAGCATAGAGGAGTATGAGGGCTCCAATTTCCTTCTGGTAAGGGATACCCTCGCCGCGCTCCAGGCCCTGGCAGCCGCACACCGCAAGAACTTTGACATACCCATAATAGGAATCACCGGCAGTAACGGCAAGACCATGATCAAGGAGTGGCTCTACCAGTTGCTCGAGCCCGACTACGCCGTGACCCGTTCCCCCAAGAGCTACAACTCACAGATAGGCGTGCCCCTGTCGGTATGGCTCCTGAACAAACAGTCCGAGATTGGTATCTTTGAGGCAGGCATCTCCAAGAAGGATGAGATGCGCCAGCTCTGGAAAATCATCAAGCCGACCATAGGAATACTCTCCAACATAGGTCTTGCCCATCAGGAGAATTTCCAGTCACTCCAGGATAAGTGCATAGAGAAACTGCACCTGTTCAGGGACAGTGACGTGGTCATATACAACAGCGACAACGACCTGATACAGAGTTGTGTGGACAAATCGGTCATAACATCACGCGAGATAGCATGGTCACGCAAGAACCAGGACAAGCCGCTGTTCATTTCATCGGTGGTAAAGGGTGAGAGCTCTACTGAGATCACTTACCGTTACATAGGCCTGGAGAACAGGTTCACCATACCTTTCATTGATGATGCGTCGATAGAGGATGTGCTGCACTGCCTGGCGGTCTGCATCTATCTCATGATCCCGCCCGAGGTCATAACCGAGCGTATGGCCAAACTTGAGCCTCTGGCCATGCGACTGGAGGTCAAGGACGGCAAGCAGGGCTGCATCATAATCAATGACAGTTACAACTCCGATATCTCGTCACTCGGCATAGCGCTTGACTTCATGGCGCGCCGTCAGGATGACAAGTCCCGTAACCGCACCCTTATCCTGTCCGATATACTGCAGTCGGGTTGGTCGGTGCACGAGCTCTACCGTAAGGTGTCACAGCTGGTGGAGAGCCGCGGCATAACCAAACTGATAGGTATAGGCGATGATATCTCATCGGAGGCCAAGAGGTTCGATGTACGCGAGAAATATTTCTTTGATACCACCGATGACTTCCTCAAGTCAGAGGTCATGAAGAGTTTCCATAACGAGATCATCCTCATAAAGGGAGCACGTACGTTCGAGTTCGACCGTATAGCCGAGCGTCTGGAACTCAAGGTGCACGAGACTATCCTTGAGGTCAACCTGCAGGCCATTGCCGACAACCTGAACCGCTACCGCAGCATGCTGGCCCCGGAGACCGGCATTGTATGCATGGTCAAGGCATCGGCCTACGGATCGGGTGCCATCGAGGTGGCCAAGACGCTTCAGGACCGTCAGGTGGACTATCTGGCTGTGGCTGTGGCCGATGAGGGCGCTGACCTGCGCAGGGCCGGCATCACCACCAACATCATGGTCATGAACCCCGAGCGCACATCGTTCAACACCCTGTTCGACCAGAAACTGGAGCCCGAGGTCTACAGTTTCCATCTGCTCGACATGATTATCCGCGCCGCTGAGCATAACGGTGTGACCAACTTCCCCATACATATCAAGATTGATACCGGCATGCACCGTCTGGGATTCGCGCCCGATGACGTGCCTGAGCTGGTACACCGTCTGCAGAGGCAGACCGCCGTCATACCCTGCTCGGTGTTCTCGCATTTTGTGGGCAGTGACAGCAGTGACTTTGATGATTTCACCCAGCTCCAGATAGAGCGTTTCAACAAGGCTGCCGATACGCTGCAGGCTGCATTCAAGCATCATATCCTGCGTCATATCTGCAACTCGTCAGGTATAGAGAGGTTCCCCGCCGTACACTATGACATGGTACGTCTGGGCCTGGGCCTGTACGGCATCAACCCGCTTGACAACCAGCCGCTGGAGACCGTATGTACCCTCAAGACCACCATACTGCAGATCCGCGAGCTGGAAAAGGGTGAGACCGTGGGTTACAGCCGTAAGGGCAAGATAACCAGACACTCGCGCATAGCCGCCATACCTATTGGTTATGCCGACGGTCTGGACCGCCATCTGGGCAACGGCAACGCCTACTGCCTGGTCAACGGCCAGAAAGCCTATTATGTGGGCAACATATGCATGGATGTATGTATGATCGATGTCACCGACATAGAGTGCCAGGAGGGTGACAGCGTAGAGATATTCGGACCCAACCTTCCGGTTCATGTCCTTTCCGATATACTGGGTACCATACCGTATGAGATCATATCGACGGTATCGATAAGAGTGAAACGAGTTTATTACACAGAATAACTAACCTAAGACATAACATGACAGAAACAATCAATTCAAACGCCCGGCGCATGACCAATTTCCGCTGGGTTATGTGTATCCTGCTCTTTGTAGCAACGACAGTCAATTATCTGGACAGACAGGTGCTGTCACTTACGTGGAAAGATTTCATCGCAGCCGATTTTCACTGGACTGACAGCCAGTACGGTACCATTACCGGTTTTTTCAGCATCTTCTATGCTGTGGCATGTCTGTTCAGCGGCAAGTTCATAGATAAGCTGGGTACCCGCAAAGGTTACCTGTGGGCCATATTCATATGGTCGGTCGGTGCCTGCCTGCATGCAGCATGCGGATGGGCAGCACTCAAATGGGCCGGTGCCGAGTCACTCGATGCAGTCAGGAACTCAGCCGAGCTGGGTCTTATAGTATCGACCGTATCGGTCTATATGTTCATATTCTGCCGTGC
>CACZCX010000043.1 GCA_902779875.1 uncultured Bacteroidales bacterium | reverse complement strand
GGTGATCCGCTCGGGGTTCGAACCCGAGACCCCATCCTTAAAAGGGATGTGCTCTACCTGCTGAGCTAGCGGATCTACCTCTATTCGCTGTTAAGCGGGTGCAAAAATATGCCTTTTTGCCGATGTAGACAAACTTTTTCCTGTTTTTTAGACAAAAGAGATGACTAACGTGGAGTTGCAACCGATTGGACGATTGCACTATTTGACAATCTTGATGGTGCGGTTACCCGTTTTGAGCAGATAAATGCCCGACGGCAGGTCCTTTATGTCAAAAGGCTGGTCAAAGCTCTTGTCCTTATGGGTCTTGACGGGTCTTCCGCTCAGGTCATAGATGGTGTATGTACCCTCATCGGAAGTGATGCCCTCCTGCTCACGGTCCGATGCGGTGAGCTGCAGTCTGTCAGAACCTGTCAGTTTCTGACTTTTGGTAGAGCCGTCCGAATAGGTCGTGACCACGTCGCCATCCTTGAATGAAATCTGTCTGAGATTATTGACCTCAACACTCTTTAGGGTGTCATTCTGAGTCAAAGCAACATCCTGACCATAGGCTGTTACGGTCATGAACAGAGTCAATGTCAGAAAGAGAAGCCTTCTCATCATCAGTTAGAGTTCAAACTTATAACCCAGGCAGACGAACGAACCGGCAGGCTCGTCATCATCATGATTGTTCTGCCAAAGGTAAGACACCTCAAAGTTATGCTTTTTGTTTAAACTGAACTCTATTCCTACGTTTATTCTTGATTTTTCGGTTCTCAGACCCTTGTCAAGATTGTTAAACAGCTCATATGAAATGAACGGGTCATACTTCCAGTTAGGTATGTTGTATTCTGCGCCTATCCTGGAACGGAGCAGCTGCTTGTCCTGCGCCGCCTTGCCGTCCGGCTCAGTCTTTACATTCCATTTCTTTTCCGAGCTGTCATAACGGTATTTCTCCTTTGTAAATGAAGCGCTGTCAGTGTGCGTATACTGATAAGACTCACGCCACGAGAACTTGAAACGGCCCAGTTCCACGGCAGCCTGGAGTGATGCGGTAACACGATGGCGCGAATCCTCATAGGGATCGTTCATGTTGAAGTCATACTCCTTACTCGCATAGTACTGGGGATCCAGTCCGTTCTCTACGCCCAGAGTCTCATCGCCCTTGAATTTGGTTGTCCATTTGTTGTAGACGTGCAGATATTTGTACCCAAGTCCTGCCTTGACGTTAAAGGTCTTGGCCTTGTTGCGGTAAAGGCGCTTGCTCATAGAGAGGCCCACACTCCATCGGTCATTACGGCTAAAGTCATCGGTCGTATGGTATTTGGCCTCAAGCTCCGCATCGAGTCCCTTGGCTATACCCTTCTCTATCCCGATGCCCGAACGCAGGCCCCAGTTACCCTGTGCCGTCACAGTCGTGATCTCATTTTATCTTACCGGTTTTCATTACGGAATCTATGGTTCCGAACTCGTCCATGATGGGTTCGTAATAGATCTTGATGATGGCGGAGTCCTTGAGGAAATCCACGTTACCCACCTCTATGCGTATGATCTTAAGACCCAGACGTTTCTCCAGGTCAGCCTTGAGCTCATCCTCGCGGCCGTGAGCCACCAGTTTGACATTGTCATACTTTATGAGTTTGGAGGGCACATGTTTCATCCACCTGGTGTTCTCGCATATAGCCAGGGCAATGATGAAGATAAGATTGGTGCCCAGCAGTTCGAAATAGCTTACGCTGGTGGCCAGTCCGTTGATGGCCGCAACGGCTATTATCACGAACATATAGGTCATCTCACGTATGGGCACCTGTTCTGTACGGTATTTTATGATACCGAATATGGCGAACAGACCCAGTGCGAATCCGATCTTGAGCTTTACGCCACCCATCAGGTAAATGAGCAGGAAAATGCTTACTCCGATGATTGAGAATGTAAAGTAGTAGTCACGTCTCTTGGCTTTGGGATAATAGAATGCATGTACGATAATGCCGATCGTAACCACATTGATCAAAAGACGCAGTACCATCTCCCAGATATTGGACCATTCAGGCCAGAAAGGAGTGGTGCCAAGTGTTGCCAGGAATCCCTCGGCCTCGTCGCCAAAGAGTTCAGCTTCTTCCTGTACGGCGGCAAGCTGACTGATGCCACCCGCTAAAAGTGATAGGATATTCATAAACATTTTGCAGTAATTTTTTCAATTTTACGGAGTCGCTCGTTGAACAGGTTGCGCTTGATTCCGGGCATGGTAAGTGCCATGCCTATGCAGTATTTGCTGAATCCGCTGCGGAATATGCGCAGTTCACGCAGAAGATCCTGTATAGGCGAATAGGTGTTGCCGTCACGCTTGACCTCAATCACCACCAGGTTATCCATGTCGCGGTCTATGCCCGACTCCAGATTATGGAAAGAGAGTTCACGGTCTATGGTCAGTCTTTCCGTCCTGGCCTTGTTCACCAGCGTGATGCGCCTGAAATGGTTCCCTATCTTGGGAGAGAGGTCGCTCAGATGCATGGGGAGCATGGTGTGCTCATCAAGAAACTCTGCAGCCCCATCCTGGAGCAGCGTATCGGCCCCTGTCAGATGGATGCGTTTCTTCTTGGTGCGTCCGTGATTGTTCTTGAGTTTGACTTCAAAGAAGTTGTCATCGGTATCCACGTAGGTGCGGATACGGACCTTCTGCCTGGTAAGCCTGCCGTTATGATGATTCAGGTACATTATGTTGTCCCGGTCATCGAAATAAAGGGTTCTGTATTCAGACTGTCTGATGCCGTCGATAGACTGTATGAGGTAGTCCTTCTGAGCAAGTTCCAGCAATTTGAGCAGCTGGCTTTCACTGGCCAGATACTTGGAGTCGATCCTGTTCATAAGACGTATGCAGGACATCTCCTCCAGGGTAATAGGGGCGAATCCGTCAATAATCGGTTGTAAACTGGTCAGCATCAGGTCCATGATTTAGCGCAGCAAATTTAGGAAATTATATGGTTATATGAACAAAAAAGCCCTATCTTTGCTGAAACAGAAAACCACAATCTATATGTTCGATGTAAACAATTGTCTCAGCGAAGCTGAGGAGCAGATGGAAATGGCCATCATGCATCTTGAGGATGAGTTCGCCCATATCCGTGCCGGCAAGGCCAACATCCGTATCCTTGATGATATCCGTGTTGATTCCTACGGTTCGATGGTTGCACTGAACAATGTAGCGGCCCTTTCAGTTCCCGATCCCCGCACCATCGCCATTCGTCCTTGGGACAAGAACATGATCAAGGTGATTGAGAAAGCCATCATAGATTCGCCTATAGGCATCATGCCCACCAACAACGGTGAGATAATCCGTCTTGGCATCCCGCCACTTACCGAGGAGCGTCGTCGCGACCTCGTAAAGCAGAGCGGCAAGGTTAGCGAGAGCACCAAGATATCCATCCGCAACACCCGTCGTGACATCCTTGACACGCTCAAGAAGGCACAGAAGGATGGTCTGCCCGAGGATGCAGAGAAGGATGCAGAGGAAAAGCTGCAGAAACTGCATGACAAGTATATCAAGAAGGCCGATGAGCTCTTTGCCGAGAAGGAAAAGGAGATCATGACCGTCTGATCAGCCCATGCGCGGACTTGTTATCAGAAATACCGGAAGCAGTTATCTGGTGCGTACCGATGACGGTCGCGATCAGGAGTGCCGTATCAAGGGCACCTTCCGCATAAAAGGCATAAAAAGCACAAATCCCATAGCCGTAGGTGACTATGTAGAGTTTGCAGACTCACGTGAAGGCGAGCCTGCGTATATAACAGGTATTGAGGAGCGTCGGAACTACATAATCCGCCGTTCCTCAAATCTTTCCAAGCAGTCACACATACTGGCGTGCAACCTCGACCAGGTCATGCTGGTAGTTACGGTAAACCACCCCATAACATCGCCGGTATTCATTGACAGGTTCCTTGCATCGGCCTGGGCTTACCGCGTGCCTGCCATACTGGTATTCAACAAATCGGACCTGCTCAGTGACGAGGATCTGTCCACATACCGCGAGCTCAAGTCGCTCTACACCGAAATAGGCTACACATGCCTGCAGTGTGACGCACTTCACGGCGAGGGCCTGGAACAGATACGCTCCGCCCTCAAGGACAAGGTCACGCTTATGGCCGGCAACTCAGGTGTTGGCAAGAGCACCCTGGTGAACCGCATACTGCCCGAGCTCAACCAGCGTACCGGTGAGATATCGGAGAAACATGATACCGGAATGCATACCACCACCTTCTCGGAGATGTTCCAGCTGCCCGAGGGAGGTTGGATCATAGACACCCCGGGAATCAAGGGTTTTGGTACTTTCGATATGGAACATGAGGAGATAAGCCATTATTTCCCGGAGATTTTCAAATACTCCGCAGAGTGCCGGTACGGCGACTGCACACACACTTGCGAGCCGGACTGCGCAGTCATTCGCGCGGTAGAGACCGGCCGGATTCACCTGTCCCGATACAACAGCTATCTCAGCATGCTGGAGGATGAGGACGAAAGCAAATACCGCAGCAAAATCTAAAACTGCAACATTAGGGACGGTTCCTAATGTTGCAGTTTTGCCGCAAAACTAACACATTAGGAACCGTCCCTAATGTGTTAGTTTCGTTTCTTTCTGAAGAATTCCTGAACTATTTCCGTGCACTCGGAGGCCATGACGCCTGCGGTGACCTGGGTCTTGGGGTGAAGCGCTCCGGGAGCGAATACGCTGTAGCCGCGTTTGGGGTCCGATGCGCCATAAACCAGGCGCTGCAACTGCGACCATCCTATGGCACCTGCGCACATGACGCACGGCTCAAGGGTAACGTAGAGGGTACACTGATCCAGATATTTGCCGCCCAGATATGATGCGGCGGCAGTGATGGCCTGCATCTCGGCATGGGCGGTCACATCAGTGAGAGTCTCGGTAAGGTTATGGGCACGGGCAATTATCATACCCTTGCATACCACCACCGCGCCCACGGGTATCTCACCCTCGGCGGCAGCCTGACGGGCCTCCTCAAAGGCCGCTTTCATGAACTTGATATCCTGCTCCTCCTGTGTCATCGGCGCATCTCCTGCTCGTTGAACAGAGTGGGATAATCCTGATCCAGGTTCTTTATGATAAATGTCATGAGAGTCTCTCTCATCCAACGGCTGCGGTTCCCTATCCTGTACTTGCGCAGATAGCTCTCCACCATCTGTTTCTCCTCAGGACTTACAAGGAAACTGTAGCGTTCGGTCCTTACCGGGTGTTCCTTCTTATCCATAAAACTCACTGTTGACACGAAGGTACATTTTTTAAACCGAAAAGCCACGGAATTTGCCTATTTTTGCGATATAAAACCTGACTATCATGGCAGAACACAACATTTTGGGACTCGAAGGCGAGGAGATGGCCGCGGAGTATATGAAGCGGCAGGGATACACCATCCTGGACCGCAACTGGCGATGCGGGCACAAAGAGCTGGACATGGTGGCCGCCAAGGACGGCACGATTGTCTTTGTAGAGGTCAAGACACGCTCAGGCAGCGAATGGGGAAACCCGGAGGATGCCGTCGACCTGAGAAAGATAAGACGCATAGTGAGGTCCGCCGATGCCTACCTGAGACTGAAAATGATTGACATGGATGTCAGGTTCGATATAATATCGGTCGTATCAAACAACGGCAACCTTAATTTGGAACATATAGAGGAGGCGTTCTATCCGCCCTTGGAATAATGAGCAGCATCAAATGGCACAGAAGTGACAGCATAGGTTCCACCAACACCTATCTGCGTGAACTCGGCGGGGGCGATCCCGCCTATGACTATGAGGTGGCAGTGGCCGATTTCCAGACCGCAGGCCGCGGACAGAAAGGAAACACCTGGGAGTCGGAGCAGGGCAAGAACCTGCTGTTCAGCATACTGGCACACCCCAAGAACATAAAAGTCAGGGAACAGTTTTACATATCAGAGGCCATCGCACTGGCGGTATCTGACAGTGTCATGGCAGCCCTTGGCCCACAGTTTGCCCATGAAGTATCGGTCAAATGGTCAAATGACGTATACTGGAAAGAGTTCAAGATGGCCGGCATACTGATAGAGAACACCCTGCAGGGAGACCGCATCCTTGACACTGTCGTGGGCGTAGGACTGGACGTGAACCAGGAGGTGTTCCTCAGTGACGCCCCCAACCCCATCTCACTCAAGAACATCACCGGCCGTGATTATGACCGTGACGCATTGCTCAGTGACATTGTAGAGCGTTTCAAAGGCTACATGGAACTCCAGGCCGATAAGCGGTCCGATGTAGACAAACTCTACCGGAACCGCCTTTTCCGCCGTGAAGGGTACCACAGGTTCCGTGATGCGCAGGGAGAGTTTGAAGCCTGCATAGAGGGCATCCGCCCCGATGGCTGCCTGATGCTCCAAACCACGGGCGGAGAACACCGGGTCTACGAATTCAAGCAGGTGCAGTTCATCCTACAGCAAAATTGATTACATTCGCAGAAAATAACAGACATAAAATGGCAAGATTCAAGAGAATACTGCTCAAGCTCAGCGGCGAGAGCCTTATGGGCGAGCAGAAATACGGAATAGACGAGAAGCGTCTCGGTGAGTATGCACAGCAGATCAAGGAGATCCACGACATGGGCGTGGAGATAGGTATCGTTATCGGTGGCGGCAACATATTCCGCGGCCTTAAGGGTGCCGGCAAGGGATTTGACCGCGTCAAAGGAGACCAGATGGGTATGCTGGCAACCGTGATCAACGGACTCGGACTGAGCTCCGCCCTCACATCGGTCGACTGCCCCAATACAGTGCTTACCGCCATCCGCATGGAACCCATCGGCGAGCTCTACTCCAAGTGGAAAGCCATTGACGCCATGAAACAGGGCAAGGTGGCCATCCTGGTCGGAGGCACCGGCAACCCCTACTTCACCACCGATACCGGCTCTTCACTGCGCGGCATTGAAATTGAGGCCGATGTCATGCTCAAGGGCACACGTGTGGACGGAGTCTACACCGCCGATCCCGAGAAGGACCCCACAGCCGTCAAGTTCCAGGAGATCACATTCGATGAGATCTACAACCGCAACCTCAAGGTCATGGACCTTACCGCCACAACCATGTGTAAGGAGAATGACCTCCCCATCTATGTTTTCAACATGGATATACCCGGCAACCTCAAGAAGGTCATGTCCGGTGAGCCTATAGGCACCCTGGTTCACAAGTAACCGGGGGCCTTTATTCCATTGCTTTTTATAACCAATTAATAACAGGACTATGAGGACTAAATTCTTTTTATTCACGGCTTTAGCCGCTCTTCTATTCGCATCATGCGATAAAGGAAGCGATGGTTCCAGCGTAAGCAGCGTAACCTTCCGCAAGGCCGATATCTCCGGCGCCACGGCACTGGGCCTGGGATATGGCAGTTCAACCACCAAGGCCGATGACGGCGTCACCGTTGAGGGTATCCTCTACAAGGTAACAGCCGATGGTTCCATGGTCGAGGTGGAATACACTCTCGATGTAGCCGGCGATGATGATGAGGTATCCCAGAAACTCAAAGCCAACATGCGTCTCACGGCCAAAAGTATCATACCTATAGGAAAAACCTGGGTGATGCTCACCAACTGCAACTATGATTATCCGGGATGGCAGGAATTGGAATACACCAATCCCATCCGAAAGGCTGTCTCCTACATCCTGAACAACACCCCCAGGGATAAGTTCTTCCTTATACGCCGTTCCGACGGAGCTCTGTTTGAGTGGACACAGGAGGCCGGCCGCAACTGGGGCCAGATGAGTCTCACTGATGCCGAAGGCAGGATTGACGCCTTAGGTAAGGATATCGTAACGCTGGCAGGTATAGGTGACGGAGAACCGATACTCCTTCTTAAAGACCAGGGTAGTACGCTTGATGTAATTACACTTACATCCCAAGGTATTAGCGCTAGTATGGTTGCCGGACTGAACAACGGCAAGGTTTTTGCCATGATCGATTGCAATCCTGTCGTAATCGATCCCGAACTCAAGGTCACTTCCATATCAGCGGTGGCATCACCGGCCGGAACTGAGTTGCCGATATCGCCCGCCTTTGTCATGAACGGCGAGTATTATGTAATGAGTTATGACGGCCCTGACGAGAATCAGGAAGAGTATTACGGAGGCGAGAAAGAAGGACAGGGTAAGCAGGAGCAGGAGCCTCAGGAGTACCATACCGCCCTATGGACCGTATCGGTCATGGAATACATGGGACGTCTGATTCCATATGCTGACCGCAAGGTGGTTGAGGTCTCAGGCCGTGCATCCTATCTCCCCTCTTTCCAGTTCGGTGATTTCCGGCTCAAGATGTTCACGGGAGCGACAGCCTCATGGATAAACAATGGTTACCGCTGTTTCTTTGATCCCCAGAACGGAATCCTCACCTCTGAGCCGCTCCCTTCCGGTTATCCCGGATATGATGAGGACTATTATGACGGAGTAGCGTACAGGATTGTACCTAACGGCACTCTTTTCCCCGAAAAACTCCTCCGCTACGACCTCTCCAAGACACAGCCCGATGAGGTTAACATCACCTGGAATGATGATGTTCTTGTCTATGCACTGGACCTGATACCTGGATCTGTGAGAGATGACGGTTGGTATTTCAATGCATCCGCTATGGCATTCCGACAGATTGGCAAGACGACCGACGGACGCGCCATAATCTGGTACATCGACGTAACAGACGGTTCTACCAGAGTATCTCTTGAAGGTGAGAGTACCGCAGGCCGTCTTATCGGCACCCTTGTCAGACTCAACTGACGTACACACTCAAATAAGAGAGGGCGACTGCTGATTCAGTCGCCCTCTCTTTATGCTATTTCTCCGAGTACTTTACCTGCTCCGACTCCACTCTGTTATAGAAGGCTGCAATATCCCTGGCATTATAATCCTCAGGAACCTGATAGACCTCAGGTGCGTTGAAAGACTTGAGCATGGTACGGTACTTGTCAGGGTCACTCTGCGGGAGCAGGAACGGCTTGCCCGTCTTGCCGTCCTCACCTATATAGGCTATATAGGGGCGTCCGTATACCAGGTCGTCACGTTTGGAGGCGAACACCACCCAGCGGCTGTTGCTGCTCCAGCTGTGATAGGTATCGGCACCGTAGGCATTGACCTCCGGGAGCGGATTCACGCTCTTGGTCCTGAGATCTATCAGCCACAGGTCACTCTCCTTATGCCATACGGGGAATGTGCCGTAACCGGCCACAGTCGCCATGAGCCAGTGCCCGTCGGGCGAGGCCTTGAGGTGGCTGAACGAGAGACGGTCATCGGCAGGAACGATGGTTATGGCTTTGTCACCTATCCTGCCTGTCTCGGGATCGAACGATACCACTGCGATGTCATAATGCATCTCCGGTATGCTGTCGGGCTGCTCACGGTGAACTGCACGGCAAAAGAATATGGTCCTGCCATCGGCCGAGAAACAGGGGAATGTCTCCTGATACTCACTGCCCGACACCGATGTGTTATCGGTAACCGTCAGATTGTCAAAATCCATCACCATAAGGTCACTGCGTTTGTCATAGACCTCCATACGGAGATCGCGGCGTCCATGTATGGCAAAAGTGATGTCGGCAGTAGTGAATACGCCCCAACGTCCATCGGCCGATATATCACCATACACGCCTCCGCCGGTCCTGTCAGTCTTGGTGTTAAGCTTGTATAGCTTGCCGCCTCGGTTCAGTATGGTTCCGCCTTTGGCTCCTCTCAGATGCATGAATGATGTTCCGGCACGGTTCGTCACATGACAATTCATGCAGGACTGCCCGGCACTGCGGTTATCGCCCAGCAGGACGGAACGGAAACTCTCCATGTCACGCTGCTCTATCTGTATACGGCTCCATACCTCATACGCAGGTTCTATGAGACGGTAACTGAGATACCGGTCTATGGAATCGGCCGATATAATCCAGCTGAACGAGAGATTGCCCGCTTGACCGGCATCGACCTTGACCTGCACCTCACCACCCTTCTCGGCATCGAGCATGGAATGCCATCGGCGTACGGGGAACCTGACAAGACCCCGGCGCCCTTTGAACCTGTATTCCCCCGCCTTTCCCTGAACAGTCACGTTTATACGGCCGGCACCTCCCACCCTGAAGTTCAGGGGAGCTATGTTGCACGGGATTGTAACATCGCTGTAATCAGGGAACATACCCTCACTGTCGCCGACCTTAACCGTACAGGATACGGCCAGTGACGCGATTGCCAATATGTATAGAATCTTTCTCATCATGTTATCCTTTACAGGCACAACTGATACCAGTATGTGCCCTTAAACTGTTCCAGTCCCTCCATATTACCCTCTCCGGCTTTCTCAACAGCTTCCATAAACTCGAAATAGCGCTCCACTACCTTCTCGCTTATGTTATACTTCTCAACCATCAGCTCAAGCGACTCCTGGGAATCGGCCTCCAGAAGAAGAGCCTGCTGATAGAGTTCCGGAACCTCGTAGCGGCGGTCCAGGCCATCCAGCCACAGGTCGTCATAATATGTCCTGAAAGTGGATATCCGCTTCTGCAACAGCAAATAGCAGAGCAGGTAGTCGGCGGCCACCTTGTTTGACCTGCGGTTGGCGGTTATACCCACCAACGGCATCATGTCATTGCCCAGGGGAAAGAAGAAGTCGGTCTCCGATGCACGCCCGCGCCAAACGAGATACTTGTCCGGGATGTTGTTGCTGATGATGCGCCCTTTAAGTTCATCGGCCCAGGCCCTATGGTTGCGTGTACGCGACAGGATGTCAAGATATTTCATAGCCACCTCATAGTCACCGGCAGTAACCGCGATCTCCGCAAGACGGCGCAGCATACGGGTGGAGTTGAATCCCGGCATGACCGTCTGTCCGAACAGGGCGCAGTCGGTGGCACGTGATATGTCACCCATCTCCAGGAGGGCATCGGGATAGAAGAAAAGCGACAGGTAGAGGTCCTGTGTGGTTGTCTCCAGGAACAGGCCGTCGGGTGTCTGCGGGCATGAGAGCAGGTTGTCGGGTAACGTGCCTTCACGTGCATACGAGAGGTTGCGGTAAAACAGTCCGTAGCGTATGTCCAGATGTTCCGATGCACACTCCCTGACCGCTTCCCAGTCAGAGCGGTATGCCAGCGTACCTACCTTGGTGCTGAACTCGATCAGCTTGTCGCTGTATGATGTGGAGAGTACCGCCACGCAGCATAAGGTCCATACCAGCTCCGCTGCCTTATGGTTATTCCAACGAGATGCGGCAAGAGTGGCCACGACCGATAGAGGAACCAGCATGAGGAGAGCAGGGCGGCAGACCAGGTATCCTGCTCCCACAGGTGCGGGATAAACGAGAGCCTTAACAAAGGTGAGGTTATAGAACCACGCCAGGATGAACATGACCGCCAGTCCGGCTGCCAGTGCCATAAGGTTATTTCTTAACCGGCCGCCACCGGCCAGACAGCATGCAAGTCCGAACAGGAGGGCATGATTACCCAGGAGCACGAACAGGACGGGTATTCCCAGCCCTATGCAAACGGCCTTCAGGACCGGATTACTCACCTTAGCCACGGTGTAGGCGCTACGTAAGGATAGAATCATGCCTACCACTCCCGCTACCGGGTAATCGGGCCAGACCAGGAAAGCGCCGGCCACCACTACGGGGAGCATGGAGAGGATGTAACGGGGACGGCCGCATGCGAGTCTTGTGAGGCGCACCGTAGCGGACCATACCATTTTAAGCAGCAGCACAGAGATGACAACAGCTGCAACAGAGTTCATGTAGAACTGAGTGAGCCAGTCACCGAGTATCTGTGATATGACAGCGGGATTGGAGATATACCACGATATCCGTTCCGGGGTCCAGGCGAATATGCCTGTCTGTTCCTTGAATGCCAGTCTATACGGAGCCAAAACAGCCATGAGTACTGTCATAGCCGCCAAAAGCACAAGTGATAGCGGGAAATCAGGAGATTTCTTGGAGTTATTCATGTAGGGTTGTAATCAGATGTGCAAACTTAGCTAAAAAATGTGGCCCTTAAAGGGATTTTGACTACTTTTGTGTTTTGCAACGCACACGCGCACACGCACACGATGGCAGGAAAGTTATATCTGGTCCCCACACCGGTGGGCAATCTTGAAGACATTACCCTTAGGGCTCTGAGAATCCTTAAGGAGGTTGACCTCATTCTGGCTGAGGATACCAGGACCAGTTCGGTACTGCTCAACCACTATGACATCCATAAGCCGCTCCAGTCCCATCATAAGTTCAACGAGCATGAGACATCGGCCTCTATGGCCGGCCGCATACAGGCAGGTCAGTCGGTGGCTCTCATCAGCGACGCCGGCACGCCGGGCATATCGGACCCCGGATTCATGCTGGTAAGGGAGTGTGTGCAGCAGGGCATTGACGTGGAGTGCCTGCCCGGCGCCACAGCATTCGTGCCGGCGCTGATAAACTCCGGACTGCCTTGTGACAGGTTCCTGTTTGAGGGATTCCTGCCGCAGAAAAAAGGCCGTCAGAGCCGCATCGCCGCGCTTAAGGATGAGCCGCGCACCATCATATTCTATGAGTCTCCGTTCCGTCTTGTCAAGGCGTTGGAGCAGTTCATTGAGGTATTCGGGCAGGAGCGTCCGGTATGCGTATGCAGAGAGATATCAAAGATCCATGAGGAGAGCGTGCGCGGCACACTATCTGAGGTCCTGGCCCATTTCAAGGCCCACGAGCCCAAGGGAGAGATTGTTATTGTTTTGGCGGGCGCCAAGAATTGAGAATTGAGAATTGAGAATTGTGAATTGAGAAATACGGTTACGCCGTTTAAATAAATGAAGGAAGAGTTTCAAGTCATAACAGAAAAGAAGGCCGAGACCGCGATACTGGTAGGTATCATCACACAGGATCAGGACGAGCGCAAGACACAGGAGTATCTTGACGAACTTGAGTTCCTGGCCGATACCGCCGGAGTGACCGTCATGCGCCGATTCACACAGAAGATACCTCAGGCTCTGGCCGCCACCTATGTGGGCAAGGGTAAGCTTGAGGAGATGCGTGAGTACATAGACCGCATGGAGGATCAGGAAGAGGAGGTGGGAATGGCCATCTTTGATGACGAACTCACGGCCAAGCAGATGTCAGCCATTGAGAACGTGCTGGGCATAAAGGTACTTGACCGCACATCACTTATACTCGACATATTCGCCATGCGCGCCCAGACAGCCCACGCCAAGACACAGGTGGAGCTGGCCCAGTACCGCTACCTGCTGCCCCGACTGCAACGAATGTGGACTCACCTGGAGCGTCAGGGAGGCGGATCCGGCGCCGGCGGCGGTAAGGGTACGGTAGGACTTCGCGGACCTGGTGAGACCCAGCTCGAGATGGACCGTCGTATCATTACCAAGCGTATAAGCTGGCTCAAGGAGCAACTGGCCGATATAGACCGCCAGAAATCCACCATGCGCAAGAACCGCGGACGACTCATCCGCGTAGCACTGGTAGGATACACCAACGTAGGCAAGTCCACCCTTATGAACCTACTCTCCAAGAGTGATGTGTTTGCCGAGAACAAACTCTTTGCGACACTGGACACCACCGTGCGTAAGGTCGTTGTAGACAACCTGCCGTTCCTTCTGTCCGATACCGTTGGATTCATACGTAAACTCCCCACAGACCTCGTGGAGTCATTCAAGTCCACGCTTGATGAGGTACGTGAGGCCGACCTGCTCATTCACGTAGTCGACATATCGCACCCCGACTTTGAGGACCAGATGAAGGTGGTTGACAAGACCCTGGCCGACCTGGGTGCCGGCGACAAGCCCAAGATAGTGCTCTTTAACAAGACCGATGCCTACACCTGGGTTGAGAAGGAGCCCGATGACCTCACTCCAGCCACACGTGAGAACATCACCATGGATGAACTTCAGCACACCTGGATGGGACGGTTGAACGGCGAGTGCCTGTTTGTATCGGCCCTTAAGAAGACAGGCGTTGAGAATATGAGGAAAACGCTGTATGACCGCGTGAAACAGCTTCACGTTCAGAAGTATCCGTACAATGATTTCCTCTACCCGGATCAAATTGAAAACTAAAACAACAGAATACAATATGGCAAATTTCAAGTATGCGCCCATGTTCCAGTTGGGCAAGGATGAGACAGAGTACTATCTGCTCACAAAAGACTACGTAAGCGTAAGCGAGTTTGAGGGTAAACCTATCCTTAAGGTTCAGAAAGAGGGTCTGACAAAGATGGCCAACGCCGCTTTCCGTGACGTAAGCTTCCTGCTGCGCCGCTCACACAACGAGCAGGTGGCCAAGATCCTGCGTGACCCCGAGGCATCAGATAACGACAAGTACGTAGCACTGACATTCCTGCGCAACGCAGAGGTATCGGCCAAGGGCAAGCTCCCTCTGTGCCAGGATACCGGTACCGCTATCATCCACGGCGAGAAGGGCCAGCAGGTATGGACCGGATTCTGTGATGAGGAGGCACTCTCAGAGGGCGTATTCAAGACCTATACCGAGGAGAACCTGCGTTACAGCCAGAA
>CACZCX010000042.1 GCA_902779875.1 uncultured Bacteroidales bacterium | reverse complement strand
GACCCCATGCTGGTCAAGACCGATGAGTTCAAGGCCCACTTTGGCAACGACTACTTTGTAGGAGTACTCACAGAATGTGACGACATATTTACCAAGAAGAACCTTACGTTGCTGCGTGAGCTCTCAAACGAGCTGATGGACAGCGTATCATATGCCGATAAGATCACATCACTTACCGATATAGAGTTCATGGTCGGTGATGAATGGGGCATGAATATTGAGCAGATTGTACCCGATGAGATCCCCGATGACGGCACTCCGGAGATGGATGAGATACGCCGTATGGCCTACAGCAAGCCCAATGTATCCAAGAAACTCGTTTCAAAGGACGGCAGGATGTCATGGATAGTACTTAAGCTCAGGGCATTCCCTGAGGACAGCGTATGGCGCAAGGAAACCACCGTTGCCCCCGATATGCAGACCGGCGCCGAGGTTGACCACATACTGCTCAAGCCCAAATACGCAGCTCTGAACCCCAAGGGAACCGGAATGCCGGTAGTAAGCTATGAGAAGATGGAGTTCATCAATGTGGAGATGAGCCGTATCATGGTGATTGCATGCATACTCTGCCTGATTGTAATGATTATCATGACCAAGTCTCTTCGTGGAGTCATTTCACCGTTCCTGGCTGTGATAGGCGGAATGTTCATCACATACGGAATTGCCGGATACACAGGAATGTATGTAGACTCAACCACCACCCTGATACCCGTGATACTGGGATTTGCAGTATCCATAGCCTATAACATACACCTGTTCTCATACTTTAACGGCCGTATGCGCATACACGGAGAGCGCCGCAAAGCCGTAGAGGAGACGATAACCGAGATAGGATGGTCAGTATGTTTCTGCGGTCTGACGACAATAGTATCCCTACTCTCATTCCTTGTCATTCCTATCCGCCCCATGAAGTGCGTAGGTATGATCTGCTCCATGACAGTGATGTTTGTGTTACTCACGACTTTGGTAGTCACCCCGGTGCTGCTCTCATTCGGACGCAACCGTAAGCCGCGTGAGGGATTCACCGAGGACAGTGACACAACCTGGAGCCGCATGATGGTTCGCCTGAGCGACTGGACAATGCGCAGCTCACGCCCCATCGTGACCATATTCACCATTGTCTGCCTGTTCCTGTGCATCGGTCTGTTTAAGATAGTTCCTGCATTTGACATCGAGAAGACCATGGGAATAGATGTTCCTTACGTAAAGCAGGTGGTAAGCGTAGGTAAGTCTGAGCTTGGCTCACTCTACAGTTATGACCTTGTGATTGAGATGCCCGATGAGGACGATGCCAAGCAGCCCGAGAACCTGCGCCGCCTGGAGGAACTGGCATCCATAGTAGAGAATTATCCTCTTACCAAGCGTACCACCAGCATACTGGACATCCTCAAGGACCTGAACCAGACACTCAACGAGGGTGATGCCGCCTACTACCGCATACCCGATACTGAGGAGGAGGTTGCACAGATGATGATGCTCTATGAGAACGCCGGCGGTACTGAGTCTGAGTACTGGGTTGATTATGACTACCGCCGTCTCAGACTGATGGTTGAGATATCGGACTTTAACTCTGCCGAGGTAGAGAAGGAACTGAACGATATTGACCTTCGCGCTAAAGAGGTATTCCCCGAGGCAACAATCACAGCAGTTGGTAACCTGCCTCAGTACAACGTAATGATGCAATACCTGGTTCGCGGTCAGATGCTCTCATTCATCATATCGGTACTTATTATCGGTATCATCCTGATGATTGCGTTCCAGAGTGTCAAGGTGGGTCTGATCGGCCTTATTCCTAACATCATGCCGGCCATATTCGTAGGCGGTATTATGGGTTGGGCCGGTATTCCGCTTGATATGATGACCGCTACAATCATTCCTATGATGCTCGGTATGGCTGTCGATGACACCATACACTTCATTAACCACTCCAAACTGGAGTATGACCGATGCGGCAAGTATCCCAAGTCAATCAACCGCACGTTCAGGGTTGTAGGTGTGGCAATCGTAACCACCAGTATCATCACATCGGCCGTATTCGGAAGCTTTGCCACATCACCATGCGCCATGAACAGTCACTTTGGCTGGCTTGCAGTGGTTGGTATCATATCGGCCCTGGCTGCCGACCTGTTCGTAACACCTATTCTGGTTAAGAGATTCAAAGTATTCGGTAATGAAAAA
Source organism: uncultured Bacteroidales bacterium (assembly GCA_902779875.1). Classification (GTDB taxonomy): domain Bacteria; phylum Bacteroidota; class Bacteroidia; order Bacteroidales; family Bacteroidaceae; genus Colenecus. The sequence goes on along the minus strand of CACZCX010000042.1, from coordinate 16,419 downwards.
GATTAAGACAATGAAAGCAAGAATTATTCTTACGGCACTTGCAGGCCTTATGACTATGACGGCCGGTGCCCAGACCCTGACGGGACGTGATATAATGCAGCGCGCCAAGGATGTACCCGATGGCGACAGCCGTTACAGCGAGATGGAACTGACCCTGATCAAGAAGAACGGCGACAAGCGTGAGCGCAAGGTGGTCTCATGGTCTATCGATGAGGGCAAGGATAAGAAGACGCTTATGTTCTTTACCTACCCCGGCGATGTAAACGGAACCGGATTCCTGACATGGGACTATGATGACATAAACAAGGATGATGACAAGTGGCTATATCTGCCGGCCATGAAGAAGACCCGCCGCATAAGCGGGTCATCATCCAAGACTGACTATTTTATGGGTACCGATTTCACCTATAACGATATGGGATCACGTAATATCGACGAGGATACCCACACACTTATTCGTGAGGAGGAGCGTGACGGACAGAAATGCTGGGTGATTGAATCCGTACCTGTCGATAAGCGTGAGATTTACAGCCGCAAGGTAACCTGGATACGCCAGGACTGCTGCGTGGCAGTTTATGTGGAATTCTATGACAAGCTTGACAAGCTGCACCGCAAGCTGACCATATCGGACATAAAGCAGGTTCAGGGATACTGGACAAAGTCACATATGGAGATGCAGAACGTGCAGACTGGTCACAGCACCGTGATTATAATGAATAACCCGCAGTATGACCTTAAGGTTGACAAGAGCATGTTTACAGTTGCAAAACTTGAGAAAGGACTATGAAAAGCATCCTGCATATTTTGTTGTACTTTGTTCCGATACTTGCCGTGGCGCAGGAATCGGAGCCGCTCAGCGTGGACGTGAAAGGTTTTGTGGATACCTATCACGCCCTACGCTCCGAGTCGGGGCATGACTGGATGTCTTCCCGAAGCCGTGTGCGCGGCGAAGTGACCCTGAGCAAGGGCGGAGCAGGCGCATTCGTATCGGCCAATCTTGTATACAACTCCATTCTGAAGGAGCGTAGCGGACTTCAGGTACGCGAGGCCTACATGTGGTGGGGAAACGACCATTGGGATCTGAGAGCCGGACGCCAGATAATAACCTGGGGAGTTGCCGACGGTCTGCGCGTCACCGATATCATATCACCTATGGACTACACCGAGTTCCTTGCCCAGGATTATGACGACATACGTATTCCGGTAGGCGGACTGCGCTTGCGTTACATGCGTGACCGCTGGAATCTGGAGGCTGTGGCCGTGCCGGTCGCATCGTTCTTTGAGCTGCCTGTAGAACCGCAGAATCCCTGGTCTGTAATTCCTACAGGAATGCCAATGCCAGTACAGGGCAGCATGGGCACCACCCCTGCCGCAAAACTGGAGAACATGGAGTACGGAGCCAGGTTCTCAATGTTCCTGAACGGAATAGACTTCTCAATCTGTGCACTTGAGACCTGGAACAAGATGCCTGTATTCACGACCGATGTCCAGGCCGGCACCATAATCATGACAGGCCAGTACCGCCGCATGACGATGGTTGGAGCCGATGTATCCCTGCCCGTAGGAGAGTTCGTGATACGCGGTGAGGGAGCACAGTACTTTGATGAGGCACAGACTCCTTCTGCAGGAACAGACATTCCGCGCTCAGGCACAGCCAACGCACTGCTTGGCATAGACTGGTATGCAGGCAATGACTGGAACCTGTCAGCCCAGTACAGTTACAAGTACATTGAGGACTACAAGCCTGCCATAAGCGGCAAACAGCATACTCATATGGGTACATTCCGTATCTCCAAGAGCCTGCTCAACAACACGCTCTCACTGCAGTCATTCGCCTACATGGATCTCTCTGACGGCGGCATCTACAACCGTCTCAGTGCCGATTACGCCATGAACGACCAGATGCACCTGATGCTTGGATACGACCTGTTCCATGCCGACAAAGGCATGTTCCGAATGTACGACCACAACTCGGAATACTGGCTCAAGCTCAAGTACAACTTCTAAAAACCGACGAAAAGGGGTCAGACCCCTTTTCGTCACTTTCACTAGAAATGAGTATTGCCACAGTGGCTGTCAACAAGGACCTTTGCAGCGTAAATAAATAAATACATGAAAAGAATTCTTACCATACTTACTGTACTCGCTTCCTTATCTGCTACTGCACAGGAAAACACCTCAGAAACACGTCTCAGCCTAGGTGGATACGGCGAAGTGACCATGGGTCGCAACTTTTACAGCGACAATGTATACCGATACTCAAATCCCACCAAATACAAGGATGATCCCAGTCACGGACGGTTTGACGTCCCCCATGCAGTACTCTTTATTGGGTATGATTTCGGACACGGATGGTCCATGCAGACCGAGATAGAGTTTGAACACACCGGCACAGGCTGTGCCGTAGAGAAAGAGTTCACCGAGGCCGGCGAATGGGAGCAGGAGGTTGAGAAAGGCGGTGAAGTGGCACTTGAGCAGTTCTGGCTCCAGAAATCCTTCAGGCCCTGGCTCAACCTGCGCATAGGTCATTTCGTAGTACCTGTAGGTGCACTCAACAACGCACATGAGCCGTTCAACTTCTTTACGGTATACCGTCCCGAAGGCGAGTCCACTATCCTACCCTCAACCTGGCACGATACAGGTATCGGCCTTTGGGGCGAGGCAGGCAACTGGAGTTATGAATTCCAGTTCATCTCCGGACTTGACGCTTTCATGTTCAACCGTGACAACTTCATAAAATACGGCGCAGCATCACCTTACGAGTTCCAGGTAGCAAACAATTACGGCTTTGCCGCAAGGATTGACAACCGCTCCATAAAGAATCTGCGTCTGGGCGTGAGCGGTTACTACGGCAACAGCATGCACAACTCATTCCCCAATGATCTTAAGGACACCCGCTACAAGGACGTCAAAGGACGTACCTGGATAGGCAGTTTTGATTTCAGTTATAACGGAGGCAATCTGATTGTACGCGGAAACGCTGATTACGGCCGTGTGGATGATGCCGTTACCATAAGCACCATCAAGCGCAACATGACGTCAAACAATGCGCCCTACAAGAAGACTCCCGTCGGTCAGTCGGCCGTAACCTACGGCGCTGAGGCCGGATATGACATTCTTGGTCTTTCTGACAGGATTCAGGACAAACTCTATCTGTTTGGCCGATACGAATACTATGACCCGTACATCCCCGCATCGGACCAGCAGGATTACACTTTTACCGATGTACACCGCATCGCTGCCGGCATCAACTGGCTGCCCATACCCCAGATAACGGTCAAGGCCGAGTTCTCGGAGCGTTTCCGCAGCGAGCGTTACAACAACGAGCCGTCCGTATCGATAGGCATCGCATACATGGGATTTTTCAAATAACAAATAACATAAAGCAATATGAAGAACAGATTCATCTTAGGAATGGCAGTAGCAGCGTTGGCGCTCACTGCCTGTGACGACGAAAAGAAGGATAACGGCTCAATCTCTTTTGAGAATGACATCAAGGCCGCCGTTGAGCAGTACGTGCCCAATGTAATCTACACCACCTATAATGACCTGGCACAGGAGTCCGAGCAGCTGTATGAACTTCTCGCAGAGGCTGCCGAGAAGGGTGTGAACGCAATCACACAGGATGAGATTGACGCCATCTGCGCCAAGTTCCTCCAGGCCCGCCAGTCATGGGAGGAGTCAGAGGCATTCCTGTTCGGTGCAGCCACAGACTTTGGTATCGACCCCCATATTGACACATGGCCGCTTGACGTAGAGGCACTTGCCACTGCTCTGAGCAATGCAGAGCAGGTAGCTGCACTTGAGGGTGAAGACGGAATCGGATACGCATCGGCCAAACTCGGCGCCGAGCTGCTTGGATTCCACGGAATCGAGTTCATTCTGTTCCGTGACGGTCAGAACCGCACAGTACAGGCTCTCCAGTCAAACGAGGACCATGAGGCATTCAGCGGCAAGACCGTAACAGGCGCACAGGAACTTATCTATGCAACCGCAGTAGCCGGTGACCTTCGTGACAACTGCTACCGTCTGAGCGTTTCATGGAACCCCGATGCACCCGAGTCTTACCAGGAGCGTTGCGAGGAGCTTGAGGTTGCAGTAAACATGACAGGCTCAGAGAAGACTTACGGTGAGAACATGCTGGGAGCCGCACAGCTGGGCAGCACATACGCCACTTGGCAGGAGACTGCAGCATCAATCCTGGTTGCCGGTTGCTCAGGCATCTGCAATGAGGTTGCCAACGTAAAGATGGGTAACGCACACAGCGGTGAGGATGAGAACTACATCGAGTCACCCTACAGCAAGAAATCATTCCAGGATTTCATTGACAACATACTCAGCATCCAGTATTCCCTTTACGGAAAAGCCGGAGCCAAGACACCTGAGAGCAAGTCTCTTATCAACGTACTCAAGTCATACAACTATGACGGTGCCGATGTTCTCCAGGCCAAGCTCAACGCATCCGTATCGGCCCTCAAGGCCTGTCAGCAGAAAGGTGCTTTCGTGGATATCTATCGCGACAGCTCAGTTCAGGATGCCATGGACGTGATCAACGAACTTGATGAGGAACTCAACAAGGCCGCCCAGTGGATTGTAAAACAGTAATTTTGGTATGAACATAAAAGGATTAAGTACAACCCTTCTGGGGTTGGCCGTTGCCGTCGGATGCACCGACGGCAATAGCGGTTTTAAGGAGAGTGTCAATAACCGCGAGCCCGATGCAAAATACGTGGGCCAGGCAGTTGGAAACTTCAGCGCCAGCGAATGGTATCCGGGCGGAGAACTCGGCACGACCGATAATGTGACGGCAGGATGTTACGAGGATGAGACTCCATCGGTTGAGCGTCAGGGACTCATGATGGCATTCAATCTTGGTGAGGCTGCATTTGAGCGTAAGTATACCACTTCCACAGCACCCTTCAAGGGACTGGGTCCGGCATACGTACGCTCGTCATGTCTTGACTGCCACCCCGGTTACGGCCACGGCAAGCGTCAGTCACAGTACCGTGCTGAGTTCGGCAACGGTTACCTTCTGGTCATCTATCACCCCGTCGACGGCCTGAACAGTGATGACGGCCCGTATGTATCGGAAGTTACGGGAATGCCTCAGACCAAGGCCACATATCCGTTCCTGCCCCCTATCGACGAGGAGCAGATAGACATACAGTGGCTGCCCGTAACCGCTATGGAGAGCGGACTGCCTATGACCTTCCCCGACGGTGAGGAGTACAGCCTCATATACCCGGAGCTCACCATTCCGGAGAGCGCATTCAACACCAGCCCCACCCCTTATGAGAGCAACCCCGTTGCTTTCCGCCTGGAATCAACCATCGGTATCATAGGATCCGGCCTGCTTGATGCCATCCCTCAGGACAGCATACGTGAACAGTACCGCAAGGAGGCTGCCCACGCTGAGCTCAATCCCGCATTCTGGGATAAGGAGGCCAATGATTTTGCAGCAGGCGCCTGGTACTCCCTGGCCGAGGGAGAATTTGCCGACGGCACACCTGCACCTGCTGGCACCAAGTTGCTCAAGCGCTTCACATACGCCATGACACGTGCGTCACTGCAGGACGGCGCAGGTGCAAACGCCATCTGGAACATAACCAATGTGACTCGCAGTGACCGTCCCAAGCTCTATACCACTGCAGCATGGGCCAAGGCCATGTCAGAGAACGCCCAGGTCGTAGCCGCCATAAAGGCCGATCCCACATCGCCCTACTATGCCGATGGTACCGATGAGGGCATTAAGGATGCCGTACGGAATCTGCTTGACCCCGCCACCAACCAGTTCGACAACCAGTGGCACAATTTCACACCCGAGATGAGCGATGACCAGTACTACAACTTCATGGTATGGCACCGCGGTCTTTCTATCCCCCGTGCCCGTAACCTGAACCGCAGTGAGGTGCAGAAAGGCAAGGAGGTGTTCAACCGCATAGGTTGCGCCAGCTGTCACCGTCCGTCATGGGAGACCAAGGATGACAACTACTGGAAACCTGCCGTCTATGCCGATAAGGAGCTGCCTCAGTATAAGAATCAGACCATCTGGCCCTATACCGACATGATACATCATCGTCTCTATATGATAAACGGCATTCACGGATCATGGTGCCGCACCACCCCGCTCTGGGGCCGCGGACTCTCACGCGCCAACACCGGTGCCGAGGACCGTCTGCATGACAACCGCGCCCGTAACGTGATTGAGGCTATCATGTGGCATGGTTACAGCAAAAAGAGTGACGCCTACTGGTGCACCGAGAAATTCTACAACCTCTCCAAGGAGGAGCGTGACGCTGTCGTAGAGTTCATCAATTCAATCTGATCAGTCTGACAGCGTAATCATAAAAGAATCCCCGGAACCGTACTCGCTACGATTCCGGGGATTTACATTCAAATTACAACAAATATACCTCCTTATATGTCAGAAAGATATTCCAAACGTGAAATAAGCCATCTCCGAGCAGGGGTTAACCGTGAGTCCTGCCGACACGGGAAGTGAGAAACTGTCAGTTAAATCAAGCGACTTCTCAGCCGTAAGTGAGATGTTCGTTACTGCAAACCCTTCTGTTCCGTAGAGAGCCGACTCCATGGGAACTATACCGAGCGCTGCCGACCAGTCAGCTCCAAAAGCCGTGAATGGTGCGCCCAACTCAATATAGGTGCTGTATTCGTCATCATTGTAGAAGTTCGTATAGAGGCTCACCGACATGAAATCAAGGTCATAACCCAGGAATCCTTCAAACGTATGGTTCGATGCGCCCGACTCATACTTGAGATAACGTCCCAGAGGCTCCGTGCCCGCGCTGAACCAGTAATCCGTAACTCCTACACTGAATCCTGCGATACTGTAACTGAGCGTAATGTCAAACTCTTTGGTATCGGCCGGATCGACCAGTCCGTAACTGCCCCAGAACGAGAGTCCGAACCCTTCGGTCTCAAGGGTAAGTGACGGCTGTATAGCAGCACTTCCGCAATCCGTACCACGCCAGATATAGCTGCTTACTACATCAGCGCCAACACTTGTTTCAACTTCGGCATACATGGGAGTAACCATTGCAGCCATCATAATCACTGCTGTCAATACTGTCTTTTTCATAGTGGTAAAAATTAAGGTGTTCTTCAATTAAAGTTTGTTTTAAGTTTAATAAACGACCCGGTCCCGGACCTGTCCCGGATAACCGGGTCGCAGGATTGTTTTCAAGGTATTTTATCCGATTAGCTGTTGTAGCAGGTCTCTCCGTGCTCGTAGATATCAAGACCCTCCTCCTCAACTCTGGGAGCTACGCGGATACCGTGTACCTTCTTAAGGATCAGGAATGTGAGCAGACCCAGGCCGAATGACCAAGCGCATGTTACGAGTGAACCGAGAGCCTCAACACCCAGGAAGTGCCAGCCGCCACCGTAGAACAGACCGCCGTCTACTGCGAACATACCTGTCATGAGTGTACCAAGGATACCGCATACACCGTGTACTGAAACAGCACCTACGGGATCATCGATCTTGCAAACCTTGTCAATCAGGGCAACTGAGCCTACCATTGCAGCACCGCATACAGCACCGATGATAGCAGCACCACCTATTGTTACCATGTCGCATCCGGCTGTGATACCTACAAGACCTGCCAGGATACCGTTGCATACCAATGAGAGTGAGGGTTTGCCATAAACCAGCCAGGTAAGGAACAGGACTGCAAGTCCACCTGTAGCAGCTGCCATGTTGGTTGTGCACATTACATGTGATATTGCAATTGCGTTCTCAGAACCTTCGGCAGCCAGCTGTGAACCGGGGTTGAAACCGAACCAACCCATCCAGAGGATAAATACACCCAGGGCACCGAATGTCAGGTTGTGACCGGGAATAGCGCGTGACTCACCAGTCTTGGAATACTTACCGATACGGGGACCGAGAACCATAGCACCTGCAAGAGCAATCACACCACCGCAAGAGTGAACAACGGTTGAACCTGCAAAATCATGGAATCCGAGCTCGCTGAGCCAGCCACCACCCCAGGTCCAGTGACCCTCAATAGGATAGATAAGAACAGAGATGATGATTGATATCAGAATGTACATGGAGAACTTGGTTCTCTCAGCCATACCACCTGATACTATAGTAGCGGCGGTAGCGCAGAATACAGTCTGGAAAATGAGTGTACATTCAGCGGGAACGTTGCTGTCACCAATGAATGACCAGTCAAAAAGATGAAGACCTCCGATGAATCCGTTGCCTGTTCCATGCATCAGACCGAAACCGATCATCCAGAAGAGGAACGAACCGACCATAAAGTCAACGAAGTTTTTCATGAGAATGTTCGCGGTGTTCTTGGAACGTGTAAAACCGGCTTCCACCAGCGCGAATCCAGGCTGCATAAAGAACACAAGCATGGCCGCCAAAAGTACCCAGACCGTATCCAGTCCGCTAATTCCGCTCTCCATAGCGCTAACGCTTTCAATAATCTCTTCCATTTTAGTAATGTTTTTCAGTTATACTTTCCTTTTTTGTCTTTCACAGTTATTTCTTGTCTGCAAGGACGGAGTCTCCGTGTTCTCCCGTTCGGATTGACCAGGTGTCATCGACAGGGCTTACGAATATACGTCCGTCTCCTACCTCACCGGTGCGACCTGCCTTCATGATGGCGTCAATCGCCGGCTTGACGAACTGGTCACGGCAGATGATCGTAATCTCGATTCGCGAGATGATATCAGTACTGTACATGACACCACGGTAGATCCTGTCTTCACGGTCCTGACCGATGGCATGAACCTCAGCGTAAGAGAACCAGTTGATGTCGGCCTCGAACAAGGCCTCCTTCACATCCTCAAAACGGGTTTTTCTGATAATGGCTTCAATTTTTTTCATTGTGTTTTTATGTTTTAGGGGTTTGACAATTTTTTTTGTTGGTTGAACGGTTTAAACTAAAAAAGGCTGATCTTCAAAAAGACCAGCCTTTAAAATTCCTTATTACTAATACAACAGCTAAATACCTGACCGGTCAAAAGGTATAACCATCGGAACCTGATTATTATTCTGGTTCTGATTATTATTCTGCTGGTTATTATTCAGCTGAACAGTGGTTATATTTTTAAAACCGATAAACATAAACTGTGGTTTCTGTCTTAATTCTGGTGCAAAGATAAGTACAATTTTGATACGTTGTTCTCAAAACACCAAAAATTATTTCATTTTTCTACTAAAAAGTACAAATCTCAAGCAAAATGTTAAGCAGACCAACAATCCCATGACATTTTATCATTTATAAAATTTCATACAATTATTCTGTCAACTCGCTTATAATCACTTGATTGCTGCTGCGACAAAATGGAGGAACAGCGGATGCGGATTCTCAGGGGTGCTTTTGTACTCAGGATGGAACTGGACACCTATAAAGAAAGGATGTGACGGCAGCTCCACTATCTCGGCCAGGCCTGTGTCGGGGTTATGGCCCGATATCACCATACCCGCTTTCGTGAACTGCTCGGTATAGGCGGCGTTGAACTCGTAACGGTGACGGTGACGCTCTGAGATTTTCTTCTTTCCGTAGATGGAGTATGCCAGGGTTCCCTGGGTTATCTCGCAGTCATATGCTCCTAGTCTCATTGTACCGCCTTTCATGGTTGTCTTTTTCTGCTCCTCCATCATATCGATCACCTTATGTTCAGCCTCCGGATTGACCTCGGCCGATATGGCACCCTTGAGTCCAAGCACGTTACGGGCGAACTCGACAACACACATCTGCATACCCAGGCATATACCAAAGAAAGGCACTCCTTTCTCACGGGCATATTTGACGGCCAGGATCTTACCCTCAAGACCACGCTCTCCGAATCCCGGAGCTACCAATATGCCGTTCATGCCTTTCAGTTTTTCAGCCACATTGGCTGCTGTTATGTCCTCGCTCTGTATGGAGTGCACCTTTACCTTGCATAGGTTGGCGGCACCTGCGTGTACAAGAGCCTCAAGTATGGACTTATAGGCATCCTGCAGTGAGACGTACTTACCCACCAAGGCTATATCGACCTCACGCTCAGGCTTACGCAGCCTGTCCAGGAAACTCTTGAGTCCGGAGAGCTCGGGCTGATTGAAATTCTCAATACGGAGCTTGCGTACCACAAGCTCGTCAAGGTGTTCTTCATGCATGTTCAGAGGTACCTGATAGATGCTCCAGGCGTCGATGCTCTGGATTACGTGACCCGGCTTTACATTACAGAACAGGGCCACCTTGCGGCGGAGCTCGTCAGAGAGCGGATGTTCCGTACGGCATATAATGACATCGGGCTGTACGCCGGCCTGCTGAAGCATCTGGACCGAGTGCTGGGTGGGTTTGGTCTTGAGTTCCTTGGCTGCACTCAGATAAGGTACCAGAGTCAGATGGATTGACATGCAGGTGTCATCGGGAAGTTCCCACTGCAACTGACGCACGGCCTCGATAAACGGCAGCGACTCCATATCGCCCACGGTTCCGCCTATCTCGGTCAGCACTACGTCATACTCACCGGTCTGACCAAGCAGGAGCATACGGCGCTTGATCTCATCGGTGATATGAGGGACTATCTGGACGGTTTTGCCCAGATATGCGCCCTCACGTTCACGGTTAATCACGGTATTGTAAATCTTTCCGGTAGTAACATTATTCGCCTTTGATGTGTATACACCCAGGAAACGTTCGTAGTGGCCAAGGTCAAGGTCGGTCTCGGCACCGTCCTCGGTAACGTAGCACTCACCGTGTTCATACGGATTGAGTGTTCCGGGATCGATGTTTATGTATGGGTCAAATTTCTGGATGGTAACCCTCAGCCCCCTGGCCTTGAGCAGTTTGGCAAGTGATGCGGCAATGATACCCTTGCCCAGTGATGAAACCACTCCGCCGGTAATGAAAATGTACTTAGTTTCCATAGTTGTATGTTTGCTATTCAGAATCATCAAAAAAAAAGGCCGGTTTTTAAAAAACCAGCCTTATATCTAAAACCAAATGTTATCTCTATCAGCACGTCCGACTGGTAAAACAGCAAGAGATAACCGGAACCTCATTATTATTGTTCTGGTTATTATTAACCTGATTATTATTCAGGCCTGACGCTATATGAACGCTCTTACTGAACATAGTCTTACGTTGACGCTGCAAAGGTAGTTCTATAATTTCAAATAGCAAGCAAAAACCAAGAAAAAATTATAAAATGACAGAGATACATCGGAATACCTTACTATATGTCATTCTATTTGACAGTTATTACCATGCGGGCTTTCTCTCGGCCGGGTATTATCTTCATAACAAGCGTTCCGGTAATCCTGGTTCCCTCACCGAGCAATGTAAGCTCTGCGGTAACCGTGGCCTCCGGGGCCGATGCAGTGGAGATAACATCCTTCTCCGTGAGCTGGCCCGACCAGAGTACAGGACCGTAAGAGTGGCTCAGAGTCCATGTGCCGGCATCAATGCCATCAAAGACATACTCCTTTACACCCTCCTTGAGCATGATGTACCTGGTATCTGCAGTCTGACGGTAACCGGCATTGCCGCCTCCTCCACGCTTGGCCAACTGTATCTCGGCACCCAGACCTATCGTCTCCAACGGATTCTCCCGGTATGAGGGCAGACCGCTGGTGAACGCCTCAACCTCAAAGTAATAATCGGGGCTGGTATTGAGGCTGTGCATATAGAGCTGGTTCTTTCCGTACACGATATAGCTGTTGTACAGTTTCTTCTTCTCAATGCCATAACGCACCACATAACCGTCGGCACCTGCCACAGGCTCCCATATGACATTGGCTTCACGACGGTCCTCCGGATTACGGACAGCCATGAACTTCTTAACCTTCTGCGGAGAACTTTGCGCCGTCATAGGTAGCTACGTTAACCACCTTCACGTATCTTGCCTGTACGGGATTTTCAAGCTCAATATAATCATGCTTGAGCTCCATCTTGTTCACAGGCTTGCTTATGATACATGTCCAATTGGAATTGTCATCCGATACAAACACCTCATAGCACTGGTAGAGCTGTTCGGCCTGAGCCTGCTGCTGTCTGGCACCACCCATACCGCCGAATCCGCCCATACCGCCCGAACGCTGCGCGCCTATGTGGTCCCAGTTAAGCTGTATGGCTCGAATGGTTGCCTTGTCGCCAAGGTCCACGGTAAAGTAGCGGCTACCCAGCAGGTCTTGAAATCCTCATCCAGAGCCTGTCCGGGGGCATAATTCTCAAATGTAGATGAGACTATGGCTTTCTTCCCGACAGAGAGGAGCTTCCAGTCCACGTAGTTGTCCACGCCTCCCACCTTGCGCTCATCGGGATAGAACTGAGGATAGTCTCCGTAGGCGGTATTGGAGTACATCACGCCCTGCTTGTCAACGGCTGTGGGATAGATTGCCAGTTCTGAGCCGCGGCCTCCCTCACCGTACTGTGCGGGAATCATGCATATGGTCCACAGGTTACCCTTCTTGTCATGGAAGGTGCTGCCGTGTCCGGCACCCACCTGGAAACCGCTGGTCTTGAAAGTGAGCGGGTTATGCTCGCTGTAGGTGAACGGGCCCATGGGGTTATCGGCCACATATACGCCATGTGAGTATGATATGAACTCAAGTCCGATGGCTGCATACTGCAGATAGTACTTGCCGTTATGCTTTATCATGTACGGGCCCTCAATCCAGGGCAGTTCCTCAGGACCGTAATCACGGCGACCGTTGAATATCGAGTAGATGACATCCTCGGGCTTGCGGACCTCAAACCCATGGTTCTTTATGTCACTCCAGAACAGAGGCACAGGCTCTCCTTTCTCCTTAAAAGTCTCCTTGTCAAGCTCCACCACCTGGAAAGGCATTATCTGAGACCATCCAAAGTACATGTAAAGACGGCCGTCATCATCGACGAACATATTAGCGTCACCATATCGGTCGCTTGAGAGTTCACCTATCTTCTCCCACTCTCCCTTGCGCGGGTCTATGGCACGGTATACGTTACGGTTGTTCATGGAGCAGCCTATAAGCTGTCCGTCCATCTCCACGACCGATACCACTCCTGCGGGATAACCGGGAGCATCAACATAGGTCCAGTTACGGAAATCGGGCGAATACCAATAGCCGCGTCTGTGTGACACGAACAGGAAATAGTCATCCTCAAAGATGATAACCACAGGCTCACCGCCGCGGACGGCGCGTTCATTACCTACCACAACGTCAAGGGGATTGGCGAAAGTGTGACGTGACTGGGCCTTCAGGGCCGATGCCGATGCCATGAGAACGGCACACAGCAATGCATTGCGGAACAGATGTCTCATATAGTCAGTAATTAGTAAAGTCCTCAAAATGGTTAGTAGGGTCTGATGCAAATATAGGAAACAAATATTTATATTTGCAAGACAATAGAACCGGAAATAAAACCAATAGTTTTAACCGATATGAAAGAAACCAGTAATTTTTGGGGATTGTTGGCACTAGGTGTCTGCATCATCCTGTCAGTGAACAAGTTCACCGACACAAAACGTGTCGTTAACGTAAAAGGTCTGGCCACCCAGGAAGTACCGGCCGACCATGTGATCTGGCCTCTCGTTATCCAGGATGTGGACAACGATCTGGTAGCTCTCTATTCAAAGATGGACAAGAATGCCAAGGAGATTGTAAAGTTCCTCAAGGCCGGCGGCATAGAGGACAGCGAGATCAGCACCACAGCTCCTACCGTATATGACCGTACCGCAAACCGCTACTCAAACGAGTATATAGCAAACCGTTACCAGATGCAGCAGGTAGTGACCGTAAGCTCAGGTAATGTCGATAAGGTTCGCGAACTCATACTCAAGCAGGGTGACCTCATCAAGAAAGGCATAGCCCTGAACGGAAACGACTACGAGCATCAGATCCAGTATGATTTCAACGGACTGAACGAGCTCAAGCCTCAGATGGTTGAGGTTGCCACACGCAACGCCCGCGAGGTGGCACAGAAGTTCGCCGATGATTCAGGCTCCAAGCTCGGTAAGATCCAGACAGCCTCACAGGGGCAGTTCTCCATCTATGACCGCGACTCCAACACCCCCTGGATCAAGAACGTAAGAGTCGTTACAACTGTAACCTACTACCTCAAGTAATGGATCTGATAAGGAAATACTTTCCGGAACTTACTGACATCCAGCTGTCCCAGTTCGGGCAGCTGGGTGCCTTGTATACGGACTGGAACAGCAAGATCAACGTGATATCCCGCAAGGACATAGACAACCTCTACGAGCATCACGTACTACACTCTCTGGCCATAGCCAAGACCATAAGGTTCACTGCCGGCACCAGGATTGCCGATATAGGCACCGGCGGCGGTTTTCCCGGCATTCCCATGGCCATCATGTTCCCCGAGTGCAGTTTCACCCTCATAGACAGCATAGGCAAGAAGGTACGTGTAGCTCAGGATGTGGCTCAGCAGATAGGCCTCAAGAATGTGGTCTGCCGTCATGAACGTGCCGAGGAGGAGAAAGACAAGTTCGAGTTCATACTCTCCCGCGGTGTTATGCCCCTGCCCGACCTCTGTGCTATTGCCAGCCGTCTCATCGACCACAAGCAGCAGCGCAACGCCTATCCCAACGGCGTAATCTGCCTCAAGGGAGGTGACCTTGGCAGCGAGACCGCCAAGTTCCGTAAAGTGACTGAGATCACTGATATAAACCGATACTTTGAAGGCGAGTTCTTCAAGGACAAGAAAACGGTATACGTGCAGATATGATGGAGGTCAAGTGTCTGGAGTTCAACTTCCTCCCTGTCAACACCTATGTCATATGGGATGAGACACGTGAGGCTGCAGTGATTGACCCCGGTTGCTTTTATCCCGGTGAGAATGAACAACTCGCGTCATTCATCAGCAGCAAAGGCTTGACTGTCAAGTTACTGCTAAACACCCACCTTCATTTTGACCACGTATTCGGAAACAAATTTGTAGAACAGACCTACGGAGTCAAGGCCCGGGCCAACGACCAGGATATGCCCTGGATCCGCAGCATCGGCGCCAGACTCTCCGTTTTCGGGATAGAATACAAGGGTGAAGTGAACCCCATCCTGCCGGAGAACATACTCCACGAGGGTGACGCCGTAACCTTTGGCAACACCACGCTCCATGTACTCCAAGTGCCCGGCCATTCACCCGGAAGCGTGATATTCTGGAACAAAGAGCAGAAAACCGTCTTTACAGGCGATGTAATCTTTCAGGGCAGCTACGGGCGCACCGACTTCCCTGACGGCAACCATGAGGCACTTATGACAGGTATCAGGACCAAGATTCTTACCATGCCGTCCGATACCGTACTCTACACCGGTCACGGGCCGGCCACCACAGTTGGCATGGAAAAACGCTTTTACTGACACACCACATAATCACTGCAAATGAAAGTCATGAAAACTACCCTAACCGCACTGTTCGTAATGTTCAGTCTGGCATCACAGGCACAGGAGGAGCTCAACTCCGCCATGATATTCGAGACTTACGAATGGGATTTCGGACAGATTGAGGAGGCTGACGGCCCTGTCCAGCACACCTTCCGTTTTGCGAACGTATCAAACAACCCCATACAGATTGACAACATAGCAACCAGTTGCGGCTGTACCACCGTACTCTACTCCACAGAGCCTGTAGCCGGCGGCCAGACGGGTGAGGTCACTGTCGCATTCGACCCGTCCCGTACCGAGGGCAAGGTGCTCCGCGAGGTCGAGATATTCACCAAGGACCGTCGCAATTACGCCAGCCTTACGATTGCGGCCGATGTCAACCCCATCCCCATGGGACTGGACCAGATATACCCGCATTTCCTGTCGGGAAACATAAAGACCAACACCAAGACCTGCAACTTTGGATATATAGAGCAGGGTGAGACTGTAACCAAGATCGTAAGGATTGCCAATGTGGGCAACAAAAGTTCCAGGATATCGGTCGTAACGACCGGTAACCGCTACGGTATGAGCGTGGAATGCCCGGAGAGTATAGCTCCGCAGGAGGTTGCCAACCTAAAGATCACCTACCGTATCCCCAAAGGCAGGAATTACTTTGGAATGACCAGGGATACCCTCTGGCTGGTAGCCGACGGAGTCAAGGGCACGCAACCCCTTGCCATCAGCGCCAAGCGCGTGGAGAAGGTCTCCAACGATGAGAACGCGCCCAAGCCGGTCATGAGGATAGAACCCTCGTATGTGGATTTCGGTAATAAGGAGGCCGGCAAGATACACAAGAAGACCATCACAATTGAGAACACCGGTAACGCCGACCTCATATTCCGCAATGTTGAGACCCTCTACGGCACCGCCGTCAGCATAGAGAGCGGCCAGACCATCAAACCCGGCGCATCACTAAAGGTCACTGTAGCCATCACCGCACCCTCCAGGTCCGGAGAGTCAGCCATGGGCTCCATCTACCTTACCACAAATGACCCCCAGCGACTGTTCAGGGAACTGAG
>CACZCX010000041.1 GCA_902779875.1 uncultured Bacteroidales bacterium | reverse complement strand
ATCTTACCACCCTTGCAGTAAGGTTCCAGCAGGTCAATCACCTTGATTCCGGTAAACAGCACCTCCTCAACGGTTGACAGCTCCTCAAACTTGGGAGGCTGACGGTGTATGGGGAACGCGCCCTCCTTGTCCAGGGGCTTGAGGTCATCGATGGGTGAGCCGGTCACGTTCATCATACGTCCCTTGATCTGCTTGCCCACAGGCATGGTGATAGGACTACCGGTGCATACGGCATCCATTCCGCGGCGCAGGCCCGATGTTATGTCCATGGCCACGCAGCGTACCATATTCTCACCAATGTGTTGCTGAACTTCGATTATGAGCTTACGGCCGTCGTCTCTGGTTACCTCCAGGGCGTCGTGGATAGACGGCAACTCCTGGCCATTCTCAAACGCCACATCTACGACAGGACCGATAATTTGGGCAATGCGCCCTATGACTGTTTTCATAGTTCAATTTTTAATGAGTGCAAATATAGCATTTAATTACTTGTCCCGGTATGATTAAAAGAGACCATTTATGAACTAAATGGATATTTTTTGTCCTTATTGTAGTATTTTTGCAGCATGATTATGACTGGGACACTTTTAGCGGTACTCAAAGTTATCTTAGGATTCGTACTGCTCTATTTTGGAGGCGACTGGCTTGTAAACGGAGGCGTATCACTGGCACGCCGTTTCCGCATCTCGCCTCTGGTTATCGGACTGACAATAGTGGCTTTCGGCACATCGGCCCCTGAGCTGCTCGTGAGCATGACATCGGCCATAAAGGGAAGCGCCGGCATAGCCATGGGTAACGTCCTGGGCTCCAACGTAGCCAACATAGGTCTCATTCTGGGTCTGACCGCCATGCTCTGCCCCATCATCACGCAGAACAGCAGGATCATCGCCAACGGCCTGGTCATGATAGCCGCATCGGTCATGGTGCTCCTGTTCTCACTCAACAACGGCATATCAAGGATTGAGGGATTGATCCTTTTCATAAGCATAGTGGCCTTCACGGTAATATCAATCTACACCGGACGTACCAGGAAAGACGATATGCCCGAGTCCGATGCCCCCGACCGCGAGATGAAAGCCGTATGGGCCACACTGCTGATTATCCTGGCCTGTCTGATGCTCTCATTCGGCGCCGACTTCATGGTTGACGGAGCCACAGTGCTTGCACAGGCCATTGGAGTGAGCGACAAGGTGATAGGTCTTACTGTGGTTGCACTGGGCACCAGCCTCCCCGAGCTGGCTGCATCGGTCGCCGCCGCCCTCAAAAAAGAGATGGACATATCAATCGGCAATATTATAGGATCCAATATATTCAACCTGCTCTGCGTGCTTGGAGTATCGGCATCGATAAGACCAATAAGTTTCAACTTTGAACAGTACCTGACCGACTACATCATCCTCTTGGTCTTCTCGGTCGGACTGCTGCTGCTCGTCAAGCCCTGGAGGAAAGAGGGTCGTCTGGGCCGTCTCTCGGGACTTGTCATGTTTGCAGCCTATGCAGTCTACGCCTGGTCGCTGTTCTGATAACAGGAGAGAATCATGAAATCAGCTGAACGTTCCAAAAGTATCATTCGCACCAGCGTAATCGGTATTGCAGCCAATATCCTGCTCGCCGCGTTCAAGGGGCTGGTAGGACTGCTGGCCTCATCGGTCGCCATCATCATGGACGGTGTGAACAACCTGAGCGATGCGCTCTCAAGCGTCATCACCATCATAGGCACCAAGCTCTCGCAGCGCCCTGCCGACCTGGAACATCCTTTCGGCCATGGCCGTGTGGAGTATTTCAGCGCCATAATAATATCGGTCATCGTAATCACCGCCGGCGTGTCATCAAGCGTGGAATCGTTCAAGAAACTCTTACATCCCACCACTCCCGAGTACAGCATGGTCACAATCACAGTCATCGTGGTAGCCATACTGGTTAAGATCGTATTGGGCAGGTATGTCAAGCATCAGGGTGAGAAACTGGACAGCGAATCCCTTATCGCGTCGGGGTCCGACGCCCTATTCGACGCCATGATAACATTCACCACCCTGATATCGGCTGCCGTGATGCTCATATGGAATGTATCGCTTGACGGTATCCTGGGCCTGATTATATCGGTTTACATAGTAAAGGCCGGCATAGAAATGCTCTCACGTCCGGTCAACGAGCTGCTTGGAAGCCGTTTCCCGGCAGAGCTGGTCAGCCAGATCAAGCAGGAGGTCATGAGTTTTGACAAGGTACAGGGCGTGTTTGACATAATTCTGCATAACTACGGACCTGAGCTTATGATAGGCTCGCTTCATATAACCATACCCGATGACATGACCGCCTATGAGATACACGGACTCACCCGTGAGATATCACAGAGGATGTTCACCAAGTTCGGCATAATACTCACCATCGGTGTCTACGCCTCATCCACATCGGACAAGAAACGCGGCGAGCTCCAGAACATAGTATTCAAGGCATGTAAGGAGCATAAGGAGATTCTCCAGTCACACGGATTCTACTATAACGAGAAGGAGAACAGCGTATCGGTCGATATCGTTCCGTGCGTGTCAGTAAAAGACGAGCAGGCTCTTGCCGCCTGTCTTCATGACGAGCTGTGCAATCTCCTGCCCGGCTATACGGTCTACATAGTCGTGGACCACAACTACAGCGAGTGATTACTTGTCCTTGAGATAGTCCATGCTTATACGCAGGCTCTCGAGCATATCGGACTTACGGGTCGTCTCCTGCTCCACTATCAGATGCTGGGCACCTGCTGTCTCCAGGTTGTTCAGTATGGCATCGAATCCCACCATTCCGCTCTGACCTATCTCATACTGATCCTTGAGGTGCAGTATCTTGAATCGGCCCGGGAAACGGTTGAAATACTCCACGGGGCTGCCGTGACCGTAAACCATCCAGTATACATCCATCTCTACGAACACGTTCTCCGAATGTGTGTTGTTGAGCAGATAGTCAAGCATGACCGTGCGGTTCTCAATCCTCTGCAGTTCATGGTCGTGGTTGTGATAACCGAAATCTATGCCCTGCTTGCGGCAGAGCTTGCCGATCCACTCCATATACTCGGTAATACGGCGCAGCTCATCGCGGGTCTTGGGGAGCGAATACCAACCGTATACGATGGTATTCACGCCGATTGTCTTGTGCAGTGCTATGCACTCGTTCCACCATCCGAGCTTGTCAGAGAAATCACCCGACTGGATCTCATTGGGTGTGAGAGGGTTCTGGACCTGACTTGAAACGGGTATGATTCCCGCCTCCTTGAGGTCACGAGCCACAATCTCGGCCGGTACGCCGAATATCAGGCCGTTGTCATAACCGTATAGTTCCGCTTTAGTAAAGCCCATAGCCTTGAGGCTGTCAATGACGCGCTCATGGTTGGCTTCATACAGTTTGGAATCGCCGATCATGGAACGCAGCGTGTACAGCTGGATTCCATATTCACGGCCAGTCTCAACCTCAGTCTGTTGTTGAGGTGCATTATCCGGGCCGCATGCGGACATAACCGCAGCAATAACAATAAGGTTTAGTAATTTCTTCATATTGGCAGGCTCTAATCTAGCCGAAACAGCTAACAGATTACAAATATAATCTATTTTGATTATAAAGTGATATAATCAACTGGTTTAGTGCCTTGCGGCTTATGCTTTACGCTTCATAATGCTCCGTATGAAATACCATATCAGGAGGGCATACATTACGATTGAGAGCAGCTCGGCCCATGAACTGCCCATCCATGAAACGGGCATCTTCATATCGAATCCAAAGTATGTGAGAGCCGCGCTGAGTACACCCATGATGGCACCTCCGGCAATAAAGCCCGATGCAAGCAGGGTGCCGCGCTCCACACGTGCGCTGTTGATTGAGGCGTCTATGTTGCGGCTGCCTACGTACCAGTTTATGAGACCGCCCACCACCAGCGGGATGTTGAGCTCGAACGGGATGAACATACCAAGAGCGAAAGCCAGGGCCGGAACGCCTGCAAAGTTGAGTATCAGGGCAATGAGAGCGCCTGCTGCATAAAGCCACCAGGGTGCGCCGGTACCCGACATGAGCGGGTCAATCACGGCAGCCATGGCATTGGCCTGGGGAGCCACCAGAGCGTTCTCGCCCACGAATCCGTAAGTCTTGTTCAGTATTATCAGCACGCCGCCTACGGTGAGGGCCGATACCAGGGTACCCAGGAACTTGAATCCCTGCTGCACCTTGGGTGTGGAGCCGAGCCAGTAACCTATCTTGAGGTCTGTAACCAGGTCACCCGCCATGGAGAGAGCCGTGCAGACCACGCCGCCCATGATCAGGGCAGCCACAATACCTGCGGTACCCTTAAGGCCGACCGACACCATTATGACCGATGCCAGTATCAGGGTCATCAGAGTCATGCCCGATACCGGATTGGTACCTACAATGGCTATTGCATTGGCAGCAACGGTGGTAAAGAGGAATGAAATGATTCCCACAACCAGTATGCCAACCACGGCATGCAGGAGGTTGAAATCCATCACGCCCAGGTAGAAGAAGGCGAATGTGGCGACCAGGGCAACCACCACACCTGTAATGACAATCTTCATGGGCAGGTCACGCTGTGTACGCTCCACCTGTGCGGTCTCGGCAGCCTTACCTTTGAGCTCACGTCCGGCCAGGCTCACGGCGCCCTTGATTACGGGCCATGACTTGATTATACCTATGATTCCGGCCATGGCGATACCGCCTATGCCTATATGACGCGCATAGCTTGAGAATATCTGCTCAGGCTCCATCTGTGACACGGCACCCGTAACGGCGGGATTGATTGTCTGAAGGAACTCATCGCCGAGCATGGGCAGCAGCGGTACTATTATGAACCAGACCACAGCCGATCCTGCTGCGATTATGCAGGCATACTTGAGACCGACAATATATCCCAGACCCAGTACGGCGGCTCCGGTATTGATGCTGAACACCAGCTTGGCCTTGGTTGCCAGAGCCGAGCCCCAGGCGCAAACCCTGGAGGTGAAACTCTCCGTCCATAGTCCGAACGTGGATACTATGAAATCATATATACCGCCTATTATACCCGATACCACCAGCGGCTTGGCCTGACCGGCACCCTTCTCTCCCGATATGAGCACCTGCGTGGTGGCTGTAGCCTCAGGGAAAGGATACTTGCCGTGCATGTCCTTGACAAAGAACTTGCGGAAAGGAATAAGGAACAGGATGCCCAGCACACCGCCCAGGAGCGAGCTCAGGAACACCTGCATGAAGTTCACTGTCATGTCGGGATATTTGGCCTGCAGGATATAGAGGGCAGGCAGGGTGAATATGGCTCCGGCCACCACACCGCCCGAGCAGGCACCGATGGACTGTATGATCACGTTCTCACCCAGTCCGCCCTTGCGCTTACCCAGGGCCGATATGCCCACGGCTATGATTGCGATTGGGATGGCAGCCTCGAACACCTGACCCACCTTTAGGCCCAGGTAAGCAGCGGCTGCTGAGAACAGCACCGCCATGAGCACGCCCCATCCCACTGACCAGAGATTGGCCTCAGGATATTTACGGTCCGGTTTCATGACCGGGATATACTCCTCTCCCTCTTTTAATTCACGATATGCGTTTTCCGGCAGTTCTACCGGATTTTTCTCTTGTTCCATTACCTTTTCCGAAAAATAACTCCTGTCATAAGACTTGCGAATTTACTTTAAATTTTTCAGTACGGGAAATATGCATTAGCTTTGGGCTCACAAACAACTAATCATTTTCAGATATTTATGAGAAAGAATCTTTTATGGGCAGCAGCTGCCATGGCATTTGCCTTCGTGCCTGCATCGGCACAGAATTCCAGAATCCTCGAAGACGGTGGTACAGGCCCCTACAAGGCCGTCATGATGGAGGAGCCTTCACTCTCCACACACACCATTTTCCGTCCTCAGGACCTCAGCAAGTTCGGCAAGAAGAACCTCCTTCCCATCGTTGTATGGGGTAACGGCGGTTGCGCCAACTCTCCCAGCGGTCATGTGAATTTCCTTAACGAGGTAGCCTCACAGGGATACCTTATAGTAGCGATAGGCCCCAGCAACTACCAGCAGATGGAGGCTCCGCGTCCCGGTCAGACAGGTGATGTGCCCCGTATGGGAGGAATGCCCGGCGGTCAGCGTCCCCAGGGTGCTCCTCAGGGACAGGGCGGTATGCCCCGTATGGGTGGAATGCCCGGCGGTATGGGCGGCGGAATGCCCCAGATGGGTGGCGGTATGCCCGGCGGTATGGGCGGCGGTATGCCCGGCGGTATGGGCGGCGGTATGTCCATGGGTGACCCCGAAGGACTCAAGCAGGCTCTGGAATGGGCACTCGCACAGAACTCCGACAAGGAGAGCCCCTACTACCAGAAACTTGACGTTGAGAATATTGCCGCAGCAGGTATGTCATGCGGCGGCCTGCAGGCTCTCCATATGCTGGATGACGCACGCATCAAGACCATCCTTGTCATGAACAGCGGTTTCTTTGGTACAACCGAGACCGAGGAGAAGGCAAGCCTTGCCAGGATGAAGCAGAAGTCAGTCATCTGGATCCTTGGCGGTTCGACCGATATCGCCTGGGAAAACGGAAACGATGACTTCAAGCGTATGTCAGGCACCATGCCCGCATGTCTTGTAAGCCTTGACGGCATTGGTCACGGCGGTACCTACATGCAGCCTCACGGCGGTGATTACGCCAAGGTAGCAACCGCATGGCTCAACTGGTGGCTCAAGAACGACAAGGAGTCAAGCACCATGTTCACAGGCAATGAGCCCGGTGTAGGCAAGATGGAAGGCTGGATGATCGAACGCAAGAACATCAAGTAATCCCGGTAAATCCACTACAGAATGCAACGCGCTCCCGACCTCACGGCCAGGAGCGCGTTTTCACTTTCAATAAAACCTATTTATAATCTAAAGAAAGAATAGTATATCTTGTCAGCCTGGGCTGTCTGTTTCTGCTCATTCATGTAGTTGAGGTTCTGGAACTGGTCCCTGTCATAGCTGTAGACCAACTCCTTGTCATTGAGCTTGCAAAGATGCGCTCTCCTTGTGATCCTCTCGCCACCTTCACACTCCTGGCTGAACATAAGTGTTCCGTCGGGATTGAGGGTATATCGGCCTTCCATAGTTACCAGATTGGCGACAGTCAGAGGAGCGTCACCATACATCACATATGAATTGGGACTCAGAATAAGGTTCCACTTACGCTTATTCACGGTTGTATTCTTCTGGATCTTCTTGGCGTCACGGTAATAAACAACATCCGAGAAATACCAGTTGCCCTCGATTCTGCGTTTCCAATACATAAATCTCAGTTCCTGTACGTAATTCCAAATCTTTCTCATATCTAGTTCCTTTTTATTTATCAATGTTTTAATTCCTCTCAAGTGGCTTAGCAAAGCCTTAATAGTCACTTAAATCTCCTTGATATCCTGTTTTTATTCGTTATCAAAATCAAGAACCCTGCTGTCATAGTTCTCCTCCCAGTCTTGAACCGTTGCTGAGAACTGAACCGCCTTGTAGACTGAATTCAGGTTAACTCCAAGTGTGAATGTGTACTGGAGTCCCAGCTCGAATGTATCATCAGGAATTACCCCTGACAGAGGAATGTTGACTGTCCTGTCGGCAAGAGCTCCGTAATGGGAACCTTCGTAGTCGAACGGATCAACATCAAATACAACCTCCAGGAAATGCTTTCCCTCGGTAAGAACCTCAGGAACCACAAAATTGCGGTTGCACTCGCTGCTGTTCTCTGTCATTTTGTCGTTTCCAAGATAGAGAGCGTTTTCAGCTCCTACCTGCAAGTACTCGTCACCTTCAAAAATGACGATCTCCTGTCTCTTGGCATTGGGAACCCACTGCCAATCTTCACCATTGCAAACATACACTCCTTCGGTAGGCATTCCGTGAAGCACCACCTTACGGATGTGTATCAATCCCTTGAGCTGATCATCGCCTGTATTGTCACAGATCCTGAATCCCAGGCTGTTGGCGATATGATGGAACTTGAGGTTTACAGTCTCAAACTCCTGGTCATTCCTGATCACGACTTCCTGTGAAGCCAAGGGACCTCTCTTAATATCATTGGGTGTAAATGAGACCGCGTAGGATCCGTCCTCGCGGTAGCTCACGCTACTTACATAAGGATAAAAGGCATTGGTTATCATATAACCGCTTGAGAGGCTTGAAGTATGGATGTCGGCCATTCTCACTCCGTTTCTCTCGAATACCGGTACGTTGTCCACCAGTACATTGCCTTTTTCTTTATCACTGCCAACCAGGCTGAGGGCTACGTCCGAATCAAGACATGAGTTCATTTTCTCCGTGTCATATGCGAACTTGGTATCAGCGCCCTTGGTTCTGGTATTGTGCGCAACAGTAATATTAAATATGGTATGAGTATCCAGAGTTCCGTTATAGGTATTCAGGATTTCCTCATTTGCGCATGATGAGAACATCATAGATGCTGAAAAAACAAAAATGGTAGTTAAAGCTGTCCTTTTCATATCCGTGGTGTTTTTGTTTCTGTACCAAAGATAAAATACTTTTTCACCTGACAATGTTGGAAAATGGTTGGACTTGCATTTTCTGATTAAAATTATTCATGAAATCAGGCATATTCGGATAATTATAGTTTCATTCAGTCACCAGAAAATAATCCAAACGACAAAAACGGCTCCACATATATCTATAAGCCCGTTTTTGAATGTTGCCTCATGTTAAATAAAATTCAAATCCGTGCTTATTTTAACCATGTTACGAATGATTTTGAACAAAAATGTAATCTCCGTATAGCGTTTTGGGGCGTTTCTGACATGTTTTGGAACAGGGATACTCTTTTGTTTTACTACCTTTGCAGAGACAATCATCAGCATCATGAACATTCTTATAAGTAACGGAACAATACTTCCCATGGACCGTCCTGAGGGCGGTGAACTCTATTTCAAAGGTTATGTAGGCATAGAAGGTGAGCGTATCACTTTGGTCACCCCAAGTGAATCGCTGGCCCGCGAGTTCCTTGACAGACACGCTGAGGACTGCACCCGAATAGACGCTGAAGGCAAGGTGATAATGCCCGGTATGATAAATACTCACACCCACGTAGCCATGGCTATATTAAGAGGTGTATCCGATGATGTACCCCTTATGGAATGGCTTGAAGAGCATATATGGCCGATAGAGGGCAAGATGGGTTATGAGGATGTCTATGTAGGCGCACGCCTGGGTATGCTTGAGATGATCATGGGCGGAACCACCACCATGGTTGATATGTACCCATATGAGGAGGCCGTAGCCGAGGCTGCCGAGAGCGCCGGAATACGCGCTGTGGTAAGCCCCTGCCCTATGGATTTCCGCATGGAGCACTTTGAACAAGACTGGCGTGCCGTGAAAAAAAGATTCTCCGCAAGCCGTCTGGTCACCATGGTCATGGGCCCTCACGCCATATATACGCTGTCAGGCAAGAACCTTCAGCGCTCCATCAGCCTGTCCAAGGAGCTGGGAGTTGCCAGCCACATCCATCTGGCCGAGACACAGACCGAACAGGACAACTGCATGAAGCAGAACGGCGTAAGCCCCACGGAGCATCTGGAGAGAGAGGGACTATTTACCACTCCCACCCTTGCCGCACACTGCGTAGTGCTTTCAGACCATGACATAGAGATACTGGCACGCAACAACGTGTCAGTAGCCCACAACCCGCAGAGCAACATGAAACTGGCATCGGGCATAGCTCCCGTAGGCAAACTGCTGAAGGCCGGCGTGAACGTATCGTTGGGTACCGACGGTGCTTCATCGAACAATGACCTTGACATGTGGGAGGAGATGCGCACCGCCTCGCTCCTGCAGAAGGTTGCTACTTGTGACCCCTGCGCCATCCCGGCTTACACCGCTCTCAAGATGGCTACGGTCAACGGCGCCAAGGCCATCGGCCGTGAGGGCGAACTGGGTGTAATCAGCGAGGGCGCGCTTGCCGATATCCAGATAATCGACATCGACAAACCGCATCTTTATCCTCACACCAACCTGATTTCGGAGTTGGTTTACAGCACACACTCATCGGACGTGGATACCGTGATCATTAACGGAAATATTGTCGTCGACGGTCGCAGATGCCTGACTATGAACGCCAAAGAGGTTTGCGAGACCGCTCAGAAGCATATTGACCGCCTAATGGCAAAATAAGGCGGCAAACAAAAAAGTGGCGGAAAGACTAAAAAAAACTGCAATAATCTTTGAAAGTCTCCCTAAAACCACTACCTTTGCACCGCTTTCACCAGAAAGCACGTTCTTTGAACAATATCTGGAAAATGTATCTCACCTGCGTAAATACCTGATAAGGTTTCCATACGCACGTAGGCAATGGTCGCACAAGCCGAGAGCAAAGAGAAGTTTACTTATCTTTGCCGAGGCGCCGGAGACCTTCGCCGCAGATAAATTTTCCAGAAAATTTATCTGCGGCAATAGCTCAGTTGGTAGAGCACGACCTTGCCAAGGTCGGGGTCGCGAGTTCGAGTCTCGTTTGCCGCTCAAAAGTAGATCTTTGATTTATTTTGGAAATGCCCAGGTGGCGGAATTGGTAGACGCGCACGTTTCAGGTGCGTGTGCCGCGAGGTGTGCAGGTTCGAGTCCTGTTCTGGGCACTTCTTTGGAGAGATGGCGGAATTGGTAGACGCGCTACTTTGAGGGGGTAGTGACAGTAATGTCGTGTGAGTTCGAGTCTCATTCTCTTCACTATAGAACATTGAAATATTTGAGGTTTTTTCCAGTTTTGGAAGGCAATGGTCGCACAAGCCGAGAGCAAAGAGAAGTTTACTTATCTTTGCCGAGGCGCCGGAGACCTTCGCCGCAGGAAAAAATCTCAAGATTTTTTCCTGCGGCAATAGCTCAGTTGGTAGAGCACGACCTTGCCAAGGTCGGGGTCGCGAGTTCGAGTCTCGTTTGCCGCTCCAATGTATTACTAAGCAGTTGTTGTCCTACAAGCCACAACTGCTTTTTTGTTTGTATAATAATGAAAATATTACCTACTCTGGCTTTATCGTTAGTATCGGTAGTTAGTTTGCAAGCCCAGACACGTCATACGGTCCGCGGCTATATTACCGACCAGTCAAGCAAAGAGACTCTCATCGGCGCCACCATCCTTGACCTCAAGAGCGGCAAGGGCGCAATCACCAACGAATACGGATTCTACTCCATCACCCTACCCGACGGTCCCATTGAGATCCGTACCGGTTACGTAGGTTACAAGCCGGTGGTCAAGTCATTCAAACTGACAGCCGACACAATCATCAACATAGACGTACCTCTTGCCGAGGAGCTCTCAGAGGTGACCATCTACGGCAACCGCGAGATCCTGGGCGTGAAAGGCTCCCAGATGAGTGCCGTGGATATACCTATAGAGCAGATCAAGGCCGTCCCCGCCATGTTCGGTGAGACCGATGTCCTCAAGGCTCTGCAGCTCCTTCCGGGTGTCCAGGCAGGAACCGAGGCCACAGCCGGACTCTATGTACGCGGTGGCAACCCTGACGAGAACCTGCTGCTTTTGGACGGCGTTCCCGTATATAACGTGAACCACATGTTCGGTATGTTCTCCGTATTCAATCCCGATGCCATCAAGAACGTGACACTCTACAAGGGCAGTTTCCCCGCCCACTACTACGGACGCCTGTCATCGGTCGTGGATATCCGCATGAAAGACGGTGACATGAACAAGTTCCACGGTAACGCGAGCATCGGAATCATATCGTCAAAATTCAGCGTGGAGGGTCCCATAAAGGAGGGTAAGACCTCATTCATCATTTCGGGCCGCCGTACTTACTCCGACCTGATTCTGAATGCCGCACTCAAGCTGAACGATCTCATGAACTACGCCAACACCGATGACCTGAACATGGGTTATTATTTCTATGACCTTAATATAAAGGTGAACCACAAGTTCAATGACACGGACAGGCTCTATATGAGCTGGTACAGCGGCGATGACGACATCTATTTCAAATACAAGAGCGCTGACGGCGCCTACAAGCAGAAGACCCGACTCAACTGGCGCTGGGGCAACACCGTGGCAGCCATCCGTTGGAACCACGTGATCAATCCCAAGCTCTTTATGGACGTGAGCACCAACTACACCCGTTACCGTCACAGGATGGGTATCAACATCAATGAGGTGAACCGCAAGGACAAGAGCACCAGCGACCTGGGAATCACCATGAAATCCGGAATCTATGACCTGTCGCTCCGTAACGATTTCCACTGGTCTCCCTCCACGCGTCAGGACATTAGGTTCGGAGGCAGCTATACACGTCACCGTTTCACTCCCGACGTCATGGACATATACATGAGGTCTACCAACCAGAATGACTCCATACAGCCTGAGACCTTGGACCAGAACTATGGTTCCAAGAAGATATCGGCCCACGAGTTCCAGTTTTACTTTGAGGATGACATAGAGCTGACCGATGTCATAAAGACCAATATAGGTGCCGGTTATGCAGGCTTTCTTGTGAACGGACGTTACTACAACTCCATAGAGCCGCGTCTGAGCACCCGATTCCTTATAACCGATAACCTCTCGCTCAAGGCAGGTTACGCCTATATGACACAGTATGTGCATCTGCTCTCCAATAACATGATCAACCTGCCCACCGACCTGTGGGTTCCGGTAACTGACAAGATCGAGCCGGAGCATTCGCATCAGGTCGCTGTAGGAGCCGCTTACAGCGTTGAGGGGCTGGCCGATTTCACGCTGGAGGGTTATTACAAGCATATGGATAACCTGCTGGAGTATAAGGAGGGCTCGTCATACATGGCCGGCGATACCGAGTGGCAGAAGAAGGTTGCCATGGGTAAGGGCTGGAGCTACGGAATGGAATTCATGGCACAGCGTTCTGTCGGAAGGTTCAACGGATGGATAGCCTACACATGGAGCAAGACACAGCGCAAGTTTGACCGTCCCGGCATGACTGTCAACGGCGGACGTACGTTCGATGCCAAATACGACCGTCGTCACAAGCTTGACATAACCTGCAGCTACAAGTTCAGTGACCGGTTCGACATGTCGGCCACATGGCTCTACGAGACTGGTAACTGCGGAACCATATACACACAGTATTATGACGGAGCTCCCCTCATACAGGAGGAGGGCGGATACGGCTCCAACATTCTGGGTTATTATGACAACCGCAACAATCTCAGGCTCAACCCCACCCACCGTCTGGATCTGAGCTTTAACTGGCACAAGCAGCTCAAGAGGGCTGAACGCACCTTCAACCTGAGCATCTACAACGCATACAACAACCGTAACCCGTTCCTGGTTTACGTCTTTACCGACCACGCCTCGAACCGGACTGAGGAAGGTGAATATGAGTATCAGGAGGTACGCTCACTTAGACAGCTCACCCTGTTCCCCATCCTCCCCACTTTCAGTTACTCAATATCATTCTAGGATTATGAAACTCAAGAACATCATCATATCGGCCTTATCGGCCCTGACACTGGTCTCCTGCTCCATGGATATCGAATACAAAGGCAAGGAAGGAAAGCGCATGCTAGTAATGAACAGCGTAGTTGAGGCCGGACAGCAGACCTACATATCGGTAAGCCGCAGCGCATTTTTCCTGGACGTATCCAGGACAGGACAGGTTCTCACCCAGTCTGACGACGTAACGGTCAGTGTTGACATCAACGGTGTGGAGCTGGATGCCAGCTATGTGGACAGCATCCATGGATTCCTGGACAACCGCATAACCATGGAGGGTGACATAATAAGCATAAGGGCCTCACATCCCCAGTACGGGACTGTCACCGCGACCGATACCATCCCCTGTGCCCATGACATAGCCATGTCATCATACACCAAGAGTTTTGTAGGCGGCAAGACCCTGAGCGAGCTGTTCGGTGACGAAGGGGAGATTCCTATCCGATACAAGGATATTGATTCAGTCCTCGTAGCAGAGATAGAGCTGCCCGGACGCAAGGATACGACCGATTTCTATGTCATTGAAATCCATCCTTACATGGTGTACTACCAATGGAACATGACAGGTTGGGATACCCTGTCCAATGACCCCTACTGGATGATACCCACATCCAGCAAGGTCCTCATGGGTCTGACATCGGCCGGATCGACCGATATGGCCGGCACTGAACTGGATATCGAGTATGACTGCGGTCCCACCAGATTCACCTTTGATGACTCCTACCTCAAGAAGGGTGACAAAATATCAGTGGAAATCCTGATGAACAAGCCCGATACCCTGCTGTTCCCCTATTACGATTATCCTCTCTACGGTAATGGCTACGACCAGGCCGATGAAGATGAAGACGATGATGATGATGAATTAAGCGGCAGCCCAACCCCTGTATCCATAGCCGATTTGCTCAAGGATCAGGTGGATTACCTTGTAAGAGTAAAGGTCTACACCATTTCCAGCGCCTACTATTACTATCAGAAATCGTGCCTGGATTATGCCAATGCCGACATAACCTTCATGTCGGAGCCTGTCACCATCCTGCACAACGTGAAAGGAGGAGCCGGAATCCTGGGCACAGCAGTCTGCCGAGAATACGACTACCCTCAAATAGGGCACAATAGGGACGGTTCTATCTGTGCCCTTGAAAGAAATCCTCAATTAGTTGATTCAAATCAAAAGGGCACAGATAGAACCGTCCCTTTTGTGCCCCGCTCACCTAGCAAGTCTTACAGACTTCTCGCTTAACCCGGTGATTCTGGCTATTTGTCTTATACTTGCTCCGAACTCACGCATTTGCAGTATAACGCTATTTCTCATTTCTCGAGGATAATTACGAATAGCATTAACATAATCCTCGCCACAAATTGAAACAATAAAATCCAACACCAGCTCATCATCTATCCTTGACGTCGCATCGTAGTTGTAATCAAGAATTTTCTGAGCTTTAGGCAGCAATTCATATACAAGATTCTTAAGTTCATCAATAGGAACCTTAGCGAGTACGTATTGAGTCGCGCAAACCGGCATGGAACATCCTTTGGGATTTACATATTCGATCCAACTACTCCACGTATAATTGTTTACGTCCGATACGATATTAGCCGCAACAGGATTCTGATGAATATAGCGGAGCAGCGTCACAAAGTATTCCCAATCATTTACAGGCTCGCTTCTGAACCTGTCTTGGAAGAAA
>CACZCX010000040.1 GCA_902779875.1 uncultured Bacteroidales bacterium | reverse complement strand
GCCTACGATCAGACCGCCCTCTGAGAATGCGCTCTGTGAACGGCCGTATACGATCTGCAGGAACAGCTCACGCATAGCGGTGTTGATAGCGTCGCAAACGAGGTCAGTGTTCAGAGCCTCCAGGAGAGTCTTGCCCTGCAGGATCTCAGCAGCCATAGCGGCTGAGTGAGTCATACCTGAGCAACCGATTGTCTCAACGAGAGCCTCCTCAATGATACCGTTCTTGATGTTCAGTGACAGTTTGCATGCACCCTGCTGAGGAGCGCACCAACCAATACCGTGGGTATAGCCTGAGATATCCTTGATCTCCTTGGCCTTGATCCACTTACCCTCTTCCGGAATGGGAGCGGGACCGTGCTTGGGTCCTTTCTGGACTACGCACATGTTTTCAACTTCTTTTGAGTAAATCATAAATGGAATATGGTTTTTTATGATGAATATCCAAATCAGCCGCAAATTTACTCAAAATTCCCGCCTGACACTATTTTTTACTTTAAAAGGTGGTTAAACTGATATGATAATTTCGGTGAGCGTCATTCTTTGCATATCTTTGCTTCAGATATCCGTGGCACACGCCACTTTAAACGCTATACAAAATGAAAAAATATTCATTAATCAGTCTTGTTTCATCGGCCGTGATTGCATCGGCCTTCCTTGCTTGCGAGCCCATGGGCCCTGCCTCTTACACTGTTCAGATAGGCCGTATAGCCACCGTAAACGTAGGTGACGGCAAAGCGTCGCTGGACCTTGACCTCACAACCGACAAACTTAACCTGGACAACTTCAACTATCCGGCCGATGCAGACCATTTCAATGTAAGCAACGGCGAGCGCGTGATAGCCATAGCCACCCTCTACTACGAGGACGGTGTCCTTCTGCGCGAACAGCATCTTGACAAGATCGCACTCAAATACCCCATACAGGACATGGCCGCCAAGCAGCCGTCCGACACGCTGAACTTTGATTATGATTTCAGCCAAATCACCCTTGGTGATATGAAATACCCCAAGATGTGGAGGAAAGACAGCCTGCTCAACATATCGCCGGCTTTCTACACCATGTCAACCGAGACCCCGGAGTTCCTGCTCTATCCTATCGGCGTAAGTGAAGACACACTCAGGATGCGCCTCTATTCCGATATCCCCGAATGCCGCCAGGAGAGTGCCAACCAGACCGCCGGTCAGCTGCTGCTATGCTTTGACCTCAACTCACTCCGCGACCAGCTGCCCGATGCACAGGAGGACCAGCGCCGCAAGCAGATGATGCACGCCCTTGACAGCCTCAACCCCGACAAAGTGGTGCTTCAGGTCATGATGCCCGACACGCTGCGCGGTTACCAGAAGCTCAACGGCGAGCTGCTCAAATACAAGAGGAACCTGCTCAACGGCAACGTGATGTCAGAGTTCCTCTCAGTAGACTTTGATTTCTGATTATGGCCACACGCACAGCCAAGACCAACATAAACATAAAGAATAAGCGGGCATCGTTTGACTACGAGCTGCTCGACACCTGGACAGCCGGCTTGGTGCTCACCGGAACGGAGATTAAATCCATCCGCGAGTCAAAAGCCAGTCTGGCCGACAGCTACTGCACGTTCATAAACGGAGAGCTCTGGGTAAAAGGCATGCATATAGCCCAGTACGCATTCGGTTCCTACAACAACCACGAGGCCAAGCGTGACCGCAAGCTCCTGCTCACCAAGAAAGAGCTCCGCAAACTTGCTGCCGACAGCAAAAATCCCGGATTCACCATAGTCCCCACCCGCCTTTTCATAAACGAGAAAGGCCTGGCCAAACTGGTCATCGCCCTTGCCAAAGGTAAGCACGAGTATGACAAGCGTCAGTCCATTAAGGAGAATGAGGATAAGCGTGAGATGGCGCGCGCTTTCAAGATTTAGAATTTCAATTTCGTTTTGCTGCCAGCATCACCGCATGAACGGCCTGCAGCCAGCCCTGGCGGTTCTTTATCCTTTCGTCGGGTTTCATCTCCGGGAGGCAGATCTCGCTGATCTTGCGCACCTCCTTTATCTGGTCAACCGATGTGAATATTCCGCAGGCACAGCAGTTCAGTATGGCTGAACCCAGACCCGATGCCTCCTCGAGCCCCAGACGCTTTACGGGGAATCCCAGGATATCGGCCTGGAACTGCATGAGGAAATCATTCTTGGCCGATTCGCCGTCAATGCAGAGTTCCCTCAGCGGGGTGGTAAGACCGCGCATAGCCAGTTCCACTACATCGGCCACCTGATAAGCGATTGATTCAAGGGCTGCCCTTACCACATGGGCGCGGGTTGCCTGCATGGTGAGTCCGGTTATCATGGCCTTGGCATCGGGCACCCACCAGGGGGAACCCAGGCCGTTGAACGCCGGTACGAAATATACGCCACCGTTGTCCGGAACGCTCTGTGCCAATGTCTGAGTGTCATCGGCCGAATCAACCAGACGCATGTTGTCAGTTATCCAGTCCAGCACCGCTCCCGATGAATGGACATGACCCTCAACTACATAATAGGTCTGGTCAAACATGGAATAGCCCACGGAGCAGACCATGCCGTTAGGTGCGGGCACAGGTTTGTCACCTACATTGAACATGACCGACGAACCCGTACCGTAGGTGGTCTTGCCGGCACCCTGCTCAAAGCAGAGCTGGCCCACCAGGGCACCGTGCGAGTTACCCAGCACGCCTGCAATCTGAACGGGAGCAGGCAGGATGCCCTCTATATCGGTCTCACCGAACACACTGTCCGAGGGTTTGGTCTCAGGCATCATGCAGGCGGGGATGGTGAACACGCGCAGTATATCGGGATCCCACTCCAGGTCGTTGATATTGAAGAGGAGTGTACGTGAGGCGTTGGAGTAGTCGGTCACATGCTCCTTGCCGTGTGTGAGTTTCCAGATGAGCCAAGTATCAATGGTTCCCAGAAGGACATCACCCCTCTCGGCACGTTCCCTTACGCTTGGTATATTGTCAAGTATCCATTTCACGCCGCTACCTGAGAAATATGTATCGGGGATAAGACCTGTACGCTCCTTGATGGTAGCCTCATAGCCCTTGTCTATAAGCTCCTGGCAGAAGGCTGCACCGCGACGGCACTGCCACATGACTGCGGGATAGACGGGCTTGCCGGTGTTCTTGTCCCACAGGACCACGGTCTCACGCTGGTTTACTATCGATACGGAGAATGTGGCATCGGTATACTGTAAAACATTCAGCTGGCGTATAGCCTCGACAGTATTGGCATATATCTCCTCGGCATCGGCCTCAACCCAATCCTCACGGGGATGGTTGACACGATGGGGGATTATCTTATGATCCTTAAGATTCAGTTTTTCATCGAACAGCAGCGCCTTTGATGATGATGTGCGCTGGTCAATAGTAATGATGTATCTCATTCCTTATTGTTTTCTGCTAATTTCTCGTAAGCCTTGAACAAAAGTTCCTGGCTGTTATACTCCTTATACTTGCGCGTAACGCGCCTTACATAGTTCAGAGTCTCGGTTGCGTCCCAGGCTCCGTAAAGGCATACGCTGTCACCATAAACCTCGGGGTCCGTCAGGGAACTCAGGACCGGTGCCAGACTGCTCCAACTGTAGCGGTTTATGCCTTTCTTGCGTGCAATTCGCATTGCATCAAAGATGTGGTTCGAGCCGCCGTTATAGCTGCCCAGTATGTAGTTTATTCTTTCGTTCTCATTAATGAAATTGAAAAGGTTACTCAAATCGTCAAGATAACGTACGGCTACCCTGACATCAAGATCCACGTTCTGCGCCATGGTATCGGCCATACCCATACGCGCCAGTATGTGATGGTAGGTGGATGGCATGATCTGCATAAGACCCTGGGCACCCATTCCTGAACGGGCCGTAGTATCGAACCTGGACTCCACATAGGCTATGGCAGCCAGCATTTTCCAGTCACATACGCTGTCGGCATATGCGCGGAACAGGGAATCAAAAGGTGAGATATAGAGGTATTCAACGGGAGATTGTGCAGTCTCCTCTTCCTCCATGACTGAATTCCGATTACGGCCTCTGGTCAAAAAAAGAACTAATATCAAAGCCGCAGTAAGTAGCAAAACAAGCAGTTTCCTGACGTTCATCTCCGGCCCGTTGTATTTCGTTTCTTCCATAGTCGACTGGAATTACGGGATTTCGCTGCAAAGATACACCTTTTTTATTAGGTTGGCAAATCATAGAGCCTTAGAGTGTCAAAAAGCCCTTGCGCAAAAACCCTCCGATTGGCTTGCAAATAACAAATAATCCTCTTAACTTTGCACCCGAAATGAGAAAATATACAGCAACATACCACCATCATCATACCTGCAGATCCTAATCGGTAGGCTATGAATGGCGTATATATACATAAGGCTTGCCGATACACGGTGAGCCTTTTTTTGTCAGAATAATTAAAACTTAAAAGATATGTTGAGAATAGCAGTACAGTCAAAGGGACGCCTCTACGATGAGACAATGGCGCTCCTCCAGGAGTCAGGAATCAGTTTGGGAGTGTCCAAGAGAACACTTCTGGTACAGGCCGGCAACTTCCCGGTCGAGGTTCTTTTCCTTCGCGATGACGACATACCGCAGTCTGTTGCAGGCGGTGTGGCCGATGTAGGTATCGTAGGCGAGAACGAGTTCGTGGAGCGTAACGAGAAGGCCGATATAATCAAGCGTCTGGGATTCAGCCGCTGCCGTCTTTCACTTGCCATCCCCAAGGCCATCGACTATCAGGGTCTGGAGTGGTTCAACGGCAAGAAGATAGCCACCTCCTACCCCGGCATACTCTCTTCATTCCTCAAGAAGAACAACATCAAGGCCGAGACACACGTCATTACCGGTTCAGTGGAGATCGCTCCCGGAATAGGTCTGGCCGATGCCATATTTGACATTGTAAGCTCAGGCTCCACCCTGGTAAGCAACAACCTGCGTGAGGTTGAGATCGTGATGCAGTCCGAGGCTCTGCTTATAGGCAACCCCAACATGAGCGCCGAGAAGAAGGCCATCCTTGAGGAGCTCCTGTTCCGCTTTGACGCTGTCAAGGCAGCCCAGGGTAAAAAGTATATAATGATGAACGTGCCCGATGCACAGCTCAAGGAGGTTCTCGCAGAGCTGCCCGGCATAAAGAGCCCCACAGTGATGCCTCTTGCCACCAAGGGTTGGAGTTCCGTTCACACCGTACTTGACGAGAAACGTTTCTGGGAAATCATTGGCAAGCTCAAGGCCGCAGGCGCTGAGGGCATACTGGTACTTCCTATCGAGAAAATGATCCTGTAATAAGATGAATATAGTAAAATATCCTGCCAAGGCTGAGTGGAAGCAGCTGTTGAGTCGCCCCGCGCTGAGCGTGGAGGGTCTGTACGAGCGTGTCCAGACTGTCCTTGACACTGTACGCAAAGGTGGCGACAAGGCCCTTAAGGAATACGAGCTCCAGTTTGACAAGGTTGAGCTTGACTCACTGGCCGTAAGTCAGGCAGAGCTTGACCAGGCTGCCGCACTTGTACCTGCCCAGCTCCGCAGCGCCATTGACCGTGCAGCACTGAACATACGCAAGTTCCACGAGTCGCAGAAACCCGGCCTTAACAAGGTCGAGACGACTCCCGGCGTTACCTGCTGGCAAAAGGCAGTGCCCATAACCAAGGTCGGCCTCTACATACCCGGCGGCACCGCGCCTCTGTTCTCGACAGTCCTCATGCTGGCCATCCCGGCCCGCACCGCAGGCTGCTCCGAGATTGTGCTCTGCACCCCTCCGGGACGTGACGGCCGCGTAAACCCCGCCATCCTCTACGCCGCTCAGGTAGCAGGCGTGAACCGCTTCTTCAAGCTGGGAGGATCACAGGCCATCGCCGCCATGGCATACGGCACCGAGAGCGTACCTAAGGTCTCCAAGATATTCGGACCGGGCAACCCCTACGTGACCGCAGCCAAGCAGATAGTATCGCTCAAGGATGTGGCTATCGACATGCCCGCAGGCCCGTCAGAGGTTGAGGTAATTGCCGATGCCCAGGCCAACCCCGCATTCGTGGCTGCCGACCTCCTGTCACAGGCCGAGCACGGACGTGACAGCCAGGTGATCCTGCTCACCACGTCAGAGGAGCTGATAGCCAAGGTACAGGCCGAGGTTGACCGTCAGGTGGCTCTCCTGCCCCGTAACGAGATCGCACAGGCATCACTTGAGAACAGCCGCATGATACTGCTCAACAATGATGACGAGATTATAGAGATGACCAATGAGTATGCTCCCGAGCACCTCATCATACAGACCGCAAATGCAGAGGAACTGGCGGAGCGTGTAGTCAACGCAGGTTCCGTGTTCATCGGCCCCTGGTCACCCGAGAGTGCAGGCGATTATGCATCGGGCACCAACCACACACTGCCCACCAGCGGATACGCCAAGGCTTACTCCGGTGTCAACCTGGACAGCTTTATGCGCAAGATCACCTTCCAGCAGCTGTCACGTGAAGGTCTGGCATCACTCGGTCCCGTAATCGAGACCATGGCAGCCGGCGAGAGCCTGGATGCGCACAAGAATGCAGTAACACTCCGATTAAAGGAACTATGAAAAAGTTACAAGAACTGGTAAGACCCAATATCTGGAGCCTGAGCCCCTACACATCAGCCCGTGACGAGTATCAGGGCAA
The DNA here is from genome assembly GCA_902779875.1 of uncultured Bacteroidales bacterium. GTDB lineage: Bacteria > Bacteroidota > Bacteroidia > Bacteroidales > Bacteroidaceae > Colenecus. Next base: position 8,817 of record CACZCX010000040.1, on the reverse strand, counting down.
GGATGCCAAGGTGTTCCTTGACGCCAACGAGAACCCCTACAACGATCCGGTGAACCGTTATCCGGACCCGTTGCAGCGTGACCTCAAGATACGTATAGCCGACATCAAGGGTGTTCCCACCGAGAACATATTCCTGGGTAACGGCAGCGATGAGGCCATCGACCTCATGTACCGCATATTCTGCACCCCCGGTGTGGATAACGCAGTGGCCATTGAGCCCACCTACGGCATGTACGGTGTCTGTGCCGATATCAACGGCGTGGAGTACCGCCGCGTGCTCATGGACGAGAAATTCCAGCCCAGTGCCGACAAGCTCTTTGAGGCCATTGACGCCAACACCAAGCTGGTATTCTTCTGCTCGCCCAACAACCCGAGCGCCAACAACATAGACCGCACAGTCATTGACAAGGTGCTTGACAACTTTGACGGAATTGTCATTGTCGATGAGGCCTACATAGACTTTGCAGGCGTGCCCTCGTATCTGAGACAGCTCGCGTCAAGACCCAACCTGATCGTGCTGCAGACATTCTCCAAGGCCTGGGGAATGGCCGGCATACGTCTGGGCATGGCATTCGCGCAGCCTGAGATCATAGGCATCATGAACAAGGTCAAGTATCCTTACAACGTGAACCTGCTCACACAGCAGCGCGCCATGGAGGAGGTCATGCAATACGGCCGCGTACAGGGTTGGGTTGAATCGATCCTCAAGGAGCGCACCCGCCTCATGGCCGAATTCGCCAAGCTCAGTTGCTGCATCAAGGTATACCCGTCCGATGCCAACTTCTTCCTGGTCCGCGTCAAGGATGCCGCCGCCACTTACAACTACCTTGTTGACCAAGGCATCATAGTCCGCAACCGCAGCAAGATTGCCCTCTGCGGCAACAGCCTGAGAGTCACCATTGGTACAGTAGCCGAAAACAACGCGCTGTTGGAAGCCCTGAGAGCGTTTTAATCTGTGCCTTTAGGCACATGATAGGGGTAGCCAGCCGTTTGAACGGCTGGATATTAACGGATACGTAAAAAAACAAATATGAAAAAAAGGGTATTATTCATAGACCGTGACGGAACCATAGTAACCGAGCCGTCCGACGAGCAGCTTGATAGCTTTGACAAGCTGGAGTTTGTACCGGGAGTATTCCGCGCCCTCTCGTTCCTTCGCGACCACACCGACTTTGAGTTCGTGATGGCATCGAACCAAGATGGTCTGGGCACCTCATCGTACCCCGAGGCAGACTTCTGGCCCACCCAGAATTTCATCCTCAACACACTCAAAGGTGAGGGAGTAGTATTCAATGACATACTCATAGACCGTCATTTCCCGCAGGACAACGCGCCCACCCGCAAGCCCGGCACCGGCATGTTCGGCAAGTATATGACCGATGAATATGACCTGAGCGCAAGTTATGTGATCGGAGACCGCGCCACCGACGTGGAGCTGGCCCGTAACCTGGGCTGCCGCGCCATCCTTCTGCAGGACAGCACTGACGGACTCTCCGACGAACTGAAAGCCACATGCGCCCTCTGCACCCGTGACTGGTGGAAGGCTGCCGAATTCCTGTTCGCAGGCGAGCGTCAGGCATCGGCCCACCGCGTCACCAAGGAGACCGACATCCTGGTTGAGCTGAACGTTGACGGCACCGGCAAGTGCGATATCAGCACCGGCCTGGGATTCTTTGACCACATGCTCGAGCAGATAGGCCGTCACGGAGGTATGGACCTGACCATCAAGGTCAAGGGTGACCTCTATGTCGACGAGCACCACACCATTGAGGATACCGGCATCGTGCTGGGCGAGTGCATCCGCAAGGCCCTGGGCAGCAAGCGCGGCATAGAGCGCTACGGCTACGCCCTGCCCATGGATGACTGCATGGCTCAGGTGGTACTCGACTTCGGAGGCCGCAGTTGGCTTGTATGGGACGCCGAGTTCCATCGCGAGAAGGTCGGCGAGATGCCCACCGAGATGTTCCTGCATTTCTTCAAGTCACTCTCTGACGCCGCCGCCATGAACCTCAACGTCCAGGCCAGCGGTGACAACGAGCACCACAAGATCGAGGCCATCTTCAAGGCATTCGCCCGCGCCCTCAAGCAGGCCGTCCGCCGTGACGTATGGAACTACTCACTCCCCTCCTCAAAGGGAGTGTTGTAATACAGCCCTACCACATAAGTGTCCGGCACTAACCCGCGATTGAACGTATTATCGCGGTGGTTAGTGCCGGACATGTGTTCATTTGGGACTAATTAGCTATATTTGCACAAATAACATCAGAACCATGGAACGAAGCATAGAATATCTGCAGCTGCTCGCCAAGAGTTTCCCCACGATCGCGGCTGCATCGACCGAGATCATCAACCTTGAGGCTATACTCAACCTGCCCAAGGGTACCGAACATTTTGTGACCGATATACACGGCGAGTACGATGCGTTTGACTACGTGTTGCGCTCTGCATCGGGCGTAATCCAACAGAAAATCGATGCGGTGTTCGGCAATGAACTGAGCGTGGATGACAAACGAAGCCTCAGCGCCCTGATAAGCTACCCCGAGGCCAAGCTGCGCGTGCTCAAGGCCGATATGCCCGACATGGACGAGTGGTACAAGGTGACTCTCATGCAGCTCATTGCCGTGCTCACCCGCGTATCGTCACGCTACACCCGTTCCAAGGTCCGCAAGGCGCTGCCCAAGGACTACGCATACATAATCGAGGAGCTCATGCACGAGTCACGCGGCACATTCAACTCCAAGATTGACTATATCAAAGCCATTATCGACACCATAGTATCCACCGGCCGCGCCAAGGATTACGTGATTGCCATAGCCAACGTGACCCGAAGCCTGGTAATTGACCACCTCCACATAATCGGCGATATCTACGACCGCGGTCCCGGCGCCCACCGCATCATGGACATGCTCTGCGGATTCAAGGACTTTGACATCCAGTGGGGCAACCACGACCTGGTATGGATGGGAGCCGCCGCCGGAAGCGCGCCCTGCGTGGCCAACGTACTGCGCAACAGCCTCAAGTACGCCGACATGGGCACCCTGGAGGACGGTTACGGAATCAACCTCCTGCCCCTGGCCACCTTCGCCATGGAGACCTATGCCGATGACCCCTGCGCCCTGTTCGGTCCCGTCAAGTCCGATGACACCCCCGCCGACATGCCGCCCACACGTCTTATGTCACAGATGCACAAGGCCATAGCCGTCATACAGTTCAAGCTCGAGGCCGCCGTGATAGCACGTCATCCGGAGTTCAGGATGGAAAGCCGCAACCTGCTGGACAAGATGGACCTCACACACGGCGTCATAAGCATCGGAGGAAAGGAATACAAACTGCTCGACACCAACTTCCCCACCGTCGATCCCAGTGACCCGTATCGGCTCACCCCCGCCGAGCAGAACGTGATAGACCGTCTGGTTCACAGTTTCACGAGCAGTCAGACGCTGGCCCGACACATGGAGTGCCTGTTCTCGCACGGCTCGCTCTACCTGGTCCACAACAACAACCTGCTCTACCATGGCAGCGTGCCCCTGAATGAGGACGGCACACTGGCATCGATGGAGATCCAGGGTGTGGAATACAAGGGAAAGGAGCTGTTCGATACGATTGACAAATACGTCCGTACCGCGTTTTATGCATCGGACGACGACCCGTTCAAGCAATACGGCCGCGACCTGATATGGTACCTCTGGTGCGGTCCGGTGTCGCCTCCCTTCGACAAGCAGCGCATGGCCACTTTCGAGCGCTATTTCATAGCCGAGAAGGAGACTCACGATGAGCGCAAGGGCAACTACTACCGTCTCAAGAACAACCGCGAAATCTGCGAGATGATACTGCGCGAGTTCGGCATCACCGAGATGGAGCACGCCCACATCATAAACGGGCACATCCCCGTCAAGGAGGCCAAGGGCGAGAGTCCTATCAAGGCCGATGGCCGACTCCTCGTAATCGACGGCGGATTCTCCAAGGTCTACCACCGGCAGACCGGAATAGCCGGCTACACCCTGATCTACAACTCGCACGGCATGCGTCTCGTCCGACACCACCCGTTCGAGTCCATCCATCAGTCCGTAGCCCAGGGCATGGACGTAATCGCCGCCACCCAGGTAGTCGAATACACCGACCGTCAGATCCTTGTCCGCGACACCGACAAAGGCAAGCGCATCATGGCCCGCGTCAACGACCTCCGCGAGCTCCTCCAAGCCTACCGCTCCGGCCTCCTCCGCCCCTAACCGCCAAAGTGTCCCACACTCACCCCATCGAGAATACGTTCTATCGCGGGTTCTTGTGGGACACACCTTCATTTCGAGGGGGTGTAACACAACGAGCCTACCCTAGAGCGTCATGAGTGCGATTAGTGTGGGACACTTTGGCAAGTCACTTAACGTACTTACGTATTTCATTCTCCGGAAGCCTACACAACGTAGCCAACTGTCGGAACGAAAGATAGTATTGACTGCGTAGTTCCTTGGCAAGGGTAAGCCTCTGATTCGCGTCCAGCCATCGTGCATCATGTTTACGAAATAGTGAATAGCATACAGCTGAGCATATCTTTCTAGCCTCAATATCCTCAATCATCAGTCCTCTTACCTTTGACATCTTGGTAACAACAGTATCATCCTTTTTCTTACTGTTAGCCAAGAATACCCTGTAGCAGTTGTGAGTCTGATATATCGATTCAAACATTTCAACTTCAACATAATTATCAGGTAAAAGGAAACCGTTACACACTAACCAATCATCAGGAACCTTCTTGCGGGAATGAAGTATTGCCTCCCTCTCCCTCGCCGTCAGCGAACTAATCGGCTTAGGACTATTTACTAAACCGTTTGTATCGACATACCATATCGGAAGCGTGTTTTCTGATCTGAAATAAAGGGAGCCGCTACCCCAGATGTAATCGTATGGCATTACTTTCTTACCATCCTTAGTTGCCTGAAAGATTGTATATACAGCCACATTCTTAAGATAATCTTCTGATTTAACAGGATATAGCTCATAGTTAAGGATTACATCATACAAATTACCACGATTAGCGGCAATATACCTAAGTGTAGAAGTTACGTAAGCATTCTTGAACTTTACGCACTCGTTTTCTGTACCATAGAGCAGAACATGCGGATGAGTATCCTCAATTGAAAATGAAACCACCTTGGCCGATGAATTGGCGGCACACACTCCGATACGGTTGAAAGCCGCATAAAAATCCTTCAAAGAAATAATGAAATTTCGCGAATCGTCGCCGTTGGCGAACATGTGATAAAAGAAACAGTTATTGTTTTCCATGTCGTATTTTAAAAAAAATAAGCAAACAAGTACGTGTTTATCGGTATTCAACTACTGCAAAGATGGTATTTTAGGAGAAATAATCCAAGTTTTGTGAATCATTTTTGGGGTTAACAATTCTACTTCCGCCAAAGTGTCCCACACTCACCCCATCGAGAATACGTTCTATCGCGGGTTCTTGTGGGACACACCTTCATTTCGAGGGGGTGTAACACAAAGAAGTGTCCCACAGGCCTTGTGAGATGGGTGCTTGTGGGACACTTTGGCGGGAAGAGCGAGCCGCTTAGGGGATGTTGCGCAGGATGGCGAGCAGATGCTCGAACACCATGGGAACGGTGGCGAGCTCCAGGCACTCAGAGGGAGAGTGGACACCCTGCAGGGTCGGTCCGATGGATATCATGTCGAGCTCGGGATAGGACTCCAGGAACAGACCGCACTCAAGACCGGCGTGGATAGCCTTGATCTTGGGCTCATGACCGAACAGTTCGCTGTAGGTGCGGATGGCGATCTTGAGCAGTTCCGAGTTGGGGTTGGGAGCCCAGCCGGGATAGCTGTCGAATGACTCGACCTTGGCGCCGGCCAGCTTGAAGCATGACATGAGAGCCTGCTGAACGGCATATTTGGCCGATTCATACGAGCTGCGCTGGCTTGCCAGCATGGTCACCTTGCCGTTCTCGGTGCGGATGCGCGCCAGAGTGGAGCTGGTCTCCACCAGACCCGGCATATCCATGCTCATGGCATAGACACCGTTGAATACGGCTGCGACAGAGCGTATTATATTGGCGGCCACCTTCTGTTCGATGCACTCGGCTACGGGATCGGTCGACTCCATGATGAATTTGGGTGTGCGTTCGGTCACGTGATACTCCTCCTGAATCTCGGCTGCGAACAGGTTGAAATCCACGCGGATACGCTCGCGGTCGGCAAAAGGAACGGCTATGACGGCAGTGGCGTCACGCGGTATGGCGTTGTGCAAATTACCTCCGCTGATGGAGATAAGCCTCAGGTCATACTTGTCAAGGGCCACGTTGAGGAAACGGCCCAGTATCTTGTTGGCATTGGCAAAACCTTTCTCAATATCATCGCCGGAGTGGCCGCCATGGAACTTGTCCAGAGCCACACGCAGAAAGAAATAACCGGCCGGAACAGGCTCCGTCTTATAGTCGAACTCCACCGATGTATTTATGCCGCCTGCGCATCCCATGAATATCTCACCCTCCTGCTCCGAATCCAGGTTCACAAGCAGCTTGCCGCTCATGAAGCCGGGCTTGAGCTCGGTGGCGCCGGTCAGACCGGTCTCCTCCGATACGGTGAAGAGGCACTCAAGCGGTCCGTGCTGGATCTCGCTGCTGTCCATCACGGCCAGAGCCATGGCTATACCCATGCCGTCATCGGCCCCGAGGGTGGTACCGCGGGCCTTGAGCCAGCCGTCCTCCACATAGGTCTCGATGGGCTGGGTCAGGAAATCATGTTCCAGTGTGGCGTCTTTCTCGCATACCATGTCCTGATGGGCCTGCATGATAACCGTCTGACGGTTCTCGAATCCGGGAGTGGCAGGTTTGGTTATCAGCACGTTACCTACAGAATCCTTGCGGAATCCAAGGCCCCGTGACTGGGCAAAGTTTTTCAAATATTCACATATCTTTTCCTCATGTCCCGATGGGCGGGGAACCTTGCATATTTCAAGGAATATGTCCATGACTCTCTTGGACCAGTCAATCTTTTCCATATATGATAAATCAGTTTTGATACCTAAAAGAAAACAAATTCAAAAATACATTATTCTTGAAAATATTTCAACTAAAATCTATATCTTCGCAAACTGTATGTGGAAATCGTTTCTGATAGTGTCTCTTTTCCTTCTTGCTGCGGTAGCACTGCTTTCGGTAACTATCCTGCTCAAGAAAAACGGCCGGTTCCCTAATATCCATGTAGGAAAGAACCCCGCCATGAGAAAACGGAATATTGGTTGCGTAGAATCACAGGATGCCCAGGCCAGAAAAGACAATCCTATGGCCGTGAGCGAAAAAAGTAATTGATAAACGAACTAAAACCTTTAATATGAAAATTAGCTCTATCCATGCTGCCATTCTCTCGTCAGCAATGATTTTTGGATTCACACAGTGCTCACAGCAGGCTGAGCCCCAGCAGCAGGCCCCTGTTGCCGTTTCAGGCCTCAAGATGGCTTACATTGATGTGGACTCTCTCCTTGCCAACTATGCGTTCTATCAGGATCTCTCAGAGGAACTGATGCGTAAAGAAGAGAACTACCGTCTCGTACTCACTGAAGAAGCCAACAAGTTCCAGAAGGAGGTTGCAGACTTTGAGAAGAAAGTTCAGGCCGGCGTTTATTCATCCGAGGAGCGCGCCCGTCAGGAACAGACCCGTCTGACCAAGAAGCAGCAGAGCCTTACCGAAAAGGGTGACAAGTACCAGCAGGAGCTCGAGGCTGCCAGCCTTAACAATTCCCAAAAGATCAGCGAGACTATAGATAATTTCATTAAAGAGTACAACAAATCACACGGTTATAACATCATCGTTGCCAAGTCAGCTCTTATGTATGCTGATGAGAACCTGAATATAACCGCCGAAATTCTGGATGGCTTGAACGCCGCCTATAAACCATCAAGCAAGTAAACAAGTAAAGAAGCAAGCCAAATCAAGAAAAGGTCACCTTCATAAATGGTGACCTTTTCTATTATTAGGTCAAATCTGACGTTTGTTCCCTGAACACAAATAAACAAGTTTAGAAAAATGGTATCTTTGAAAACCAATTACCAGCTTATGAAAACTATAAATGTATTTCTAGGGACAGTTCTACTGTCAATTCTCCCTTTATCGGCAAACGCCCAGTTCATGATGTTCGGCTCAGGCAACCGCGCCTCACAGGACAGCCTGCGCAAAATCGCGGCAGCCGATTACGCCGACATGCTCAACACAGCCAACCCCTACCCCTTCTATCCCGATGCCCTCACGCTGCAGAACGGAAAGAAGGTAAAAAACGCCAAGGAGTGGACCAAAAAGCGCAGACCCGAGCTGGTGAAGCTCTTTGAGGACAACGTATACGGCCGTATACCCGATAACACACCCGGCGTGACATGGGAGGTCACAAGTGAGGAGAAGAAGGACTTTGCAGGCATGCCCGTAGTAGTCCGCAACCTCAAGGGCATAGTCGACAACTCCAGCTATCCCGCCATCACCGTGGAGATTCAGGCCAACGTAGTCTATCCCGACAACGGCAGCACCAAGCTCCCCGTAATCATAGAGTTCGGATTCGGCGGCGGCGACCCCACACGCACACGCGCAGGCCAGCAGTCCTGGCAGCAGATGGTTGTGGAGCGCGGATGGGCAGCAGCCACCATCAACCCCTCATCAATACAGGCCGATGCAGGATCGGGCCTTACCAACGGCATCATAGGACTCTGCAACAAGGGTCAGTTCCGCGAGCCCACCGACTGGGGTTCCCTGCGCGCATGGGGATGGGGACTCTCACGCCTCATAGACTATTTTGAGACCGATGATACTTTCGATGCA
>CACZCX010000039.1 GCA_902779875.1 uncultured Bacteroidales bacterium | reverse complement strand
TATGCTGCAGGCGCCGCCATCAATCCCCGTACGGGTGATGTGCCCCTTACCTTCAGCCACGTTATGAGCAATGTGGTCATCAACCTGGAGACAAGCTCCGATGCAAGTGCAGTTGACCTGACCGGTGCCAAGGTATCGCTGACCAACCTTTACAATGACGGAACAGTGGATATCGCTACAGGTGAGGTAACCGTAGGCAGCACCAAGGCCGCAAGACCGGTCGATGAGGTTACGGATTTTGATAATCTGATCATGGTTCCGCAGACGCTTGCCGATAATGCCAGACTGATTGTAGAACTGGCTGACGGTACCACATACTCGCTGAAACTGAATGAGTGCGTTGACGGCAGTTCCGATCCCGTCCGGGAGTGGGAGAGCGGCCAGCGTTACACCTATACCATAAGTGTAAAGAAGGAGGAGATAAAGTTCCGTGCATTGGTAAACGACTGGGTGGCAAAGACCGGAAGCGGCAATGCAACGCTTGATTGGGATTAAGATGAGGAAAGGTCTGTTTTATATAGCCCTAACAGCGGTCCTGGGCGGATGCTCCGGACAGGATGTGTTTGACTCCCGGGCGGAGCGTCCGGGCCGTATGCCTGTGCTCTTCTCGGTGGGCAGTACGGAGGCAGTCGTGACCCGTTCATCGGCTCAGTACATGCCCCGTAACGGCCGTTTTGTCTGCTCCATGTTCTTTCATGCCGGAGCAGCCGACACCAACGATTCCCCGTTCTATGCCGATGCCCCCGCATCGGACATAAACATGACCACCACATGGCTCAAGGTCAACAACTCCACCGGAAACGCCGTTTACTGGAACCGCCTGTATGACAATGCCGTTACGACCGATATGTACGGTTTTGACGAGACAGCCAAGTGTTTCTACTGGCAGAACCGTAAGAACCACGTCTTCCTGGCACTTGCCGACAACAACAAACTGGACAGCGATGACGGCTCTGATACGGGAACCCTCAAGGTCTATCCCGATTTGACGGTCAAGAACCGCAACAAGTACATGCTGGCCTATGACCTGACCAGGGGTGAGAAGACCGCCATGACGGAGCAGCCGGATCCCATCCAGGCGCTGGAGACGGCACATCCGCAGGGTTCGACCCCGGAGGCCAACAGGGTAAGGCTGTTTTTCAGACATCAGTTCTCACAGATACAGGTCAACCTCAAGAACTCCAAGGATGCATCAGTCGAGATTGACGAGAGCCTTATCGAGAAGGTGGAGCTGCTTGGAGTGGCCGAGACTGCGTATGTGGCATACTGCATAGAACCGGACGGCACGGTACCAGCTACGGTTGCCGAGACCGTCAATGTGGACGATCCCAAGTATGCGGCCACCAAGAAGGATAATCCTTACGGCTCCTGTTTCAATATGTTTGTCCGCAGCACTCCGGCTACCGGTTACCTGAAGTCATTCGAGGGCATCGCGTTCGGTACGCTGCAGGGCATACGCATAACCTGGAAGGAGTCACATGAGGAGAATGCCGTAAGGCACGTGGCTACGTTTAAGGGACTGGATGCCGCCCACAAGAAACTGACAAGCGGCAGGAAATACATCTACAATATGGAGTTGCGCCGTAGCCTTATAGCCCAGGTGACCGCACAGGTGGCACCGTGGGAGGTCGATGATACCGATTATCAGGCCGACGGCTCCATCCAAAACTAAGAGTTGAGAAATGAAAAAGAGCTGCATATTCAATTTGACAGGTTGGCTTATGACGGCTTGCCTCATGCTGCCCCTTTCGGGCTGCTCAGACAAGCTTTCAGGAGGCGCTGACGGTGCGGAGAGCATACTGTTCACCACCTCGCTTCCGGGAGCCTTGACCACCCGTTCCGCCATGTCCGATTGGCAGGAGCAGATGGATGCCTACAAGGCTGTCAGTGAGGCTTATGAATTCACTGTAGGCATGTACGGGTCCGGAACACTCGTGGCAGAGGGAGTCTACCAGCCTAAAGCCGGTGATACTGACGGAACCCTGGTCTGCAAGACCGGCACCACACCTCTGTACTGGCCCAATACCACTACGGCCTACGGATTCAAGGCCATTGCCGGCAGTGATGTCCTGTCAGAGGACCAGACCACTCAGAAGAAGTGGCTGCTTCAGGACCGTCTTGAAGGATACGGATATGTAAGCCGATGGGAGGGTGATGAGAATACCGGCAGTCCTGTCGATGACCTTGATGCGCTCAACTACCGTACCGCAAAACAGTGGAGACAGCAGAATATAGCCGCCGGCCTGGTGAGCAATGAGGAGGATTACCGCAAGATTCCCCTTTATGTGCAGCACAAGCGCTCACTCATTACAGTCATACTCAAGGCCGGTGAGGGCGTAAGCCGTGAGGCCATAGGATTTGATGTGGCCCATCTGGACCTGAGTACCAAGATCTGTTCATACACCGTTGACGCAGGCTCCAACAAGGAGGTCAAGGAGATAACACCTCTGGCAAGTGAGGCCTTTATTGATTATGATGCAGACCGTAACGGACCTGCCCAGAGCCATGTGAGCACCACCCGTTATGATGCCATCGTGGATCCTTATGACTACTCGGCAAGTGCCCTTGAGGATGTCATAGCCAAGATAACGCTCTCGGGACAGCACTACTCCTTCTATGCGTCGAGCGATTTCAGGTTTGACGATCCCGTGGAGAGCAACAACGCCAGCTACAACCTGGAGCCGGGCAAGCATCTTACCATCACGGTCACCCTGAGCCGTGACAGCCGCAAGATACTTATGACCGCCTACATCGAGGACTGGACCGAGGATGTGACCACCACCATATGTGATGACTACGGCAATGCCGGTGAGCCCATTCGTATCAAGACACGTCAGGAACTGATTGATTTCCTGAGCAGCGACAGCAAGAACAAAGCAGGTAATGTGGCACTTGTCACTAATGATATAGACCTGGAGGACTGGGATTCCGGTTATGACCTCTACTGCACCCTCAATCTGGGAGGCTGCACGCTCCTGAGCGATTACCGTTTCATAAACCGAATGGAGGATGTGGCTAGCCTTCTTAACGGAACCATCCAGATAGGAGGTTCGGTCGATGCCGCCGTTGCAGCCCGGAACTACGGAATAATTGAGGGCGTACGTGTGACAGCCCGTGAGAACAGCCCTGCCTTGGCTACCGTAGCAGGAGCGGTGATTGAGAACCACGGTACGGTGACCGGATGCAGCTCATCACTCAAGGTGTCGGGCAGTTCGGCAGAGTATGTGGGAGGTATCGCTGCCGTATCACTCTCTTCCGATAACCATTCGGCCGTGATTGACGGTTGCTCCGTGACCAACCGAGTAAGCGGCGGTTCATGCGGCGGCGGTATTGTAGGACAAGCCAACGGTTATGTCACTAACAACACGTTCGAGTACGGTATCACACTGCTTCAGGACAAGTCAACCCATAAGAACATCGTGGGTGAAAAGAATATTGCCCATGAGCTCCACTCCGAGAACAACGCATGGCCTACCGTTGATGACGATTATGACCTTATCAATGCCACCGATACCGAGAACCGCTATTCAGGTATCATAGACAGTGAAGAGGAACTGACGGCATCGACCGGAAGTACCTATAACATTGAGAGCAGACGTTACCGCCTGGCCTGTGATATGACGGTATCGGCAACTGCAGGTGACGTGGCATACGAGCTTGACGGCAACGACCGCCAGATATCGACCCGTTCCATGCTGTTCAATGCAGTCACAGGCCGTATCCATGACCTGACTGTATACGTCAATGACAACCTTATCGCCACTCCGCTTCCGTCGGCTACCGACGGTATCGCTCCGTTGGCCTTTGAGGTGGGCGGAGAGCAGGCCGAGTTGCGTAATATACGTGTAAATATGGCCCAGGGTACATATATCCAGGCTGCCAACCCGGCAGGCGTGGTGGTATGGGCATGGGGAGGCGCCACGATCGCCGGATGTGAGGTCAAGGCCGATATAAGGGCCTATATGGAAGAGGACCTGACCCAGGGACGCAAGTTTGCCGGAGGTATAGTCTCAACTGTCTCAAAGGCGACCGTCACCCAGTGTATATTCCACTCCATCAGCAGCACGCTCACCGGCATACCGTCGACCATCATCTATTACGGCGGTATAGTGGGCGGTATAGAGAAGAAGAATGAAACCACTGACGTCCCGGAACTTACCGTGACCGACTGCACCTGCTTTGAGACCTTGCCAAACGACGCTTATCATGGCGGCATACTGGGTAACTCCCTGCTTAAGACCGGTTTTTCGGCCACAAAGGACTGCCAGGGTAACTGGTGGCCCAGCGACTGCAGCGGAGTAGGTAAGTACACTGGCGATATTGAGAGTAACATAGGTAAACGCAACGGCGTTACCCCGTCTGAAAAACAATTCTGATGATGAATACGACCAAGAGATATCTGCTTGCCGTTTGCTGCACGATTGTTATGGCAGCATGCTCACAGTCTGATGCCCCTGTCACGTATCCTGACGATACTGACATAATACATGTGGGTTCAGTGAGCGCCGGCAATATGACCACCAGGGCCGATGCCGAACCGTCGGGTCAGGCTGCCGAGACCATTCCATGGCTTAAGGAGGTCCTGGCATCGGGTATAGACATGACCTACCTGCACGAGTCAGGCAGCCGTAAGGCCCGTCTTAAGCTGGAGGTTGACGGCGGCGGTAATATCCGTACATCCGAGGGTGGTATTACCATATACAGCCTGAATACCTACGACTCCCAGAACAACCTGACATCGGTCCCCGCCAGATGGCTGGGAAACGGAGCCCATACCTTCCAGGGTGTCTATATCCCTGACGGACTCAGACAGCAGAATCCGCAACAGGATTATACAGATCTTGTCCGATACACAGCCGTTCCTCCCCAAACCGATATCCAGGCTACGGTAGGACTTGTGACCATCCCGTTCCAGCACCGTCTGGCCCGTGTCATGGCCTATGTCCTGATTGAGGAGAGCATGGAAGCCAGCCTTAAGGGTTATGATCCGCAGAACTATGATCCGGAGGCAACCATGTTGCGTTTCTGCAATGTAAAGACCCTGGATTACGTATCGGCCTCAGGTAATCCCGTATGGAAGGAGGAACGAAAGGTCATCCCGCATTATCTTGGTGAGGAGACAGTACGTGTCTATGAGAGCAAGTCAAACGGCAAACTGATATTCCCTACCGACGATGCGTGGGAATCGGCCGACAACGACTATAAGACCAGAGGTGAGAGCAGCCTCTATACCTATACGGACTATGCGAATGCCCCGTGCTATGACATCATTGTAAGACCTACATATACCGAGCCCGAGACAGCCATGTATGACGAGTCCGTAGTGACCGATGAGGGCGAGAACAGGATCGTATTCGAGCTCACTCTTGACAACGACCTGGTATATGAGAAACGGTTTGCCTTTGACCTTAACGCCAATGACGAGACGGTGGTTTATCTGCGCGTGGCTCCCGAGAGGATCGACTACAACAGCGCCGGTTCACGCCTGTGGATAGAGGGAGTCTACCATGACGACTATTACGGCGTAAACAACAGTAACGGAAATACACTCTCCCTGGCCGGAAGCGGCTGGCAGCGTGCTTATACCAACGACACCTTTGACAGCGGTGTTACCGACGGTCATTTCTATAACGCGGACTCCGAGGATGAGGAGGCCCAGTATGTGAGTGACGCCAAGTTCATCAGCATGCTCAAGGAGGCTACCCTGGGCGGCGCACATCACGGCGACTACTTTATCCTTAAGGAAGACATTACCATAGATGTATCGGAGTTCAGTGAGGATTTTGTCTTTACCGGACATCTTGATGCTCTTGACCACACCATTACCCTTACAGGCGTGACAGCCCAGCGTGACTGGCTTTTTGCCGGCATGGACGGCACCTATCGCACGGCCCAGGAGGATAATGCACAGGCTGTCTGGGAGGCCAACGTCCACTGCGAGAACGGCAAGTGGGTACCCGCCTCAGGCTGGCGTGCCGAGACCGTGAATGTGAGGACACAGGGCGGAAAACTCTTTAAGGAGGGTGGAGAGATAACCGGAAATGTAAGTAACTGTTGGAATGGGACGCAGCGTCTGTCGGACAGCAAACCTTCCATTCCTGAATATTAAAGACCGGATATGAAGTTCAGAGACATTATATATCTGTTTTGTGCCGTTGCTCTTACAGCCTGTTCAAACTATGAATCAGGCCTGCCGGATGATGAACGTCCGTATGACCTGATTGGCCGAAGGGTGAGTTTTGAAGCCTCCCTGGCACAGAAATTCCAGACCCGTGTGACCATGCATCATGACGGCTCGTTCAACGAGGGTGACCAGATGCGTATATTCCGTCAGTATTCCACAGGTTCCGGCGGTTCGGTCTTTGACGAGAGCACCGAGGCATTCCGTACCTATTACCTTAAGATGGATTATGCTGCGGGAACGACCGTATCACTCCATTCGGACTGGTTCCCCAAGGATGGCAAACTCAAATCCGACGACCCCGGGCTGGAACCGACTGTCCAGACCGAGGCCGACTCGCTGGTATGGGAGAACGGCCGCACGGTACGTTTCCGCGCATGGGGACGCAGCAATCTCTCAGGTGCGATTGATAAAGGGACAAGGGGGAGCTACTATCCCGACTACACTGTATCGGACTGGGTAACCGTATCGGGCCCTACATATAACATACCTCTTGCCATGCGTCATATATCATGCAGGATAGGCCTTACATGCAAGCCCGGCAATGAGTTCGCGGGTGCCGTGATATGCACGGACTGGGAGGATTACAAGCGTCCTGACAATGCCGATACCCAGGCACATGATGATGCCGAGATGGCCAAGACCGATGAGCAGGCCCGTGAGGAGTGTGCACAGGTTATGGCCGTTTACAACCGTATGTGCATGCCGGCGGGAGTTGATGACCATACGTTCCTCCTTACCGCCATGACCAAGGACCTCTATAATGACGATAACACGGATTTCATGAATCTGGAGCGTTACGGTGTCAGTGACGGAATAGTCAAGATAGGAACCAAGAGTGCCGATTATATTGCGGAGAACGTCCAGCATCCTGTATTCAACAGCAATGACGGACGCCTTTACATGATGTCCATCCCCTTTGACATGAGCAGTACCGGACTTGGCCAGGACCTGAAACTTCCTGCCTGTACACGTTTCAAGGTATGGCTTTATGACGTCAATGACGGTGATAAGGCTTCGACTTCCGGAACCGAGGGCTCATGGCACATATTTGCGCTGAGTGACATCCGGAATGACGGAGGAGAGGTAGCCTTCCCTGACGGACTTGACCTCAAGGCCGGTTACAGCTATCTTTTCAGCGTGGGCTACCACTACGACCATCTTACCATAACCGCAACTGACAGTTTCTCATGGTCAGAGCAGGACCTGGGAACCGATAATGCAGCTGATGAGGCACATCAGCAGGAGGAACTGGATTTCAGATGGTGGACATCGGCCTACAGGGCTGCCGCCGTGACCGCTATGGGAGGTGGTGAGTTCTTCCCCTCATTCAGCGTCAGCAATCAGAAGGAGTTTATAACGTTCATCAAACTGGTGAACGGAACGGCTGCCGGACGTATGACCGGACTTACCCGCGGAAAGGTACGTAAGGATGCCCAGGGACATGAGATAAAGGACGAGGACGGATTCGAGACCTATTGGTGGATATTCGATGACGGCAGCGGCAATACCGTTGAGGTTACCCGTGAGGAGGCTGAGGGCCTGGGTTATGTGTTCTATCCCCATTTCTATCCTACCGTTTCCACACAGGCTGCCCATATCACTGAAGACTATATATCGGGCCCCATAGATTTCTTTGACCCCGATTACGGAAGCCATTTTGACGTGAACCTGACTCAGGACCTGGACCTTTATGACTGGGAACTGCCGGGCATCGGCCAGGGCAAGACCGTATTCAGCGGAAACTTTAAGGGCAACGGCCATAAGCTCACCAATCTCAACATGCAGAACGGTTACCTGTTCGAGCATGTCATGGACGGAGCGGTCAGCAACCTCAGGATTGAGAGCACACATGATATCACCCTGATAGGAACCTCCGTACCGGACGGACCGCTGGGATGGGGATGCTACATATCGGGTATATCGCTGATGTGCAACAGCCGCGGCTGTTCCATTGCCGATACCCTGAAGGGCACCAGTTACGTAGTAGGCTGCATTCACGTGGGTAATGCCGGCGGACCTCTGGTAGGTGTGGCCGATAACCTTACAATGCTGGGATGCATGCAGGCTGCGGCCGGTATACCGTCAGGTACCGGAGCTCTGCTGGGTGCTTACGGAGCCGGAGCTGAGTCTGCTTTCTTTGCTCCGCTTAAGGGACATGACATAGAGTGGGGCTCGTTCATGTGCAACTACTACGATACGGAGAAGTCACCCAATACCAACGCCGTTGGAACGGTTCAGGATGCATATGGTCCCAGACAGTACATACGAGGCGGCAAGTCACACGTGCTGAAAGCCAAGAATGACTATCTCATCGGTCCTGATGTGGATTACTATTCCATGACGGCCAACATGCGTAAGGAGATATACGGACTGGCTCCCTGGAAAGCCATGAACTATGCCATATCGCAGTACAACGCAACCGGGGCCGGAACCAAATACCCGTGCCAGATGCATTATGAGGAGTCGACAGAGGGTTATGTACATCTCTATCCGGAGCTGAAGACAGGTGTCGCGGCAGTTGAGGAGAGTTGGAACCCGCTCATACAGAACAATTGACAGAGACAGTTATGAAATTATACCGTATAATACCTTTGGTTTCCCTCCTGCTTCTGGCAGGCTGCTCTGAGAGCGAGCCGCTCCGTGAGCAGGGTAAGTTCTCGTTCTCAACATCGGTCGAGAACTTTGAGGGTGAGATAGCCACCCGCACCAACTTTGCGGGTAACGCCTTTGAGGACGGTGACAGGATAAAACTCAAGATAATCTGCCCGTTCTCGTCACATACGGAGTTCGGCGAGACCACCTACGGTTACAGCTTTGATGCGTTCTGGCTGCTTAAGTGGCACTCGGGAGAGTGGGCTACGCTCACGGCTCAGGACGGGTTTGACATAGACGGAGACTACAGCCCGTCGGCATCGCCCGATGTCTACGGCCGTTATGAGGCACAGCAGACTCCCTATGTCTATACCGCCCAGACCTGGAGCGAGGAGCAGATATTCATAGCCGGAAACGGTACCCGCGTGGAGCAGTACAGCTACGTCTTCCATGCCGACCAGAGCCGTGAGGCCGATTATAAGGCATCGGACCTGCTTTGGGCACAGACCATACAGCAGACCGGTTCCTATAACGTGCATCTGAGTTTCAGGCATGTCATGTCGGCCCTGATGATAACTGTCTATGATAATATCGGACTCTCCGATGATGCCATACTCACGCTTGAGGGAATGCCCGATATAGACCAGGCAGAGGTGATAGTGGGCGATTATTACGCTGCCGCCAGCAAGGTGAACTCCCATGAGTACGGTTACCGCCGCAAGCACTCCTGCGCAAAGGAGCAGAACGGAAAGATTCTGGGAATTGCTGTAGTAAGTGACTCTCAGCACAAAACGCTGGTCAAGCCCCTTGACGAGATTGGACAGAACACGACTTATAAGGCCTGCAACGTGGGTTCCAAGACCTATCGTCTGATTGTGCCGCCCTGTACGCTCGGCAGTAAGGCTGCCATCTGGGTACGTGACGGCGAGACCCGTTACAGCATGGAACTGGACCAGACGTCTTTTGAGCCGGGTAAGCTGTATAAGGTTACCGTGCAGATAAACTAAGGAATGATGAAAGAGTTGAATATGAATAAGATATGGTTCCTGGTGGGCGTTGCGGTCCTGCTCGGGGCCTGCAGCCGTGATGATAGATTCTCAACCACTCCGGGGCCTGAGATACGTGGTCTTGTGGCCACTATCGATGACGGCATGGGTACGCGTGCATCGGCCCCTGCAAAGGTCAGTGTGGGACGTACGGAGTTTGCGGCCGATGACAAACTGGTGTTCACCACCATCAAGCGCACCGCCATGCCTCTGGCTGCCTTTACATACAGCGATATAAGGTATTATTTCTACGAGGGGCTGAGTTGGGAACGCCCTGAGGGTAATCTCCCTGAAAAGATATACTGGACCGATGCTTCATCGGACCATACCTTTATTGGCTACAGCCTGCCTACGGCGGATTATAACTGGACCGATAACGGTGACGGGACATATGCTGGTGAGTTGGGTTACGGCCTGACGGAACTGGATTACACGCCGGGTAACAGCGCCATGGCCGTTGAGGACCTGCTCCTGAACTATGATACCGAGACGGTTGCCGAGACCGGCGGACTGTCGACCAAGGTCTCATTCTACCATGCCATGAGCAGTGTCTGCGTGGTGGTTAACCTCAAGGATTTTGCAGCCAGCTCAAGCGCTGTCGATACCAGGGTGACCGTGAGTGACATGGTGCTGCACGCACAGCCTGCCAAATACACATGGGGCGGTGACAGCCGTAAGCTCAAGGTGCTGGACCTGAATAATGCTGAGCAGATTACCAAAGACCTGCGTCTGTGGTGCAAGAACCCTCAGGGAGAGGGTACGGCACAGAGCAAGACCTTTACTTTCTACGGCATAACCACACCGCAGGATGAGCTGTTTCATGACGTGAACGGAAACGACCAGCCTCTGGAATTCTCGTTTGCCGTGACCTATCCCGATCCCATGAACCCAAGCGGCGATCCTCTGGTAAAGGTCTATAAAGGTGCTTTCAGTAAGACGGTGAATCTCTATTCGGGTTACTGCACTACTCTCAATATCTCGCTTAACCACAGGGACGAGCAGATGTTCCTGGGTGTGGAATATAATGACTGGAACTTTGTATCGACCCCCAACCTGGGTGAGTTGCGCAAGAAATCCACCTTTATGGACATAAACAGTCCCGTTACCACCCATGATATGGCCCTGGCCACTCTCGATGACGCCACATGGCTCTACATTGACGGTGATGTAATAAAGGATATCTACGGCAATGACGGCTCCGAGGAGCATCCGTACAGGATTTCATCGTCGCTGCAGCTGCTCTCGCTGGCCAAGGAGGTCGCCGGCGGAATGTCATTCCGGGGCAAATACATAAGGCAGGATGCCGATATCACCATGCAGGCTGCATCGACCAAAACCATCTTGGAGGACAGTCAGTCAAGCCAGAGTCCGGTCAGCTGGATCGGTATTGGCGATGCCGTTCATCCGTTTGAGGGAACCTATCTGGGCGACAACCGTTATGTGAACCGCCTGTACGGCAAGCCTCTGTTTGCCGCTCTTGGTGAGGATGCAGTGGTAAGCCAGCTGCAGATAACCACTATCGGCACCATATCCGGTGGCGGTGCGCTTACCGACAGCAACGCCGGCCTGATTGGAGGCTGCAGGGTAGACGGTGACGTGACCAGCACCGAGGGAGCCCTTGTAGGAACCAACAGCGGAATTATATACGCCTGCTGCCATACGGGTATGACCCGTGGCACAGCCGGACTGATAGGAACCAATACCGGAAGCGTGATAGGCTGCTATCAGGCCGGTGAGGTGGATGGAGGTACGGCTTACAGCATCGCTGCCGTTAACAGCGGACAGATAGACTGCCCTCAACCGCAGTCCCTCTATGAGATGCAGCAGGAGTCATTCACGGAGTCTCTTAACCAGTCGCTGGAGACCTGGTACTCCGCCAACCCCACGGTTGAGAGGTTCTCGTTCGTATACTCTACTGCTAGTTTCCCACTGGTCACTCAAAGTATTCCATAACCCTGGTTATGGTGCTGGTTGAGGCCTGGCCGGTCAGGCGGGCAATTACGGTCTCGTCACGTGTTACCCAGTTGCCGTACTTGTCATAGGTGTAATTGACCCATGTATCGGTGAAGGTAGGCACTGTGTCGGTGTTGGCAGAATACCATTCCTGATTCTTGACTATGTCAAAGTGAGAGTCGTAGGTCTTCTTCTTGTATTGCGGGGTGAGTGACATGAAGGAGGCTGTTCCGCCCAGACTGAAGGTGTCGACTTCTAGATAACGGGGGTTGTCCAGCATCGTATATGAATATCGGTCCCATCCTGTATCAAAGTTGTAGGCAGTTTTTTCCCTGTAGACAAAGTCCTTGTACATTCCGTTAGGATAGTACGTGATGGTATCTATCTGGAAACTGAGTTTGTCGGTTGACAGACTGTTGGGGTATCCGTCCTTGTATGCGAATGCGTATTCATATGAAACCTCGTTGAGTCTCTCATCGGCCCCCAAGTCGGTATTGTATGTGTGTTCGCGGATTACAAGACTGTCGTTCCTGAAAGTATATGTGTAGTCGCGGTAACTGGCTGATAAAGGCTGTTTAATGACCAGGTATGCTCTGGAGAGGTCTTTACATATTCCGTTTTCGGCATCGGATATCTCAGGTCCCATCATAAACCACTCGCGCGCCACGTAACGGCCGGTATTCTCATATTCGTATACCCAGTACTCGGAGGGCTCACCATCACAGAATACGTCAAAAAACTCTGCTTTAGTGCAGTGTCCCTGGGCATCGTAGGTATAACGCCATTCACGGTTGCTGTCCTCATTATCTATGTTGACGTAGGCTTTACGGATCAGATGTCCGGCCAGATCGTATTCATACTCATCGTAAGTGGTATAATTGCTTATGTGCCATTTCTTTACAGGACCTCTCAGACCGGCTTTCTGACGGTCTGTACGATCCCAGTAATTCACGGAGTACCAGTTGGGGTCATTCCAGTCAACAGTAACCTGTACCGTATCGGTCTTATTGTCTTGTCCGTTCTCCTTACCGTTATCGGGATTATCGATCTCAACAGGGTCGCAGGCCCAGAATACACAAAGCGTAGCGCCAACAAGTGAAAGAAGTCTCATATCGTCCAATTAATTGATTATGCAGCAAATATAACAAAACTTTAACAATAGGGACGGTTCTTAATGTTGCAGTTTTCCCGCAAAACTGCAACATTAGGAACCGTCCCTAATGTGTTAGTTTTTTACTTGCCGATGCAGAAGTGGCTGAAGATGTTGCCTAAGATGTCATCGGTGGTGATGTCGCCAGTGATGGTGGAGAGGTGGTGGATGCACTGGCGGATGTCCTGACTCAGGAAATCGCCCGATATGCGGTCCTTGAGGCCTTGGCGGACGCGGCGGATGCACTCCTGCGCCTTGACTAAGGATTCGTAGTGGCGCATATTGGTTACAATCACATCCTGATCACTGATTTGAGGTATGGCTGCGGCTTTGACCAAAAGGTCATTCAACTGCTGCAGTCCGTAACCGTATTTGGCCGATATCCAAACGTCCGTATCTGTGGGCTGGGGTAGGGCCGATGCATCATCACATTTGTTGTGGACTCTGATAAGGTGCTTGCCTTCTGAAAGCTCCAAGATCTTATTTTCGGTTTCAACATCCGCGGGGTGGGCCTCATCGGTCATCCAGAGTATGATGCTGGCCTCGCGTGCCTTGCGGTAGGAGCGCTCAATGCCCATGGACTCCACGGTGTCGGAAGTCTGTCGAATGCCTGCGGTGTCAATGAAACGGAACAGCGCGCCGCCTATGGTGGTGGTGTCCTCGATGCTGTCACGGGTGGTGCCCTGGATGTCGCTTACCAGTGCGCGGTCATCATGCAGAAGCTGGTTCAGAAGGGTACTCTTACCTGTGTTGGTCTGACCGATGATTGCAACCGGAACGCCGTTACGTATGGCATCACCAGTGCTGAATGAATCAGCCAACCGGCCGATAACCTGATCTATCTGCAAAGCCAGTTGCTCCAGTTGACTACGGTCGGCAAACTCCACATCCTCCTCACTGAAATCCAGTTCCAGCTCTATGAGTGATGTGAATTGTAGCAGCTGGTCACGCAGGGAGCGCAGCTCACGGCTGAATCCGCCTTTCATCTGGTTCATGGCCAGACGGTGTGATGCGGCCGATGTGGATGCAATAAGGTCAGCTACAGCCTCGGCCTGGCTAAGGTCCATCTTGCCGTTCAGGAAGGCACGCTGGGTGTACTCGCCCGGCTCAGCCTGTCGGCATCCGGCATCTATTAGCAGACGGCATATGCGCTGCAGTATGTAAGCCGATCCGTGGCACGATATCTCGGTGCTGTCCTGTCCGGTAAAGGAGTGGGGCGCACGGAATACGCTTACAAGTACATCGTCAACAACAGCCCCATCGCCGTCAACTATCTGTCCGTAACAGAGAGAGTAGGGAGTGGCGCTGGCAAGCGGATGCTTTGAAGCGGAGCGGAATATGCTGTCGGTAAGGCGTATGGCATCGGGGCCCGATACGCGGACCACTCCCAGCGCTCCTCCGGCGCGGGTGGCTACAGCACAGATGGTATCGTTGAGTTCAGTCACTTTCAGATGCGGTCAAGAACGCGTGTTATGAGCCCCTCGAGCAGAGGCTTGTAGTCAGTATTCATCTCCTTGGCGTAGCGGTTGGCAATGACCATGCATACCGTCATGGCCCGATGCCCGAGCAGTGCGGCCAGTCCGGCTACAGCCGAACTCTCCATCTCAAAGTTGGTGATACGCATGCCTTTGTACTCAAAACTCTCAATCTTGGCGTTCTGGTTGGGGTCAGCCAATGGAGCGCGCAGCACACGTCCCTGCGGACCGTAGAAACCGTTGCAGGCTATGGTTACACCGGGTACCATCCTGTCGTCATCGGCCATAATCCGCTTTAAAAGGTCGGGATTGGCGTTGGCTACGTAGGGGGCGCCTTTCTTGGTGGACCACTCCATATGAGCCATGAAGGCACGCTCAAACTCCAGGTCGCACACCTCATCACGGCCTGCGTAGTAGTTGAGCAGACCGTCAAATCCTATGCTCTTGACCGAGCAGAGGTAGGTGCCAAGAGGGGTGAACGGCTGAAGTCCGCCGCATGTACCTATGCGTACTATGTCGAGCGTGCGATGATCAGGCTTTTCCAGGCGGGTCTGATAGTCTATGTTGGCCAGCGTGTCAAGCTCGTTCATGACAATATCAATGTTGTCACAGCCTATTCCGGTGGACTGAACCGTGATGCGTTTGCCTTTGTAAGTGCCTGTCACGGTGCGGAACTCACGGTTGCTTACCGTGCACTCTACGCTGTCCAGCATGGAGGCGATGGTATCCACACGTCCCGGGTCACCCACCAGGATAACCTTGTCGGCCAGCTGCTCCGGCTTGAGATGCAGGTGGAAACATGAACCGTCACTGTTTATGATAAGTTCAGATGGTGCAAAGTAGGTACTCATAGGGCTTATCGGTTAAGGAATTTGATCTCAGTGGTACGAATGTCATTCTCCATGTCCAGGACCTGACGCTCGGTCTGGAGCACCTTCTCCTCAAATTGGAGTATTTGGTCCTTGAGGCGCTCCTTCTCCCTGGGCGAACCGTCGGCATACTCGTCACGCAGACGCTCAAGCCTGAGGAGGTCGGTCTCGTAGCTGTCCTTGAGGTCGGTCCCAGGTCTGGAACAGCTTGGCTGCATCGGAACTCTTAAAGTCCGATATCTCATGATATGTGGTCAAGTCATCAATGACGTAGGTGAATGAACCCTTCTGTGCCTGCTCGGTGAGCTCGTAACGCAGCAGCGTGAGACGCTGACGTGCGGCACGAACCTCATCCAGGTCGTTCTGTGACTCCGTTATGGAGACAATACGTGCGGCGCGGTGTATGGCCAGCGTGTCACCGCCCTCGTAGTTGTACCTGGGGTTGCCCTCGTTGGGAATGAATACGTAAACGCACACCGTATCCTCAGGCTGGCGGCGGTCCGTAGCGAACCATCCCAGGTTGTTGGCCTCATCGACCACATAGAGGTAGTCGTTGGCCTCGGAGTTGAAAGGCATGCCTATGTTCTCAGGCTTGAGATATCGGCTTGTAGCGGAGTTGTAACGTGACACGAATATGTCAAGACCTCCCAGCGACTCGCTTCCCGTAGCCGCATAATATATGGTCACGCCGTCATTGAGAAGGAACGGATAACGCAGGTCACCGTCGGTCTCAAGTCCCAGGAGCGGGGTCTCATCGGCCCAACGGTCAAAACTCTTGAACTTGGAGTAGAGGCGGAACTGTCCCATGGCGTCGGGACGGCTGTAGAGCACGCTCTGCTCCATCTCAGGCAGATAAACCTCACCCTCACTGTCATCATCAAAGAAATCGGAACTGGGGTAGAATGAGCCGGTTGACGGACCCAGTATATAGGCGCTCAGGAACTCATTCTTGCTGACTCTGAAACTGTCTATGAAACAAACGCGGCTGGTGTTGCGGATCATGCGGAACAGCGCTTTCAGGCTGTCGGCCATGAATGTGAAACGCTCCTCGGTTGCGACGTCATGCAGTTCCTTATCGGCCGATATGCCCTTGACATACTCCTCAAAATTGCTGATGGCAGGCTGGTAGTCCTCCTTTTCCATATAGTACTCGCCAAGCGCGCGGTTGGCCTTGAATATCTTCTTGGAGGCGGCCAATTCCAGGTACGGCACGGCCTTGTCCTTCTCACCGGTCTCCATACAGCATATTCCGTACCAGTAGTTGCGGCTGGCGTCGGAGGGTTTCTGCTTGAGGTATTTGAGCATTATGGGCTTGGCCTTCTCATAGTTACCTTTCTGGAAATAGTCGCGTCCCTGCTGGAGAGTCTGTGCGTTGGCAAAAACGCAGATCAATGAAGTTATTATAAGTAGTTTGATGCGTTTCATGGGGCTAAAGGTACATATTTTTTGCTACTTTTGCGCCCGAAACTGAAAACAGCTTTATATGAAGGGTCTAGGTACAATACTACTACTGATAGTTTCCAATGTTTTTATGACTTTTGCATGGTACGGAAACCTTAAGCTTCAGGAGATGAAGATAAGCACAGACTGGCCTCTTTTCCTTATTATACTGGCATCCTGGGGCCTTGCTCTGTTTGAGTACTGCTTCATGGTTCCCGCCAACCG
>CACZCX010000038.1 GCA_902779875.1 uncultured Bacteroidales bacterium | reverse complement strand
AGTCTGACCGTACTGAACAAAGTCATTTGATGAGTTGTTGGTATCGGCAAAGTATGCACGGCCGTTCTCAACCTTTGTGCACTTTCTGCGGATACTTCTACGTGAGTAAGCAGGCTCAGCCCATTCCTCATCGGATGAACTAACGCAAGCATATCCGGCATCATCAGAATCCAGAATAGTCTTGTAAATATTCTTCTCCTCTTTGAAGTATACAATATCAACAGCATCAATTACGAACTCTGCGGGCATGCATAATGAGGAAAATACGACTCCTTCGTGTGTGAGGATATTAGCTGCTACAAATCCATCCATTGTTGAATCTGCAGGTATCTTGGCCAAGATAAATGACTGTCCTGAAGCGGAGGGCATAAAATCCAAGGCATATGGATTTTGTGCATATGCAACTTCAACATTCGGAACATCAGGATTGTCATAATCGCTTGGTTTAGTTGGAATAAAGATATCCCAATCAGCATTGGTAAGATCAACAGGAGACTCCTCATCACCCTCTTCAAGCTCACGGGCTGAGTGGTTGATGGCACGTGTGGCAACAACTACGCTCTGGCCGGGTTCAAGGGGATATTCGTTTCCGCTGCCGGGGAAGTAAACAGAGTAACTTCCCAAGGGATAAAAATCAGGAAGGTTACCTTCCTCATCGGCCCAAGGACTGGGACTGCCGTATCCGTTCTGAACTATACCCAAGATTATACCGTCAAGATACTGTACCTCATCAGAGTTGTTTACGAGTTCATAGAAGCCGTCTGACCAATAGTAATCAGGGGAGCCTGTGAAATACAGTTCCTTGAAGATGATCTTACCCTCGGACTTTGACTTGCCAAGAATAACAGAAACGCTTGTGTTGGCGTTGGTAACGGTTACCTTTGAAGAGCCTACGTAGTTGTAGAACTCATCAGAACCGGTAACGGTGATAGAGTAACTGCCTGCTACCAGTTTGAGAACAGCCTTACCTTCCTCTACAGTAGCAGATGTTGTCTTTCCGTTTTCACTGACAGCGTTAACGTTAAGAACCAGATCCTGTGAATCACTGCTTACTTTCTGTAAATTCACGTTAACTGTCACTTCATACTTCTTTGCCACTTCATCCTCATTGTCGCAAGCTGTGAACAGTGCGACTGAGCAGATGATGGCTGCGAATAAACCTTTCTTCATCGCGATAAAAGTTTAGTTAATAATAGAGTTGATTATTTATAGTTTCAGTTTAATCTCTGCACCGAAATACTGGGGTATAGTCAGGTTGGTGCGTGAACCTGATATAGGTGACTTGTACATACGGCGCGCATTGAACATGTTGTTGGCCATGAATGAAACCTCAAGAATATCCGAGAACTGCTTGGTCAGACGGAAATTCATTGTCAAAGTGGCAGGATAGGTCTTTTTATCAAAAGTCCCGGAATTTGTATATGATTCCACCATTACGTATTCCCTACTGCCGGGAGTCCTGTTGCAGTATTCATTATTCCATTCATAGTAGTTACCGGCAAAATCGCGGAATCCTACGGGATTTACAAGCGGTACATTCTCAACAGTTGCCGTAGTCGGATTATCACCAAGGTACCATACGTTATTTCCTTTTTCATCCTCATATATGGACTGATATGTCTCAGTCCAAACAATCTGGGCAGTCGTTGAGAATATCAGCGACAACCTGGGTATATGTGTAATGAAACGGATGTTGGTGTTCACGCGGGACTGTACAGATCCGTCACCGGCAGGCATAAGAGCCATGAACGGATATGTCTTATCAGCATTGGTACGTCCATCGTCAATGGGATCCTTAGTGTTTATTTGTCTCCAACTCTCTTTTGTGTCCCGGCGTTTTATCCAAAGCCATGCACCGTCAGCTACGATAGAGGTCCTGATGGCCTTGATCTGCCCAAAGTCAATACTGTATTCTATACCCATCTTATCGGTCTGTATACCGTTTGACGAACGGAGGAAAGTATTGAATATCGTGTCATTGCGCGAGGGAACATCTTTAACCACAGTCGCATTCTCCTGGTAGGTCAGACGACCATTTGTATAGGCGTAACCTGTTGAACCGGCTTCCGGGAGATAGGTCCTGTATGGAAGTATTACAGGTTCGTTACGGTATCCGAACTCGTTGTCATACCTCTCCTTAAAGAATGTGATGAATCCCTTTACAGGCTTGATGTCAAAATTCAGACTAACTTCAAACTTATTGCCTACCGACGGGACAAGAGCGGGATTGGATGTATTATCAATCACCTTAGTTGTCATTACTGACCAACTGTCGGACATTTGGGTATTAGGTGCTATATATATGAATGATGCATTATCGTAATATGCCTTGTCCGGATAAAGGTATGAAAGAGGGGGCATCTTGGAGGTGAGACCCCATCCGGCATTTATGCTCAGATTCTCAAATCTGGAATTACGGGGTGTGAGCAAGGCCCATTCCACATTGATACGCGGGTCAACCGTTATCATATCGGAACGGTCCAGATAATCACGGTCTATAAAGAGATTGCTTGCCCTTACACCAATCTGGGTGGTGAGGTCAGTACCCCCAATAGGCATGATGGTCTTGTTCTCGATATAACCCGACAAGGTCTTCATGGCGGGAATATCGGAGTAGGGACGCGGACGTACGGTCTGGACCTCCCTGACAAACGGGGGCTTGTTGGGGTCGTATTCAAGGCCCTTGCCGTGATTGACGTCATATTTGAACTCAACGCCCTCCTTGAATGATGAGGTGAATCCCTCGTTTATGAAAATGGTTTTATTTGCCTTAAGTTGTGCAACAAAATTAACGGGATTACCGCTTATGCTGTGCTCTGCGTTATATGAGGAATTCAGAAGTATTGACTGGTACTCGCCCGAAACCGTTGATAAAGCCACAGGCGTTATTCCTGTGGAAAGAACCATCTTTTCAAACTGGTAGTCATACTGAAGGCTGTTATTATAAGAGAGATTGTAGCTCAGGTTGGAGATAAGTCGTGTCTTGATGTTCCATTCGCCGTTCAGGTTGATTCTCACACCCTGGTTCTCACTCTTAAGCTTCTCATAGGAGCGCTGCTGTTTATCTGTCTTTAAATCAAAGACGTTCTGGAAATAAGAGACCTTGAAATTGAGGCTCAGCGGACGGCTGCTGAAAAATGTATGTCCGTAACCCAGATCGGCTGTGACACGCTCGAATCCCTCGGCAGGGAATCGGATATCGCTGTATGACGAGGTATAATCCACCGCCATATTGACCGTACCGCCGCCGCTCAGGTTGAAACCCTTTCCGGCATAAAACATCTTGGAGTCTGGATCGATCTCACCTTTAACCTCAAGAGGAGTGGCGCCTTTCTTGGAGTTTATGATTACGGCTCCCGATGTCAGGTTACCATATTCTGCCGAGGGTATACCACGCACCACCTCTATGTTGTCAATATTATCGGTCGAAATGGACCTGAGGTCAGCGCCGCGTCCGGCTGAATTCTGATCTGAAGCTTTCAGTGAATTCATCCTGTTACCGTTATTGGACGATGACATGAGCTGAAGTGAGGCATCATTGGAGAGTGGGGCGCCGTCAACCATAATCAGGGTACCCATGGCATTCGAGTTATGTTCACTGTCCACACTCTCAGGGTCTGTTATCTCACGTATATAAGCCTGACCTATGTTACGAAGTGATGGGTTTTGGGTAATGTTACCCGGAACGAGCTGAAGTATATCACTCACACTCTTGGGCTGGAGGTGCTGCAGTGCAGTCTGGTCTACTACCGATGAAGAACCCATGGCCTGGGCCTTGGCTGTGACCGTAACCTCAGAGAGTGCGAGAGAACTCTCACGGAGCTTGATGTTGAGACCAGTAACATCACTTCCATCAACCTTTATTACGCCTTTGGCGGTCTCATAACCAATATATGAAACCTCATAGTGGTATTCGCCGTTGGCAAGTTTAAGGCTGAAACGGCCTTCAAGATCGCTGACTGCCCAGAATGAGTTATTCTCAAATGTGATGTTAACCAGTTCCAGGGGGCCTCCGTGGGTTGCGTCGGTTATGCGTCCGCTTACGTTGTAGCTACGCTGTGACGCTACAGTTCTCTGAGATGTCCTGGTCTGAGACTGTGCGGGAGTTGCGGCGAAAATAAATGATACCGCGAGTAAAAGCACTATCTTTTTCATGTTAAAAATCAGCTCCTTTGCAAAAATATCAATTCGCAAATATATAAATATGTGTGACAAAGCAAAAAGAAATATCCAGCTATTCAGGTGTCTTTCCGGTTTTGCCCCGCAAAATTACCCCTAATGCCATCCGGATATGACTCCGGTAGGCTTAATAATGTATAAAAAACGATTATATACCTACTTTTAGGTATGAACAGATGTCAGATAGACAGCATGACTGGCATTTGGGAGACCGCGCTGTACAGGTGTAGCGTCCGTGAAGCAGGATCCAATGATGTGCGAGAGAAAGTCTGTCTTGTGGAAAATATTTTACAAGTTCCAACTCTACGCTGAGTGGGGTGGTACAACGTTTGGGAACCAGTCCTATGCGATGGCTAACGCGGAACACATGGGTGTCGACCGGCATGGCCTGGTCACCGAATGCCACGGCAAGCATGACATTGGCTGTTTTCCGGCCTACGCCGGGTAGTGATGTCATACTGTCCATATCCTTGGGGATCTCTCCGCCGAACCTCTCCACGACCATACGGGCCATCTCGGCAAGATGTGCCGCCTTGGCGTTAGGATATGAAACACTCTTTACATACGGGAATATCTGCTCCGGCGTGGCAGCCGCCATATCCTGAACTGTCGGGAATGCCTTGAAAAGGGCGGGGGTGACCATGTTCACTCTCTTGTCCGTGCATTGGGCGGAGAGCATTACTGCAACAAGCAGTTCGTACGGAGACGAAAAATGCAGCTCGGTGGCCGCTGCAGGATAAGCCTGCTCAAGCCTCTGGCTGCATATTTCATATAACTCCCTCTTTTTCATAGGGATGTTACCATATCAGTTGGCTGCCTCAAATTCCTTGAGGAAACGAACATCGTTCTCGGAGAACATGCGCAGGTCCTTGACCTGATACTTAAGGTTGGTGATACGCTCTATACCCATACCGAGTGCGTATCCGGTGTATTCCTTGCTGTTGATTCCGTTGAGTTCCAGCACGTTAGGATGAACCATACCGCAACCCAGGATCTCAACCCAACCGGTACCCTTGCAGAAGGGGCATCCCTTACCGCCGCATATGTTGCAGCTTATATCCATCTCGGCCGACGGCTCTGTGAAGGGGAAATAGCTGGGACGCAGACGGATCTTGGTATCGGCACCGAACATCTGCTGTGCAAAGTAGAGAAGCACCTGCTTGAGGTCTGTAAAGCTTACGTCCTTGGCTACGTAGAGAGCCTCAACCTGATGGAAGAAGCAGTGTGCACGGTAGCTGATGGCCTCGTTACGGTATACACGACCCGGGCAGATGATGCGGATAGGGGGCTGTGATACCTCCATCACGCGGCTCTGTACCGATGAGGTGTGTGTACGCAGTATGATGTCAGGATGAGCCTCGACAAAGAATGTGTCCTGCATATCACGGGCAGGATGATCCTCGGCAAAGTTCATGGCTGAGAATACATGCCAGTCATCCTCAACCTCAGGACCGTCGGCAAGGACGAATCCAAGGCGTGAGAATATCTCTATAATCTCATTCTTTACGATATTGAGGGGGTGGCGGGTACCGAGCTCCACGGGATATGCCGAACGGGTCATATCGGGTTTCTCGGCCTGAGCCTTCATGGCATCGAATGACTCCTTGAGAGCACTGATTTTATCTTGAGCCATCTGCTTGAGTACGTTCAGACGCTGTCCGACCTCACGTTTCTGCTCAGCAGGAACATTGCGGAAATCGGCCATAAGGTCATTGATGGCACCCTTCTTGCTCAGATACTTAAGACGCAGAGCTTCAAGCTCTTCGGCCGATGAAGCCTTAAGCTCACTGATCTCGCTTATAAGCTGTTCTATTTTCTCTAACATCACGTTACTGTTTTCTGGGGCGCAAATTTAGCAAAAAAGAAGCGGAACACCAATTAGATTAAGTAATTTTGCAGTCATGATTATAAGAGAGAACTGTTCACTTGCTGACAGGAACACATTCGGCATGAATGTCAAGGCGGACTGCCTGGCTGACTGGTCAAGCGTAGAGGAGCTGCGCAGCATCCTGACCGACATAAAGGAGCCGGTCCTGGTTATGGGAGGCGGCAGTAACCTGCTGTTCATGTCCGATTTCAAGGGCACCGTGCTGCACTCATCGATCTCAACCATCGATGTGCTGTCCGATGACTCCGACCGTGTGCGTGTCCAGGTGGGTGCAGGTGTTGTGTGGGATGATTTTGTAGCCTGGTGTTCGGTAAACGGATACTGGGGAGTGGAGAACCTCTCGCTCATTCCGGGTGAGGTCGGAGCCTGTGCCGTACAGAACATAGGTGCATACGGAGTCGAGGCAAAAGATGTGATAGAGACCGTACAGACCTTCTGTCTGGCCGACGGCACCATGCGTGACTTCAGCGCCGGGGAGTGCCGATACGGATACCGCCAGAGCATCTTCAAGAATGAGCTCAAGGGCAAATATGCAGTGACATACGTCATATTCAGTCTATCACGCAAGCCACAGCCCAGACTGGGTTACGGAGCGTTGGAGCAGGAGGTCAACGCCCTTGGCGGGCCTACGCTCACAAACATACGTCAGGCCGTAATCAGCATTCGCGAGAGCAAGCTGCCTGATCCCAAGGTGCTGGGTAACGCAGGCAGTTTCTTTATGAATCCCGTAATCACCGCCCCGGAGTTCGATAAGATAAAGAGCAGCTATCCCGATGTACCCTCATATCCCGCAGCCGACGGCATGGTAAAGGTTCCGGCAGGCTGGCTGATTGAGAAATGCGGCTGGAAAGGCCGTTCGCTGGGTCCTGCAGCCGTTTATGACAAGCAGGCGCTGGTGCTGGTCAACAAGGGTGGAGCTACCGGTCAGGATATAAAGAAACTGGCCGATACCATTATCGGAGACGTTAAGGAGAGATTCGGAATAACCCTTTCAACTGAGGTCAACTACATATGAGACTCACATTCCTTGGAACAGGAACATCCATAGGCGTGCCGGAGATGTGCTGCCACTGCGCGACCTGCATGTCGGCCGACCCTCATGACAAGCGTCTGCGCACATCGGCCCTGATTGAGACCGATAAGACCACGATCGTGATTGACTGCGGTCCCGATTTCCGCCAGCAGACTTTAAGGGAGAAAGTGGAACATCTTGATGCTGTGCTGCTTACGCATGAGCATTACGACCATGTGGGAGGCCTTGACGACCTGCGTCCGTACTGCTACCAGAGCGTGATTCCCGTCTATGCCGAGAGTAACGTGATGCAGCATATAACCGAGCGTATGCCGTACTGCTTTGGAAGCGAGAAGAAGCCCCGCACCCCGACCATGGAGCTGCGCGAGATAAGACCCGGCGAGAAGTTTACCATAGGTGACCTGGATATAATCCCCATACGTGTTTTCCACGGCAATATGCCCATCGTGGGGTTCCGCATAGGCAAACTCACATACATAACCGATATGAAGAGCATTGACGAGGAGAACTACAGGCTAGTGGAGGGCTCGGAGATCCTTGTCGTGAACGCCCTGCATACCAAGGAGCATCCCACACACCAGAATGTGCGTCAGGCTGTACTGTTTGCTGAGAAGGTAGGGGCACGTGAGACCTATTTCATACATATGAGCCACCGCGCCGGCATGCATGAGGTCATGAACGCCAAGTTCCCGCCTCACGTACAGTTCGCTTATGACGGACTCAAGATTGAGATTTGAGCGGCATACATAAATAAAACAGGCTCGGGAGTATACTCTCGAGCCTGTTTTGTCTATATCAGACCTATTACTCGGCTGTCTGCTGAGCGGCTGCTGCCGGTCTTGATGCACGCGGACGTACATTTGAACGGGCGGCACCGAGAATGGTGTTCTTACGGCGAAGTATAGCCTCCTCAACAGCACCGGATTTCTCAGGACGGTAAAGTTTGCCGTACTTGGCCTTACCCACCTTGATATGGCGGATGGGGAAGTTGGCAATATCCTCAAGCGAGCCGCTTATGGTCACACCCAGACGGATAGGCAGAGGAGTCTGCGTAACGGATACGTTGTAGTTGCAGCTCAGTCCTGCATCGATATTGTGACGGCCGCTTATGATAGCCTCGTAACGGTCCATCTTGATGCGGGTGGGATAGAGGTCAACCTTCTCGTCCGATACCTGCAACTCCACATCCAAACTGTCTATGACAGGACTTGCATCCTTGCTCATAAGGAGCTTGCGCTTGATGCTGTTGAACACCTCATTGTCAAGTACCACGAGATTGGCACCCTCAATCACGGCATTACCTATGAGTGAAGACATCTGGGGATACAGCGGTCCGTGGGTCACATAATCGGGCTCCAGGTAGGTCTGGGCCGACAGATGGAACTGTGCCTTACCGGAGAGAGCCTTGAGCATGGGAACGATAGAATCAACTGCAGGTACCAGGTCGATAAGCTCATCAATCTCAATATCAAGCAGATGGAAGTCAAGTTCCATGAAACGGTCCTCTACGTTAGGCGTGCGGTAGATGGCTGTGAGCTGCATCTCGGCTGCTTTGGACGAGAATCCGAGCTCCTGGAGGATTATCACACCGTCCTTGATTGATACGTCACCACCTACATTATTGAATGTATGGTCGTTAAAGTCAACATTCGAGAGGTTGGTGTAAAGGGTCAGGTCAATGCCCTTAGGTATCATGATAGGAGAGGCTGTGATGGTATCCTGACCGGCCTCGATCTCCTGTGCAGTCTGCTCCAGAGCCAGTGTATCGGCCTCGGTAGTACCCGCCAGGGTCATGAGCTTGTTCACGTTCACATGGTCAGACTCCACATAGAGCTCACCGGTAAGGAGGCCGGTCTCATTGAGGAACTCACCTATGTTATATACGTCACCCCAGATTTGGAGGTCGGAGTCATCAATCTCGGCACGGCATTCGTTTATGTTGAAACGGCCCAGGGAGAAGTCAAAGTCAAGAGTCTTGAGTACGACGGGCTCGGCCAGCATATCGACCTTACCGTCCTTGAGAGTCATCTTGACCTCAGGGCTGAACTGGCTCAGGACATCCTGCTTTGTCGAGTCATAATGGGCGAAAGCCTGTAGACGGGTGGCACCCAGGCTGGCTGCCAGGGCGCTTCCCATACCGGCTGTGAGGCTCTCAAGACCGATGTCCGCCCTCATGGCAATGACATCACCCTGAGGTGCCATATTGAGTTTGACTGCGGTATTGTTCAGGGTTCCGAATATGGTATCCATGTCACCCTCGATCTTGCGTGCCTTGATGTCAACCTGCACGTTTGACTTGTCAAGCTGATCCAGCAGTACAGCGGCCGATGCGTTCAGGTCAAATCCGTCAATCGATGCATTGATGGTGGTTGAGTCAACCATGGTTACCTGCAGGTCTGTAGCCGCAAGAGCTACATCGGCAGTCATACGGTCCTTGTCGACAGCAACCAGGCTGGGGTAGTTCACATGAGCTGTGAGTTTGCCCGATGCAGCCTTCAGGGAGTCATTAATGGATGCCTCAAGCTGCTGCAGCCTGATATCGGCTGTAGCCTTATCCAGCACAGGACCCTGCTCGTTCATGCCGCCCTTGACATTGATGTCAAGTCCTACGGTTCCATGTACGTCAATTCCCTCAAGCAAGCTCTGGAATGACTCCGGAATCATGGCTACGAGGCGGTCCAGGTCAAGATCCTCCATGGTGTTTATGCGTACGCGGCCTGCTATGTTGCCGGTGCTGCCCATAGTGCCGTTACCGCTGAATCCTATACGCTGGCCGTTCACGTCAACGTTAGCTCCGTTCAGGATGGCAAAACGAGACATATCGGTCCTGGCCTCAAGGGGCAGAGTAAGGCCGAGCGACCAGCCCGGTACATATGTCTCACCGCCCATGACCACATCGATGGAGGGTATAGTGAGTTTGGTGTCTGCTGCCAGGTCATCGGTCTTGAGACCGGCGTTCAGGTCAAGCCTTATCTCATCGGACTGTACGCCTATGGGTGTCTCGCCGCCCATATCGAATGTCAGGCCCTCGACTGCGAGTGCCACGGCGGCAGCCACATTGCTCATATCGAGCTTAAGTCCTGAGTTGAGTCCTACAAGCACCTTTTCTATATCAGCCTTGGTTATGTTGCCGGCTGAGTCAACCATCTCGACAGCGATGGCGCGGGTATCGAAAGTAAAGTCCTCAACATGGGCGCTGTCACCGGTAAAGACGGCCTTAGGAGTCTTCATGACGATGGCTCCGGTTGAGGCCGATATGCCCGGAAGAGTGGCCTTTATGTCCGATACATCGGCCCTGAGACCGGCTACGACATCACCCAGGCCCTCGCTGCCCAGAGTGCAGCAAACCTTGTCAAGCACGAACCTGATGCCGTCAATGCGGGCCTTTATGTCACCCATAGCGGCATTCGTCTGCTTGAGGTTCAGGGTAAGGTCTGCGTTCACGTCCTCACCGAACTTGGTCAGGTTACCGTTTATACGCAGGTCATCAAGACTTGCAGAGATGTCGGTCGAGTCATTCTGTATGGCTGCGGTGATCTTTGCAATCTTTACGCCGGTCTTGGCCTCAAGGCTGTCATAGTTGAGCAGGCCCTTGAGCTCGATTCCGAACCTGTCAATAGCGGCCTTTGTACCCGATGACAGATCTATGTATGAGGCGTTGACGCGCTCTACGGATATCTTCTGCAGGTCTGCGTAGATATCCAGGTCACCGGACTCCTCAGGCTCGGGCTCCTCCTCAGCCGGTTCCAGGCCGAACACATCCAGATTGGAGTGTCCGTCGGCAGCCGTAAAGAGGTTGGCGCTTACACCATCTATAAAGAGGTTGGTCAGGATAATCTTTTTCTCCTTGTACAGGCTCTTGAAATCCACGGTCACGGTGAACTCGTCAATGGCTGCGAGAGTATCGGAAGGGGAATCCTCCATGTCATCATAGACTACGAGTCCGTTCAGGCGGAATCCAAGGAACGGGTATGTGCCAACAAGGGTAAGGTCCACGTCATCAATCTTGGCGCGGGCGGGGGAGTACTTGTCAATAGCCTTCTCCGCAATATTGGTCAGACTGGATGAAGAGAACACCAGTATGCAGACCAACAGGACTAATATGAGCAGAAGACCCACGATAGACCCCAGGGTTATACCTGAGATCTTGAGAGTCTTTTTGATTATCGGTTTCATTTTTTCTTGGTAAATACAATAACGGTCTTGGATGTGTCTTCCTTCTCGTATGCTTCCATCCTGGTCTCGGTAAGATCCTCTACGATGTAGACTGTGAAGGTAATAATGGTTGAAGATCCGTCTTTATAACCTTGCAACTCAAGTTCGAGTTCGTCACCGTCAAGACTCCAGGTGAAATCTCTCTGTCTGCCATCCTTGTTGGTGTACAAACCGGTGTGGTCATCATGGAAAACGTAACTGCACTTGTTGGTGGCGCTCCATGAACCTACCAGAAGGTCCTCATCATACTCATCTTCCTTGCCGCAACTTGCAAACGCAACGATGATGGTGGCAAGAATCAAAGTTAAACGACATAATTTCTTACTCATAAGGCGGGTTTTTAATTTGGTTACCTTAAATAATATAAAAATATCAGTGCGAAGTTAGATAATTTTTGATAACTACGTCATCCACGGTCATGTTTTAGAACAAATCAGCGGTTAATCTTATGCTATTCCCAAACAAAAGGGTAAATTTGCAGGTCTTTTTAAGGATAAGCATATATGTTCAGAAGTAAAACTTGTGGAGAACTGCGTCTGACCGATGCCGGCACGACCGTGACATTGGCCGGATGGGTACAGAGAGTCAGGAAAATGGGCGGTATGGTCTTTGTTGACCTTCGTGACCGCTACGGCATAACACAGCTGGTGTTTGATGACGCTACCAATGCCGCACTTTGCGAGCAGGCCAACCGTCTGGGACGTGAGTACGTGATCCAGATTACCGGTAAGGTGAGCGAACGCTCCAGCAAGAACTCCAAGATTCCTACAGGTGATATAGAGATACTGGTTGATAATCTGAATGTTATCAATGCGGCCGATACGCCTCCCTTCACAATCGAGGATGAGACCGACGGCGGTGATGACCTGCGCATGAAATACCGCTATCTGGACCTGCGCCGCCAGTGTGTCCGCAAGAACCTGGAGCTCCGCCACAAGATGGTTATGGAGATCCGCAAGTTCCTGGATGACCTTAACTTCATGGAGGTCGAGACTCCTATCCTTATAAACTCCACACCTGAGGGTGCCCGTGACTTCGTGGTTCCTTCACGCATGAACCCCGGTCAGTTCTATGCTCTGCCTCAGAGCCCCCAGATCCTTAAGCAGCTGCTTATGGTATCGGGTTTTGACCGTTACTTCCAGATTGCCAAGTGTTTCCGCGACGAGGACCTTCGCGCTGACCGTCAGCCCGAGTTCACCCAGATTGACTGCGAGATGTCATTCGTGGAGCAGGAGGATATCCTTCAGATATTCGAGGCTATGGCCAAGCACCTGTTCAAGAGCATCCTGGGCATAGAGATGAAGGATCCGTTCCAGCGCATGACCTGGCACGATGCAATGAAACTTTACGGCTCTGACAAACCCGACCTCCGTTTTGACATGCACTTTGTAGAACTCATGGATGTTCTCAAGGGCCACGGATTCGGTGTGTTTGACAGCGCTGAATATATAGGTGGTATCTGCGCCAAGGGTGCCGCTACATATACCCGCAAGCAGATTGACGCGCTCACCGAGTATGTCAAACGCCCGCAGATAGGTGCCAAGGGTATGGTTTACGCCCGTGTTGAGGCTGACGGCTCCGTCAAGTCATCGGTCGACAAGTTCTACACTCAGGAGGTTCTGCAACAGCTTAAGGCTGCCATGAACGCTGAGGCAGGTGACCTTATACTGATCCTCTCTGGTGATGACGCCATGAAGACCCGCAAGCAGCTCTCAGAACTGCGTCTTAAGGTTGCCGATGAGCTCGGCCTGCGTGACAAGAACCAGTTCAAGTGCCTCTGGGTTATTGACTTCCCCATGTATGAGTGGTCCGATGAGGAGAACCGCCTGATGGCTATGCACCATCCGTTCACCAGTCCCAAGCCCGAGGATGTGCCTCTGCTCGACACCGATCCCGCAGCCGTTCGCGCCAACGCCTACGATATGGTTATCAACGGGATCGAGGTAGGAGGCGGCTCTATCCGTATCCACGACAGCAAGACACAGGCTACAATATTCAAGATCCTGGGCTTCACACCTGAGCAGGCTCAGGCCAAGTTCGGATTCCTGATGAACGCCTTCAAGTTCGGTGCACCTCCTCACGGAGGCCTTGCATTCGGTCTGGACCGTTTTGTCAGCATATTCGCCAAGCTTGACAGCATCCGCGACTGCATCGCGTTCCCCAAGAACAACTCTGGCCGCGACGTCATGCTGGATGCTCCCGGTCCTCTCGACCAGTCACAGCTCGATGAGCTTCAGCTAAAAGTTGATCTAAAAGCATAAGAAAAAGCCGCTTCTCGTTTTGGAGGAGCGGTTTTCTTTTACACTCCGCCGGACTATGCCCTTTGGGGACGCAACGTTCCGTGGCTACTCCGCCTCCCTTCCGGACTCTAAACGGCGAACGCCTCCCTTTTAATCCCCTTCGGGGCTTAACGGTCGTTAAACGAGGCGCCGTTCTTAACGGGATCCTCCAGGGGTCTACGCTTACGCCACTGCACTGATGGTCCCCAAAGGGCATAGTCCGGCTCCGCGTAAAATAAAACCTCTGCTCACCTGGGAAATATTTGGGGTTTTCGATTTACTTTTGGACGTTTTCTGCAACTATGGTGTAGAGACGCGAGATTATGACACGACAGGAATTTGAACAGTTGACTCTACGGATACGAAACAGGTTGATGCTAATGGCCGGCCGTTTCGTGAAGGATTCGGGGATACAGGATGCTGCGGATGATATTGTGCAGGAGTCGCTGATCATGCTTTGGAGTCAGACTGAGAATGGTTATGAGATACAGAATCCTGAGGCTCTGGCTGTTACTATAACAAAGAAGGTGTGTCTGGCTCATCTGCGCGGTAGTAGGGCGGTGATGCAGCCTATTGACGGGGTTGATTTGGCGGGAGGTCCTTCGGCATCGGATTTGACCGATGAGGCCGATGTGAATGCTGTTAAGGAGTCGCTGTTGTCAATGCTTACGCCTACGCAAAGGCATTATCTGCATCTTAGAAATGAGATGGGACTCTCTCTTGATGAGATGGAGGAGGTGACGGGATGTCCCAAAACCAGTATTAAAACAACGCTTTCAGCAGCCCGAAGGCTGATGATGGAACACATAAAGAAGGACTTATGAATGCTATGATTGAAAACAAGCAGTACCGCAAGGCTCTTGCAGAGCGATATCTGGATGCCGATACTACCATCCGCGAGGAGCAGATGCTGGCTGAGTATTACGAAACGCACCAGCCTGATGATGATGAGGTGCAGATTGCTACCCTTATCAAGATGACGCACGCTGGTGCATCGGACATGATTGATACGGCTGATTTTGAACGTATTAGCAAGGATAGGAGGCCTGTACGAATGATTCTCAAGTGGAGTTCTGTGGCGGCGGCAGCAGTTATACTGATGCTTGTGTGCCTGCATATCGGCCATAAACCCGTGCTGCCGGACACTCAGACGGCTATCAGCACCATGCAGATTCTGGAGGGTATGGAGATGATCTCCAAGATTGAGGTGGGAGAGATTGAATCCGTTAAGGCTGAACCTCAGGGCAGTACGGTTGTCATAACCGTTAAACTTACCGACGGCAAGGAACGGAGCTACTCCATGACATGCAATTCCGATGCCAGTTCGCTATCATTCACCGCATTAAACTAACTTTAATAATCAACTGAGTATGAATGCATTATTAATTTCAGCACTGTTTGCTACGCTGTCAGCTACCAATGATATGGCAGCTCAGACCGACACCATCAACCGCTATGTAATAGACGGTCATACCATTACTGCATTTGACGGATCGCAACTGGTTTCAAAGACCATCGTCAAATATGACATAAGCTACAAGAACTCAACCGAAGGAGTTATCAAAGAGCATAACATCAAGACAAGAATATCGGACCCATTTGATATGATCATGAGTTCAAATGTCAATACGGACCCAACTGGCAAATCATCAACATCATATAAGTCTTCAACGTGGGAATCAGGAAGTACGACATCATCTACATATAAGTCCAACGGCTTTTCTGCGGGGGAACTGAAGAGTGCCTTTAAAGAAGGTGAAACACCGCTCATTATTGTAGACGATGAAGTCTTCAACGGAAGCATCGAAGATATAGATGCTGAAAACGTCCGGTCCATGACCGTCCTGAAAGGAAAAGCTGCAGTAACCGTCTGGGGCGAGAAAGGAAAAAACGGAGTAATAGAAATCAAAACCAAAAAATGAGCAATTGGGGTCAGGCCCCAATTGCACGTTTTAGCCGCTTCTCTTTTTTGAGGAGCGGTTTTATTTTACAGAAAGGATGCTGGGTGCACGTGGCATTCCGGTTTCCGGAGCCTGGATATAAGTATTCGGGAGCGTCAGTGAAGGGGCGTGAGCGAAGGCCCTGGAGAGACCGTTAAGAACATCGTTTCGTTTAACGACTTTTAGATTTGCACCGTGATTCCAATA
Organism: uncultured Bacteroidales bacterium; assembly: GCA_902779875.1. Classification (GTDB taxonomy): domain Bacteria; phylum Bacteroidota; class Bacteroidia; order Bacteroidales; family Bacteroidaceae; genus Colenecus. The sequence continues at coordinate 56 of CACZCX010000038.1, read as the reverse complement.
TGGGTATTACGGTGCTCTTTTTATTTTTGTATCTGAAGTGAAACAACCGGTTTGAA
>CACZCX010000037.1 GCA_902779875.1 uncultured Bacteroidales bacterium | reverse complement strand
GAGAAGGGTATCCAGAACCAGGTTGTTAAGGCTGAGCTCGAGGGTTCAGTATTCAACCTCTCAGCCGAGGAGTTCAAGAATATCACCATCGCCTACGAGCCCATCTGGGCTATCGGTACCGGTAAGACCGCTACTGCCGATCAGGCAGAGGAGATTCACGCTTACATCCGTTCAGTGATCGCCGACAAGTACGGCAAGCAGGTTGCTGAGGATACTTCAATCCTCTACGGCGGTTCATGCAAGCCTTCTAACGCTGCTGAGCTGTTCGCTAAGGTTGACATCGACGGTGGCCTGATTGGCGGCGCCTCACTTAAGGTTGCCGATTTCAAGGGCATCATCGACGCTTGGAAATAACCATTAAATCAATATGAAAAAGACAGGATTGACAATACTCCTGCTTCTCTTTACGGCTCTGGCCAGCGCCCAGCAAAGGACGCTGGTCCAGGAGCTGGAGAGGGATATCCCCGGCAAGGGCACCATACGTGTACAGAGTGACGTACGTCTGGACAGCCTCATCGGAGTCGTTTCCGATGTGGAGTCAGGCACCAAGATCAAGGCCACCGGTTACCGTATTCAGGTCTTTGCGGGAAACAACACACGTGCATCGAAAGAGAGGGCAAACGAGGTTGACCGTTATCTCCGCAGCCGTTACCCTGACCTTCCGGTACACACAGAATTCAAAAATCCGCGTTGGCGTTGCACCGTAGGCGATTTCCTTTATTACGAGGAGGCCTTTGAGACGCTGCGCAAACTCAGGAAAGAGACCCCTTACAAGGGTATGTTCATATTACGAAATGAGGAGATAACAATCCCGTTATGAGTTCACTGATACCTTATTCTGATGAAGGGTCCGAGAAGTTTCAGGCCCTTAAGAAACACTACGAAGAGATCCTTAAGATCATAGAGCCCGACGCCGGCCGTGAAGGACTGGTGCGCACCCCGTTGCGTGTGGCTAAGACCCTGCTTGACTTTACCAGCGGTTATGAAATGGATCCCTCTGCCATCCTGAAATCAGCCATGTTCAAGGAGGATTACAGGCAGATGGTTATAGTAAAGGATATTGACTTTTACTCGCTGTGTGAGCATCACATGCTGCCTTTCTACGGCAAGGCTCACGTGGCTTATATTCCCAACGGCTATATTACAGGTCTGAGCAAGATCGCCCGCGTGGTCGACGTTTTCGCACGTCGGCTTCAGGTGCAGGAACGCATGACATCACAGATCAAGGATTGCATTCAGGAGACCCTCCAGCCGCTTGGCGTGATGGTCGTAATCGAGGCAAGCCACATGTGCATGCAGATGCGTGGCGTGGAGAAACAGAACTCCGTCACCACTACATCGGACTTTACCGGCGCATTCAACCAGGCCAAGACCCGCGAGGAGTTCATGAACCTGATCTCCCGCAAATAAAAATCCCAACAATACCTCCTATAGATTGATTATCCGCTCACCCAGTTCCTTGGAAAGCTGGGCGCGGGCGGCCAGGAGCTGCTGGTAGCGGGTTTGGAGAGATGCGAGATTGTCCGATGAGGCCTCCTGTATCTCTTTTTCTATTTTCTTGATTTCCAGGCGGACCACCTCCATCTGGTAGTCGGCCATGATGTGGCGGGTCAGCTTGAAGAGGTAGTTCTCGTCCTCGACGGGCTTGCTGTCCTTGAATAGGTTGCTGAGCTGGTAACGCTCTTCCATAAGGCTGGCGGCAGTGAGACTTACGAACGTCTCGGGGTGGGACATGAAGAACTTCTCGGTGTTGAGATCCTTCTCCTCAAGATGCTCGGCCATAATCTCCACGAAACGCTTGTATACTGGATGGCGGAACTCAAGTCCGTCATTCTGGAGCGAACCTACGATGAACTGCCCTACAGTCATGTTCTGATCCTTTCCCTCATCATCCTGGAAGGTACACATGACCTTGCCGCCGTATCTTACTATTAGCTGTGACAGGAGCCGTTCCTTGTCCATCATGGGGCCAAATCCGTCACGTTTGAGCGCGCGGATATCCTGACGGAGCTTATCCTCGGCCGATATCTCCGGCTCGGGTGTGGGCTCGGCAGGAGCTTCCTGATTGTCCGGTTCAGCTGACTGCGGTTCAGTATCCTGTCCGTTTTCATCGGCCGATGCCATAGGACGCGGGGTCTGGGCGGCTGCCTGGGCCTGCTCGCGCTGGCGGCGGTTCACGTCGTTGATGAGCAGACGCTCATCAATCTTCATTATCTGACTGCATTCGGTGATATAGACCGACCGTACTATGGGGTCCTGAATGACCGATATGCTCTGCGTTATGCTCTTGATAAGTTCGCTGCGGCTGTAGGGGTCATCGGCCGCATCCTCCATCAACAAATTGACCTTGAAGCGGATGAAATCCACCTGATGGGTGTCAATGTATTTCTGGAATTCGGTGGCGCCGCGGCCCTGTGCAAAGCTGTCGGGATCTTCGCCGTCGGGCAGGAGCAGGACCTTTACGTTCATGCCTTCGGCAAGCAGCATATCGATTCCTCTCAACGAAGCCTTGATGCCGGCCTTATCGCCGTCATAGAGTACCGTGATATTGTTTGTGAATCGGTGTATGAGACGTATCTGGCCGGGAGTGAGCGATGTGCCGCTCGATGCGACCACGTTCTCCACTCCGCTCTGAAACATTGATATTACATCGGCATAACCCTCAACCAGGAAACAGCGGTCCTTGCGGACTATGGCCTGCTTGGCCTGGTAGAGTCCGTAGAGCTCACGGCTCTTGGAGTAGATGACCGATTCGGGAGAGTTCACGTACTTGGCCACCTTGGCATCGGAACTCATTATACGGCCGCCGAATGCAACCACCTTGCCGGCTATGGAGTGTACGGGGAATATCACGCGGCCGTGGAAACGGTCACGCAGTTTATGGTCGTTCTCGCGTTCGTAGCAGAGACCGGTCTTGATCAGGTTCTCGCGGGTAAAGCCCTTGGCCAGAGCGGCGCGTGCAAGGGCATCGGGCTCATCGGGGCAGTAACCCAGATGGAACTTTTCAAGTATGTCGTCACGGAACCCGCGCTTGCGGAAATAGGCCAGTCCTATGGCACGTCCCTTATCGGTGTTGAGCAGGGTGTCCTTGAAGAAATCCAGCGCGAACTGGTTGGTTATGAACATTGATTCGCGCTCGCTCTGAAGGGCCTTCTCGCTGTCTGTCATCTCGCGTTTGCGGAACGGTATGCCGTACTTGTTGGCCAGCCACTCGGCCGCATCCTGGAACGACATCTGCTCGTGCTCCATGAGGAAATGGATGGCATTGCCGCCCTTGCCGCAGCTGAAGCATTTGCATATTCCCTTGGATGGCGATACGTAGAACGATGGGGTTTTCTCGTTATGGAACGGACACAGACCCACAAAGTTGACTCCGCGACGGCGTAGCGTCACGAATTCCGATACCACATCGACAATGTTGGCGGCGTCAAGTATCTTCTCTATGGTAAGCTGGTCTATCACGGGTGTTATGGGTGAAGTGTGCCAAAATTACAAAAAAAATCCCGTAGGGAGTAACACGGGAATTCCGTTGTGATTATTTTAAATAATATTGACTGTTATAGTATTGTGATTAGACGGAAAAGTATTTATTTTGTGACGTAAATATTCTTATGAAAGTGGACACTAAGCCTTACAAAATCAGAGAAAAGGCCGAAAAGGATGCCAACTACCGAGGCCTTATCCGTGCAGAACTTGCCGATGAACTGTATGACGGAATACTGACAATCGTCGTGGCGCAGAAGAAGTACCGCGATCCCGCCTATTCCGCCAAGCAGTTAGCTGAGGATCTGAAAACCAATCCCAGATACCTTTCAGCTGTGATTAACTCAAGATTCGGAATGAACTATTCCAGTCTGGTGAATGAATTCAGGGTGCGCGATGCGGTGCATATGCTTACTGACAAGCGTTTTCTGGATATGACAATGGAGGAGATAGGACGCCGTTCAGGTTTCGCCAACCGTCAGTCGTTCTATGCCGCTTTCTTCAAGGAGAAGGGCGAGGCCCCTCACCAGTACAAGAAACGCCATCTCTCCAAATGAGATAAAACTGTAATCTGATACTACTCTGCAGCAATGACGGTTCAAGAGAGGATCCTCGAGATCAAGAAGAAACTGAGACTGAACATGAACGGTGTGGCCTCGACCAGCATGAGGGAGGCGGGCATCGGATATAAGCTCAATTTCGGAGTGGGGGTTCCGGGGCTCAAGCAGATAGCGTCAGAGACAGGTAAGGACGCCCAGCTGGCGGCCGCTCTCTGGAAAGAGGATATCAGGGAGTGCCGCATCCTGGCTGCGCTCATTTACCCCGAGGATGAGTTCCAGTCTGACCTGGCTGACCTCTGGATAGAACAGATAGAGTTTCCCGATCTTGCTGAGATGTGCTCCATGTACCTCTTCAGCAAGATGAAGGGGGCTTCGGAGGCTGCCTTCAGGTGGATCGCTTCCGATAATGCCATGGCCCGTTATTGCGGATTCCTTACGTTGGCTCATATGCTGCGTGCAGGACGCGAGATGAGCGAACGCTATGTCCGTGAACTGAAAGATCAGGCAAACGTGGCCATCAATGATACGGACCTTAAGTGTGCTCAGGCTGCCAGGACTGTCCTGAGCTGTTTGGGCACAGATAATGGATAAGGCGGACAGCATAAGCACGGCGCGTCAGAATCTCTCTGACTACCTGCGCCTGAACTCCCTGCGCAACACGCAGGAGCGTAACCTGCTGCTTGACGCCATTTATTCGACCGATACGGCGGTATCGGCCGAGGAACTCTCCCGGCAGATGTCGAAGGAGAGCCGCACGCGAATAAGCCGAGCCACGGTCTATAATAACCTCAAGCTGTTTGAGGATGCGGGACTGGTACGCAAGGTCTTCCTGGATGACAGGGTCCTGTTTGAGAGGACCGACCGCAGCAAAGGCGTGATCCGACTGGTATGCGGAAGCTGCGGCAAGACCACGGAGATGAACAACGACAAGGTGCGTCGTCAGATTATGGAGATGCGTACACGTCGTTTCAACTCCACAAGTTGGGTCTTGACGGTGTACGGTATGTGCAGCAAGTGTGCATCGGACCTCAGGAAAAAACAGAGTAAATTGAACAAAATACATAAAGACAAGAAATGAAGACTGAAAAGATTGATGTCCTGCTGGGATTGCAGTGGGGTGATGAGGGAAAAGGTAAGGTTGTGGATGTGCTCACACCGCGTTATGACGTGGTTGCACGTTTCCAGGGAGGTCCCAACGCCGGCCATACCCTTATTTTCGATGACAAGAAGTTCGTGCTCAAGTCCATTCCGTCAGGAGTGTTCCAGGGCAACAAACAGAATATCATAGGCAACGGTATGGTGCTCGACGCAGCTCTCTTCAAGGCTGAGGCCGAGGCTCTCGAGGCTGCAGGCATAGACCTCAAGAACCGTCTGCTCATCTCCAAGAAGGCACATCTGATCCTGCCTACACACCGTCTGCTTGACAGCGCCATCGAGGCATCCAAGGGTTCAAGCAAGGTCGGCACCACAGGCCGTGGCATCGGTCCCACATACACCGACAAGGTTGCCCGTACCGGTGTACGCGTAGGTGACCTGCTGCGTCCCGACTTTGAGGAGCGTTACGCCATTGCACGCGCCGCTCACGAGCGCACACTCAAGAGCCTGAACTTTGAGTATGACCTGGCTCCTCTGGAGAAGGCATGGCGTGAGGGCATAGAGTACATGAAGCAGTTCAAGTTCGTGGACAGCGAGCACTTTGTAGCCAACCTCCTTAACGAGGGCAAGACCATCCTCTGCGAGGGTGCTCAGGGAACCATGCTTGATATTGACTTTGGCTCATATCCGTTCGTAACCTCATCAAACACCATCTGCGCAGGTGCCTGCACCGGTCTGGGTGTTGCTCCCCGCAACATCGGTAAGGTGTTCGGTATCATGAAGGCCTACTGCACACGTGTAGGTAGCGGTCCTTTCCCCACAGAGCTGTTTGACGCTGACGGCGAGTCTCTCTCAGACCGCGGTCATGAGTTCGGTGCCGTTACAGGCCGTCGCCGCCGTTGCGGTTGGGTTGACCTGGTAGCCCTGCGCTATGCTGTCCGCCTGAACGGTGTAACTGACCTGATCCTTATGAAGAGCGACGTACTCGATACATTCAAGACCATCAAGGCCTGTGTGGCCTACAAACTGCCCGACGGTACTCAGACCGATGAGTTCCCGTTCGACTGCGAGGGTGTTGAGCCTATCTACGAGGAGATGCCGGGTTGGATGACTGACCTGACCAAGGTACATGACGAGGATGAGTTCCCCGAGGAGTTCAACAGCTACATCTCATTCATAGAGCAGTATCTTGAGACTCCCGTATCAATCGTTTCAGTAGGTCCTGACCGTAACCAGACTATCGTTCGCGAATGATATACCCCTATTCGTCATACGGAGTCTCTCCATACGCTATGTACTGGATCATCTTCATCGCGATAGCCATCCTTAGCTATGCGGTGGAGGGAAACCTCAAGCGTAAGTTCAGCAAGTATTCCAAGATACCCACCCGTGACGGCAGTACCGGATTCGAGGTGGCCTGCAAGATGCTTGCCGACCACGGACTGACCGACGTAAAGGTTATATGTGTGCCGGGACGGCTCTCCGACCATTACAACCCCCAGGACAACACCGTCAACCTGAGCCATGACGTCTATTACGGCAACAGTCTGATGGCTGCGGCCGTGGCTGCCCATGAGTGCGGTCATGCTGTCCAGCACGCACAGCAGTACGCGCCTGTCAAGGTGCGCTCGGCTCTGGTTCCCGTAGTTCAGTTCTCATCACAGATAGTGACATGGGTACTGCTGCTCGGCATCCTGATGGTACAGGCGTTCCCCGGTATGCTTCTGGCCGGAATCATACTGTTTGCCATGACCACGCTGTTCAGTTTTGTAACCCTTCCGGTTGAGGTCGATGCCAGCAGCCGTGCGCTTGCCTGGCTGCAGCACCGCAGTTCCGGTGACAAGACTACGATGGATGCGTCAAAGGACGCCCTTAAGGCTGCGGCCTACACCTATGTGGTGGCTGCCATAAGCTCGCTGGGTACCCTCATATACTACATCATGATTTTTCTATCATCATCAAGAAGAAACTGACTCATGAAACCGTCAATTCCCAAAGGCACGCGTGACTTCACTCCGGTGGAGATGGCGCGCCGTAATTACATATTCGATACAATCCGCAGCGTGTTCCGCCTGTTCGGTTACCGTCAGATTGAGACTCCCTCCATGGAGAACCTCTCTACCCTTATGGGCAAGTACGGCGAGGAGGGTGACAAACTGCTGTTCAAGATACAGAACTCCGGTGACTACATGAGCGGTCTCACTGATGAGGAGCTGCTCTCACGCAACAGCCTGAAGCTTGCCTCCAAGTTCTGTGAGAAGGGACTCCGTTATGACCTCACCGTTCCGTTCGCCCGTTTTGTGGTGATGCACCGTGAGGAGCTGCAGTTCCCCTTCAAGCGTTTCCAGATACAGCCTGTATGGCGTGCCGACCGTCCGCAGAAGGGCCGTTACCGCGAGTTCTATCAGTGTGATGCCGATGTAGTGGGCAGTGACTCGCTGCTCTACGAGATTGAGCTCATACAGATGATTGACATGGTGTTCAGCAAGTTCGGCGTTCGCGTGGCAATCAAACTGAATAACCGCAAGATCCTGGCCGGCATTGCCGAGAGCATCGGCCAGTCAGACAAGATAGTCGATATTACCGTAGCCATCGATAAGCTTGACAAGATAGGTCTGGACGGCGTGAATGCCGAGTTGGCCGACAAGGGTCTGCCGCAGGATGCCATAGACAAACTGCAGCCCATTATCAAGCTCACAGGCTCCAACAGCGAGAAGCTGGATACCATAGCCACTGTACTTGCCGGCAGCGAGACCGGACTCAAGGGAGTGGAGGAGTGCCGTTTCATTCTGGACGGCGCCACCAAGCTGGGGCTCAGGAACCAGCTGGAGCTGGATCTCACCCTGGCTCGCGGTCTTAACTACTATACCGGTGCCATCTTTGAGGTCAAGGCTCTTGATGTGGAGATAGGCTCCATAAGCGGTGGCGGACGTTATGACAACCTGACCGGCATATTCGGACTTCCGGGCGTGAGCGGTGTGGGCATATCATTCGGCGCTGACCGTATCTATGACGTGCTTAACCAGCTGGATCTCTATCCCAAGGAGGCACAGGGCGGTGTCAAGGTGCTGTTCCTGAACCTGGGTGAGGATGAGGCTCAGTTCTGCCTCAAACTGCTTGCAGAACTCCGTGCACATGGAATCCCCGCTGAGATGTATCCGGATAACGCCAAGATGAAGAAACAGATGGCGTATGCCAATGCGGGTGCTGTTCCCTATGTTGCCATCGTTGGCAGTAATGAGTTGGCTGAGGGCAAGGTGACTCTCAAGAATATGGAAACCGGCGAGCAGACTCTGATCAGTGCATCAGAGCTTGCAGGTAAACTGTATGAGTGAGGATTTTGATATAAGGCAGCAGCAGATGACGAGCGACAAGGAGCTGGATAACGCTCTGCGTCCGCTCAGGTTCGATGATTTTGCCGGACAGGGCAAGATCGTGGAGAACCTGCGCGTGTTCGTTGAGGCGGCCCGTCAGCGCGGCGAGTCACTCGACCATACCCTGCTGCACGGCCCTCCCGGACTTGGCAAGACAACACTTAGCAACATCATAGCCAACGAGCTTGGCGTAGGGTTCAAGATAACATCGGGCCCCGTTCTGGACAAGCCCGGTGATTTGGCCGGCATCCTTACCTCACTGGAACCCAAGGATGTCCTTTTCATCGATGAGATACACCGTCTTTCACCTGTAGTGGAGGAGTACCTCTACTCAGCCATGGAGGATTACCGTATTGACATCATGATTGACAAGGGACCGTCGGCACGCAGCATACAGATTGACCTTAATCCCTTTACTCTGATAGGCGCTACCACACGCAGCGGCCTGCTCACCGCACCTCTGCGCGCCAGATTCGGCATAAACATGCATCTGGAGTATTATGATGCCAAGACCCTGCAGAAAATCATACTCCGTTCTGCCGGAATACTGGGTATACCGTGTGATACGGATGCCGCAGCCGAGATAGCGGGCCGCAGCCGCGGAACCCCCCGTATAGCCAATGCCCTGCTGCGCCGCGTGCGTGACTTTGCGCAGGTCAAGGGATCGGGCCGCATTACACTCTCCATTGCCAATATAGCTCTGGAGGCGCTGAATATTGACAAATACGGTCTGGATGAGATCGATAACCGCATCCTGACGACCATAATAGATAAGTTCAAGGGCGGTCCCGTAGGACTTGGGACCATAGCCACCGCCCTTAGCGAGGATGCCGGAACCATAGAGGACGTCTACGAGCCGTTCCTCATACAGGAGGGTTTCCTCAAGCGTACGCCCCGTGGCCGTGAGGTGACAGACCTGGCCTACAAGCATCTGGGCCGCTCACGTTACTCCTCCCTGCCGGGCGACCTGTTTGAATAAGAACTGCACGGGCGTTGCCGGTCAGATGCAACGCTTTTGCAACGGATCCTTTTTTTACTTTGGCAGATATCCCGCATATATTTGTCGGAGTTTTTAAATGCAAAGCTTATGAGATACCTTTTGAGAATATCAATTCTGACTATCATTATGACACTGACTTGCGCTACAGCCAGCGCGGACAAGTACTCACGCGCTTGGAAGAAGGTTGATGAACTCATCAAGAAAGACCAACCTCAGAGTGCCGCCCGGGAGATTACAGCCATCTGGGATATGGCGGCCAAAGACAATGAATCACGTCAGATGCTCAAGAGTGCCGTTTACCTGACACAGGTTCAGCAGACCTATGCCGAGAACAGCGTGACTGACGGCATTGAGCTTTTCAAGACCTTGTTGCCCACACTGAAAGTAAGGGAGCACCGTGCCCTGTGTCATGCTTTCCTGGCCAAGGGATATCAGAGATACCTCTCTTTTAACCGATATAATATACAGAGACAGCCCCGGACGGACATGGAGAATCCGCCTATTGACCGATGGACCCTCAAGATGATTACCGATACCATATGTTATCATCTGAACCAGTCAATCGAGGAGGCGGGTGATGTGGCATCGGGCTATTATGAAGAGTTCTTCCCGGGAGGTAACAAGGCCGGAATGAAACTGCGTCCCAGCCTGGTGGATCTGCTCATGGACAATGCCGTCACGGAGATGACATCGTCAACGCTGATAAAGTCCAAACGTAAGTTCCTGGATGACGGGCGCCTCTACGGAAGCGCACTTCAGTATCTGGAGGCTACTTATGATCTGGGACCTGACGATCCGGATTTCTGGCCCCTATATGTGCTTAAACGTCTTACCCAGCATAACCTGACCTCCAAACCCGACATCAGGGCTACGATTGACCTCAGGAGAATGAATATCCTTAGGGATTATCTGTCACGGAACGGTGACGAGGATTGGAGCGGTAATGATGAAGCATGGGTAAATGGTTGTCTGGATCTGGCAGGCAGTTACGAGAAGAAGGTCAAGTTCAGTACCATGTTCTATTATGCGGCCGCATCCTTAATCGATACGTATGAATCGAGGTTCAGTGACGGAAATGACCCGGAGACAGAGTCCAGACTATGCAGGATGAAGCACGACATCTGTCTGAGGTCACTCAAGAAATGGCCTAAAAGCGAGGGTGCAATCAATTGTCTCGCTATGTTGTACCGGATGGAGATGCCGTCGGTATCGCTCTCACATCAGGGAGACCTTGCCCCGGGTGAGCGCAACCTTGCCCTTGCTACATACCGTAATACATCAACCCTCTATTTCAAGTTGGTGGAGGTGACAGGCGAGGATCCTAATAACGTGCGTGACAATACGGAACTGATGGATTATCTCAGTTCCATTCAGCCTACCCTGGAGTGGAGTATGCGTGTAAACGACCCGGGAGACTGGATGGACCATTATGCTCTTGTTGATATAGCCCCTGTCATGCAGGGCAACTATTATCTGGTGGCATCGACCGGTTCTTCATTCCGCCAGCAGGACGCCATATCGTTGACCTATCTTGAGTGCAATGGCGTGGGACTGGCTCACAGCGTTGCCAGGAACGGCGCCATATCGGCTTACACCGTGGATCTCAAGACGGGCAAGCCCATAGGGTCGTGCCGTTATATGTTATGGCACACCAATTACAATGATGACCTTATCAAGGTTTATACCCAGGGATTCTCCGATGAAGACGGTTTCATATCGATTGAGGGAATACCCGGAGGCTCTTACCGTATGGAGATGGACAAGGGGGGCAAGAAAGGTCATCAGGATTTCTATATCTCCACTATAACCGATATGCCCGACAGGAACTACGGCCGTCTCTACACGGACCGTTTCACCTATCTTCCGGGTGACAGCGTGGAGTTCATGGGGGTAGCCTATTTCTCCGACGGCTACGAACGCGGTCATGTCCTTAAGGATTACCAGGTAAGGATCACGGTTTATGATGTAAACTACAGGCGTATAAACGAGTTCACCTGTATTACAGACAGCGCAGGCGTGGTCAGAGGCGGATTCAGGTTGCCTGATAATATCCTGCCCGGAAGGATGACCATCCGTATGTACGGAACTGAAAACGGATTCCAGACCTCCAGACAGATTAATGTGGAGTCATTCAAACAGCCCAAGTTTGATATCAGCCTGGACAGGATTGAGCAGGAACTTGTATTTGACCGTGAGATTGAGGTTACAGGACAGGCCGTCTCGTTTACCGATGTCCCTGTTGACGGGGCCGATGTAAGATGGTACGCCACCGTATCGCCCGATTATCTGCATCCTTTCTGCGTGAGGGATGAGTCCGGTCAGGTAAGCATAGGAAGCGGAGAACTCAAGACCGATAAGGACGGCAGGTTCAGCGTCGGACTCGTTGTCCCCAGTGAAAACCTTATAAGAGACAACTGCCGTGTGGAACTCAGGGTTACGGTCACTGACCTTAACGGCGAGACACATGACAGGATCACTACCTTCTTTATGGGTGGCGACTTGAGTATCGGTTTGGAAGATAAGGCTGTGTATGACCAGTCTTCAGTTGGACTTGACTTGAGAGTCAGTCTCCACAAAAGTCAACCTGTAAAAGGAGATGTTCATATCGAGGTGACCAGGGTATCGGCCTCACCTTATAAGATTCCCCTGCCTTTTGGTCTTGTGAGAGGCAAGAGACAGGTTGCGGAGCTCTCCAAGATTGTTGACGACCAGAATGTAAGGGAACGTTTTGAAAGGTTTGACTTTGACTTTACCAAACAGCTGGATGCAGTTGAGACAGTCTGTGATGAGATGGTGCAGGTAAGCGCCCTTAACGGTGCCGACGTAAAGCTCCGTGCCCTTAAGAGCGGAGTCTACAGAATCGTGGCAACATCGGGCACAGCCCGCTCTGAGGTCCTTAAGGTGTTGGTTGAGAACGATGACTCCACTTTTGTGCCGTTCACCGATTATCTCTGGGTAGGAACGCCGGTCGAGGCCAAGGCTGAGGTGGGTGACACCGTAAGGCTGCGTGTAGCCAGCTGCCTTCCCGGAGTGACGGTACATTATTTCGTGGAGAACAGGTTCGGCTTGTGCCGTCGGGGCAGTCTGAACCTTAACGGAAAACAGCAGACACTGAGCATACCTGTTACGGACGATATGAAAGGCATGTTCTCCATCGGTCTGGGTATGGTCCATGACGGTTATACCGCGAACAGGAACCTCTCATTCGAGGTCGAGGACAGGAAAAAGCAGCTTGATATGGAACTGGTGACCTTCCGTGACATGATTGAGCCCGACAGCGATGAGGAGTGGAAGATCCGGGTTACTGACAAGGCCGGAAACCCCGTCACGGCTGCCATCATGATGGATATGTATGACAGCGCCCTTGACAAGTACGGTTCAAACGAATGGTTCTTCATGCCCTGGTATTCCGTATTTGTGAGCAGTTCCAATATCTTGAGGGAACCGTGGCGCCACGCAGAACAGCTGACTCCGCCTTATACCAGGAGTTTCGAATACAAAGGCAAGTATGCCGTAACAGGCAACCTCATAAATCCGTTCGTTTATAGCCGTCCGGTGACCGCATCCCTACGTAAGAAAGCATCCGGAGTCGCTTATATTGATATGGAAGAGTTCGAGGGACTGGGCATCACTACTGTCGATCAAGCCCTTCAGGGACGTATCGCAGGTCTTGATATAGTATTCGACTCAGGTGAACTCGGAGCCCGTTCGACCATGAACCTTAGAGGTGCATCCCAGAATGCCGCCATGGCCCTGGCTACGGAGGGAGATCTTGACATGATCGATGAAGACGTCCTTGAAGAGGCTGGGAATGTCGCCCTGCGTACTGACATGAATCCCACCGGACTGTTCGAATACCTTATGACCGATGCCGCCGGCATGGCTACCGTAAGGTTCAAGGCTCCGCAGCTGCTTACCCGCTGGAAGGTCCAGGGATTCACTTTCGATGACTCGCTGAGGACCGGAAGCATTGAGGAGTGCTATGTAGTGACAAGAAAACTCATCATGATAGAGCCGTCGGCTCCCAGATTCCTCCGCGAGGGTGACCGCATGGAATTCACCTTCAAGGTTTCAAACCTGACTGAGGGTGCCGTAAAGGCCAAGGTGACCGTTTCGTTTACCGATGCCGAGACAGGCAAGCCGGTAAAGATGGTTGAGGGTGCATCGGCCAAGACCATAAGCATACCCGGAGGCGGTAGCGCAGGTACCGGATTCACTGTCAATGTGCCATCGGGCCTCAAGGCGGTAACTTACCGCATTACCGCACAGGCTACCGGTCACAGTGATGGCATCCAGGAGACCATACCGGTTCTCACAAACCGCACCAGGGTGGTACAAGCGCTCTCATTGTTCAACAACGGCAACGAGACACGTACCTTCCGTTTCACTGAACTTGAAGGAAAGCGTTCAGCCACCATGGCCGATGAACAGCTCACGGTAGAGTATACCGCTACTCCCATATGGTACGCCATCCAGTCACTGCCGTCACTTATCAGGCTGGATAATCCCTCGAACCTGAGCCTGTTCTACCAGTTTATGGGTTCATCCATATCATTTGACCTGAACCGCCGCTATCCTGCTATCCGCAAGATGCTCGATGAGTGGGCTGAGATTCCCGCTTCAGAGTGGCAGACACAGCTGGAGCGTAATACCAAACTGACCGGAACGCTTCTGGAGGAGACTCCCTACCTGTTTGATTCCAAGGGTGAACGAATGCGTCTGAGCCATCTGGCCAGAGTGCTTGGAACGGAGGAGATGCAGAAAACCATCACCCAATCTCTTGACCGGCTTAAGGGGTCACAGAGGAGTGACGGCGGATGGGCCTGGATAGACGGATTCCAGCAGACCGATATCAGCGTAACATGTGAGATAATCAACGGATTGGGACAGCTCATTGAGAACGGAATAGTGGAGGTTACTCCCGATCTTGAGAGTATGATAAGAAAGGGACTGGATTGTCTGGATGCCTATTATTACAAGATATACAACCAGAAGGAGAAACCCCAGCACCTGGGCAGTTCAGAGTTGAGATATCTTCTTGCCCGTTCCTATTTCGTCCACTATCCGTTCCAGGGTACCACCAACGCAAGCCATAACTACTTTATGCGTCTGGCAGAGGCCGAGGAGACTCATGAGATGGATATATACCGTCGGGCGCAGATAGGACTCCTCATGGCCCGTAAGGGTAAGCTTGATGAGGCCGGGAATATAGTCGGAACACTCTTGGAGCGTTCACTTTACAGCGACGAGATGGGCCGTTACTGGCGTGACAATACAGGCGGCCTTTTTGCCAGTGAGTCAGTCATAGACCTGCAGTCCATGATAATAAGGATCCTGCTCGCTACTGACCACAGGACAGAGGCTATAGAGGCTGCACGCTGGCTCCTTAAGCAGAAACAGACCACGGGATGGTCTTCATCGCCTGCCACCGCCGCTGCAGTAGTGGCTCTTATGGCCACCGGCGGAAACACCCAGCTTGAGTCTGACCCCGACATAACGATATATGTGGGTAAGGAGGCCCTCAAGGCATCGGACAGCAAGGCGAATGCAGGTTACACCACCCGCACCTGGGACTCTCCCATAAGCAGTGATAAGGCTAAGGTCACCGTGGAGAGCAAGACCGATGGAGTAAGCTGGGGCGCCATATACCGCAGCTTCACCGAGGAGATGGACAAGGTAGAGCACTCCGAGAACGGTATCACTCTCAAACGTACCGTTTGGCGTGTCACCGACGGTCCCGACGGAGAACGTCTGGAGGAGGTAAAGCCCGGCAGGAAACTCAGGGTAGGTGACCGCCTCAAGATCCAGTTCGATGTAACCCTGGACCGTAACCTGGAATATCTGGAACTGTCCGATATGCGAGCCGCCACCATGGAGCCGCTGAGCACCACCGCCCGCTACACCTACAACTGGCGTGATGGCATAGGCTATTACTCAGCACCCGGCAACACCCGTAACGTGTTCTACATAGACCGTCTGAGCAAGGGCAGCTACCGTGTGGAGTATGAGGTTCATGTCCGGAAAGCCGGCCGTTTCCAGGAAGGCATAGCCGTCATGCAGTGCCTCTACGCTCCCGCCTTCCGCGCCACCACCTCATCGGCTGTGATCACAGTGGAGTGAGCTAGCTTATTTTGTAGAGTTTTATTATCCCCTTGAAAGTGTGTCGGGAAAGCCTGACACACTTTTTATATATGACAATTGAATATCTGTAAATAAACAGATAATTAGAGTAATTAAAAACATTGGTACTATCTTTGCTCGTGTAAAGTCTATAGTCATGAGAAAAGTAGAATTTGAACCCTTGTTTTTAACTGAGGCCGCTGATATATTTACATGGGACTTTGAGGTTGTATTGCATAAGGATTTCTGATAGACTCTTGATAGTAGGCGGCGGAGGATTGAAGGTTACATATACCTATCAGGAGGATGAGATGATGGCCAAACATGTATCAACTTTACAGGCTATTGATTCAAGGTTGGCAGAAGTTGAGAAATCAGGTCATGACTTACATAAGGAGCTGTTTAATATTGTTATTGATATAGACTGAGATGACTAAGGTTTATTACATAGATCCCATGTTCAAGGAGGCTTTGGAAAAAG
>CACZCX010000036.1 GCA_902779875.1 uncultured Bacteroidales bacterium | reverse complement strand
GCCCGTTCACGCCGATGGTACTGCGCAAGTGGGAGAGTAGGTAGCTGCCGTTTTTAAAAGCGCTTCAGATTATTTATCTGAGGCGCTTTCTTTTTTTATATCTATTTCCGGTAATGAGAGTGATTCCTGTAAGGGCGCTTTTAAAAACGGCAACTACCTACCTCCCGCTGCAGCAGTACCAGATATTCCTTTTATTACCCGCCTAAACCTTACCTCGCTTAGAAAGACGGTAGCTGCCACCTTATTTTAGTTTCCTATCGGAAACGGGACGGCCTCCGGCCGTTCTCGCTCGCATACTCGCTTCGCCCCAATACCACTGGACCTGCGTGATTGTTTACTACCGCACCAAGGTGTCGATCTTGTTGTCTCTAACCCACTCACCATAATCCTTGATAACGTATAATTACGCACGAACCTGGCCGGGCGCAATAAGAACCGTCCCCAATATGCGTTTAATTACGCACGAACCTGACAAGGCGCAATAAGAACCGTCCCCGGTATTTCTGTTTAATTACGCACAAACCCGACAGAACGTAATAATTTTGTTTATATTTGAGCCACTATTTTTGATAGAAAGATGGACTAACATATAATTCTTATGGGTAATTATGATTGGAAATTTTCCACGATAGGTGGAAAAAACCGCGTAAATATCAAAAGCGGTGAAGATATCAGACATCTGGGTGAACTTGACCAGAAGTTGTGGACAGTTCTGAGCTCTCCTGTTGTGGGTCTTGAATTCGATGCCAAGACTCTTAAAATGCTTGATTCCGATAACAACGGCCGTATCCATGTAAATGAGGTTGTCAAGGCTGCAGAGTGGATTACCTCTATGCTTAAGGATCCTGACATGCTTCTTAAGAAGGAGGATACATTACCTCTGTCAGCAATCAATACCGAGAATCCTGAGGGTGCCCGTCTGCTGGCATCGGCCAAACAGATACTTAAGAACCTTGGACTTAAGAAAGATAGCATATCGGTCGCTGATGCCGATGACAGCGTTGCTATATTTGCCAAGACCGGCTTGAACGGTGACGGTATAATTACCGAGCAGTCTAGCAGCGATGAGGAGATTAAGAAGACCATTGCCGCTATCGTGGCTACAATTGGCGGTAAGACTGACCGTAGCGGACTCCAGGGTGCCGATACTGATTCCATCGAGGCTTTCTACAAGGCTTTGGCCGACTATTCGGCATGGCAGAAGAAGGCTGCTGATGACAAGGCTATTTTTGCTTTTGCAGACAATACCCCTGCAGTATATGATATCGTAAA
Organism: uncultured Bacteroidales bacterium; assembly: GCA_902779875.1. Lineage (GTDB taxonomy): Bacteria > Bacteroidota > Bacteroidia > Bacteroidales > Bacteroidaceae > Colenecus. Next base: position 15,017 of record CACZCX010000036.1, on the reverse strand, counting down.
CCAGATCAAGGCCAAGGTGGCTGACTACTTTATGCGTTGCAAGCTGGCTGTATTCCATGCAGGAAGTGTGAACGCTCTGGATGTATCGGTCGCACGTATTGAGACCATCAGCGATAAGGACCTGTCACAGTGCGCCGATGAGATATCGTCTTATCCTCTGGCCCGTATCACTGCAAACAACACTCTGCCTATAGACGGACGAATCAACCCGGTTTGGCAGGGCACGTTTGACAAGCTCAAGGCTCTGGCTCTCGACAAGGAGTTTAAGGGAGCCGCCGAGATTACCGAGGAACAGTGGAATGCATTCGTTGCAAAACTGAGTCCGTATGAGGCATGGCTGGGCGAGAAGGCCGGTGCCGAGGTGGAGAGCCTGGGCCTGGATGCCGTCAACGCATTCCTCAAAGAGGACCGCAAGGCCGAACTTCTCAAGATAATCGATGATGACAAGGCTCTTGAGTCTGAGTCTCTCTCTATCGATGAGGTTGCCAAACTGCTTCATCTGTATCGCGATTTCTACACATTCCTGTGCAACTTCGTCTCATTCCGTGACTTCTATGATCCCGACGGCAAGGCCATCTTCCAGGCCGGTGAGCTCTATATCGACGAGCGCTGCTGCGAGCTCTGTATCAAAGTGCCCGATATGGGACCGCACGCCACTGCAACTTCACTCAGCGGCATGTACATACTGTACTGCAACTGTCTCAACAAGATAACCGGTGAGACCATAATCATAGCTGCCGTCATGACCGATGGCGATGTGGCCGACCTTCGTGAGGGCAAGCACGGCCTGTTCTATGACCGCAAGGGTGCAGAGTGGGATGCCACCGTATTCAAGATAATTGAGAATCCTATCAGCATACGTCAGGCCTTCTGGGCTCCCTATCGCAAGATTGGACGCTACATCGAGACCACTATAGAGAAACGTGCCGCCGAGAAGGACAGCAAGGTAATGGCCGATATGACCGCCAAGGTTGACAACGCCGGAAAGGACGGTGCAGCCGGAGCTGAAAAGAAAAAACCGTTTGATATTGCAGCATTCGCCGGTATCTTTGCTGCCATCGGCTTGGCTGTCAGCGGACTTATGTCTGCACTGGCTAAGATGTCGGATTCCGTATCAGACTGGTCATGGTGGAAATGGCTTATACTGGTTATTGCCGTCATGCTCGTGATATCCGGTCCTTCCATGATCCTGGCTTGGCTTAAGATACGCAAGCGTAACCTCTCTCCGCTGCTTAATGCCAACGGATGGGCTATCAACGCATCGGTCAAGGTCAATATGACGTTCGGTGCCACCCTTACCGAGATGGGCAGGACTCCTCTCAAGGCAGAACCCGACCCGTTTGCCGACAAGGCTCCCTGGTGGAAGAAACTTCTCTACTGGCTCATAGGTCTGGGTCTGGTATTCTGGATCTGCTACTCTCAGAACTGGATCGAGAAGTGGACGGATAACTCCAAGTGGCACTACGAGAAGAAAGACAAGAAGACTCCCGCACCTGCCGAGAACGCCGAGTCCCTTCTCATCCTCACCGAGGACGCCTTCCGCGCATAAATCCAGTACTCCCTCCACTACGCAGGTACAAACGTGTTGGGGCGAAGCGAGTATGCGAGCGAGAGCGGCCGGGTAGGCCGCCTGTTCGCAGAGCGAACTAAAAAAAGGATGGGGGTTCGGAGACTTGCTCCGTAAATAAAAAAGGTCCCGTAATGGGACCTCTTTTTAGTTGCGGAGGAAGGATTCGAACCCCCGACCTTTAGGTTATGAGCCTAACGAGCTACCTCTGCTCCACTCCGCGATTTCGTTTTGCGAGTGCAAAGATAGTCCTTTTGTGCATTATGAGCAAACTTTTTCCTACAAATATGTGGTAGTTTCACAATTTTCGTATTTTTGTAACCTCGTTTAAAGTTATGGAAAATCCTAAGACAAGAGCACAATTCATTGAGGCTGCGAAAGTTCTTTTCGTAAAGAAGGGATACGACGAGACTACAATGATAGACATAGCCCAGGAAGCCGGGCTGAGCCGCCGCACACTGTACGCATATTTTGAAAGTAAGGTTGAGGTGTTCCAGGCGGTAATCAACAGTGAAGTGGAGAAGGTTGTTACGGGACTTGCTGAGATTGCCAATCTCAATATGCCCGCACAGCAGAAAATCGTAGAGTTCATTTTCGGCTATTTCCGTCTGGTAAAGGAGACGGTTGACCGCAACGGAACCCTGAGGTCAGGCTTTTTCCGTAACAGCTGGGGACTTGAACATTTCCGTAAGGGATTTGACCTCAAGCAGAAACAGATGCTTCAGGATATCATATCCGAGGGTAAGACGAGCGGAGCGTTCAATGTGGTCAGCGTACGCCGTACCGCCGAGATCATGTATCACTGCATGAGAGGCTTCGAGGCCCCGTACATCAGAGGCAAACTCTGGCAGGGCAATACTAGAGAAGAGATCCGTTTCGAGGCACGCAGACTTATCTACGGTGCCTTGGGATATTCAGAACCAAATAAACAGTAACAAATCAATGGGAAAACTGACAGGAAAGACGGTGCTCATTACAGGAGCAACGCGTGGGATAGGTCTTGCCATGGCCAAGCTCTTTGCAGCTGAAGGAGCAGACCTGGCATTCGTGTACATCAACAGCGTAGAGAAGGCTCAGGCCCTGGAGACAGAGCTGAGTGCAAACGGCATAAAGGCTAAAGGCTATCGTGTTGACGTAGCCAGCTATGAGGGCGCAGCCCAGATGGTGGATGAGGTGGTAAAGGAGTTCGGTCGCATAGACATCCTTGTAAACAACGCCGGCATCACCAGGGACGGTCTTATGATGCGTATGAACGAGCAGCAGTGGGACGAGGTGCTTGATACCAACCTCAAGTCCGCTTTCAACTTCATCAAGGCCTGCACTCCGCAGATGATGCGTCAGCGCAGCGGTAACATACTTTGCGTGTCATCAGTGGTAGGCCTTCACGGTAACGCAGGTCAGACCAACTATTCGGCATCCAAGGCCGGTCTGGTGGGACTCACCAAGTCCGTAGCCAAGGAGATGGCATCACGCGGTATCCGTGCCAACGTGATAGCTCCGGGTTTTGTTCTCACCGAGATGACAACCGGCAAGATTCCTGAGGAGAAACTGGCTGAGTGGTGCAAGGCTATTCCCCTGCAGCGTGGTGCTCAGGTTGAGGAGATTGCCAAGGCTGCACTGTTCCTTGTGTCCGATGACAGCTCATACGTGACCGGTCAGGTCCTGCAGGTTGACGGCGGAATGAATATGTAATTGAGAATTGAGAATTAATAATGACTCCTTTATACGAGGATAATCATATTATTATTGTCTCAAAGCGGTCGGGTGAGATTGTGCAGGGCGATAAGACGGGCGATGTTCCATTGTCCGACACCGTAGGCGCATACCTCAAGGAGAAATACAACAAGCCCGGCAACGTGTTTGTGGGGGTGCCTCACCGTCTGGACCGTCCGGTCAGCGGACTGGTGGTGCTGGCCAAGACCAGCAAGGCTCTCTCGCGCCTTAATGACATGTTCCGTGTGGGGAGTGTCGACAAGCGTTACCTTGCCATCGTCAAGAACCGTCCGGTGGCTCCTGAGGGAGAGCTGGTGAACTGGCTGGTGCGCAACGAGAAACAGAACCGCTCCTATGCATATGACCGTGAGGTTCCCGACAGCAAGAAGGCTATACTGAGATACCGTCTGGTAGCCAGCTCCGTGAACTACAACCTTCTGGAGGTGGAGCTGCTTACCGGAAGGCATCACCAGATCCGATGTCAGCTCGCCAAGATGGGGTGCCCCATCAAGGGTGACCTCAAGTACGGGGCGGAGCGGTCTAATCCGGACGGAAGCATATCGCTCCACGCATTCCACGTGACGTTCGAGCATCCCGTATCACACGAGATAATAGACGTCAAGGCACCTCTGCCAGCTGATCCTTTGTGGCAGAGTTTCAATGAGATAGCAGAGAAACTGTGATTTATTGCTGAGGCGCGCCCCCGGCATCTTCAATAACGTACGCCCTAATGATCCTGACATCAGGATTGGGGCGTCCGTTTTTTCCTGCGGCAGGCAGGTTGGAGATGGCCTCGACCACATCCATTCCCTCAGAGATTTCGCCGAATACGGTGTAGAGTCCGTCAAGGGTATGGGCGCCACCTACGGTGGTGTACTCCTTGATCTGCTGCTGGTTGTATCTGAAGTGCTGTCTGCGCTTGGCCAGTATGGCATCGGTCTCGTCATTAAGCTGCTGGTTGAGCTTGCTTATCTTTTTCTTCTCGCCGTATTTCTGCCATGTCAGGATATCCTTGGCGTGAGGCTGGGTGAGGGTATCCTTGAGGGCCTGGCGGTAACGCTTGTTGATGACGTTCTCCTGAGCGGTAAGGTTGGACTCCTTTACTTTCTTGCCGGTTATGATATAGAACTGCTGGCTGGTGGAGCATCGGAACTGTGAAGTGCTGGCCTGGCCTACCGCGCCGCGTTTGTGGTAGAACTTGTAGGGGTTGATCTCGGACTGGATGGTGTCATCCTTAAGGTCGATGCCGATCTCCTGACCGGGCTTGGCGTTCTTGGAGTTGACGTCGCCGGCCTGGATCTTGTACCCTTTCTGGATACCGAAGAACAGCTGGCCGTCATAGAAACCTTTACGTGCCAGACGTACCATATTGTGACGGTGGAGCGGGGTCTCGCGGTAGAGTTTTATGGTGAAATTACCCTTGGAGGTCTCAAAACGTACATACTGGTCGGCATCCAGGATTATGGTGTCGGCATCGACCTCCTCTGCGGTCTGGTTTGAGGCTCCGTTCTTGCAGCCGAGTGCAAGAAACAGTGTCATAACCAGGGAAATTCCTATAAGATATCTTTTCATGACTGTAACGGTTTCTTGATGCGAAGATAACGTTTTTGATGGGAAAAAAAGTGTAATTTTGCAGTCTATTACAAACTAAGTATATGAAACCTGCACTTGTTGTTCTGGCTGCCGGCATGGGCAGCCGTTACGGCGGACTCAAGCAGCTCGATGCGCTGGGTCCCAGTGGTGAGACTATAATGGATTATTCCGTGTTCGATGCTATCCGCGCCGGTTTCGGCAAGGTGGTATTCATTATCAGAAAGGACTTTGAGGATGATTTCCGCAATCTTGTACTCAAGAAATATGAGGGTCATGTAGAGACTCAGGTGGTTTTCCAGAGTATCAATGACCTGCCCGAGGGCTTCAGCTGCCCGGAGGATCGCACCAAGCCCTGGGGTACCAATCATGCTGTGCTCATGGCCAAGGATGTAATAAACGAGCCTTTCTGTGTGATCAATGCCGATGACTTCTACGGCCGCGACTGCTTTGCAGTGATGGGTAAGTTCCTGAGCTCTCTGCCCGAGGGTTCCAAGAATGTTTACTCTATGGTAGGATTCCGTGTAGCCAACACCCTGAGTGAGAACGGCAAGGTGTCACGCGGCGTATGCGAGGTTAACGCCAAGCGTCATCTTACCACCGTCGTGGAGCGCACGGAGATACTGCGTCGTGAGAACGGTGTCTGCTACAAGGATGGTGAGGATTGGGTCCGCATAGATGACAACACACCCGTTTCAATGAACGTATGGGGATTCACACCTGACTATATGAAGTACTCCGAGGACTTTTTCAAGGGCTGGCTCAAGGCCAATATCAACACCCCCAAGTCCGAGTATTTCATCCCGCTCATGGTCAATGAGCTGATCAACAACGGCACCGCGACCGTTGAGGTCCTTGACACCACCTCCAAGTGGTTCGGCGTGACATATGCCGAGGACCGTCAGGGTGTTGTCGACAAGATTGCAGAACTGGTAAAGGAGGGTGTCTATCCCGCCAAGCTTTTTGCATAAGGACAGGTTCCAAGTGTTTTCGGTAGAGAATCTTAAGGTTGAGTTCGGGGCGCGCCCGCTCTTTCATGATGTCAGCTACGTGGTAGGTGACAAGGACCGTATTGCCCTTGTGGGTAAGAACGGAGCGGGCAAGTCAACCATGCTCAAGATCATAGCCGGTCTGCAGCAGCCTACATCGGGCACGGTATCCATACCTAAGGAAATGACCATCGGTTACCTGCCGCAGGTCATGAAACTGGCCGATACCCGCACGGTACGTCAGGAGGCTGAGACGGCGTTTGAGGATCTGCACAGACTTCAGGCTGAGGTAGAGAGGCTGAACAACCAGCTGGTGGAGCGTACGGACTACGAGAGTGAGGAGTACCATGCGCTCATAGACCGTTTTACTCGTGAGAGCGAGCGCTACCAGATGATGGGCGGAGGCAATTACCAGGCCGAGCTGGAACAGGCACTCACAGGTCTGGGATTCCGTCGTGATGACCTGGACCGACCCACAAGCGAGTTCAGCGGTGGCTGGCGTATGCGAATTGAGCTGGCCAAGCTGCTGCTTCGTCATCCCGACGTGCTGCTTCTTGACGAGCCTACCAACCATCTTGATATAGAGAGCATACAGTGGCTTGAGGAATTCCTGGCCAAGCGCTGCAACGCCGTGATCCTGGTGAGCCATGACCGTGCCTTCATAAACAACGTGACCAACCGCACAATAGAGATTTCGTGCGGCGTCATTTATGACTACAAGGTCAAGTACAACGAATTTGTGGAGTTGCGCAAGGAACGCCGTGAACAGCAGATCCGCGCCTATGAGAACCAGCAGAAGGAGATAGCCGATGCCAAGGAGTTCATAGAGCGTTTCCGATACAAACCGACCAAGGCCGTACAGGTACAGAGTCGCATCAAGATGCTGGAGAAGATCGTACCTATTGAGGTCGATGAGGTCGATAACAAGTCCATGCGTCTCAAGTTCCCGCCAGCCATACGCAGCGGCAACTACCCCGTTATCTGCGAGGGCGTGGCTAAGAGTTACGGCGACCATCTGGTATTCAGCGGTGTTGACCTTACCATCAAGCGCGGTGAGAAGGTGGCTTTCGTAGGCCGTAACGGTGAGGGTAAATCCACTCTCGTAAAGTGCATAATGGGTGAGATTCCGTTTGACGGCAAACTCACCATCGGTCATAATATCCAGATTGGTTACTACGCCCAGAATCAGGCACAGCTCCTTGACGAGGAGGTGACGGTGCATGACACGATTGACAATGTGGCTACCGGTCCTATCAGAACCCGTATTAACGATATACTTGGTGCGTTCATGTTCGGCGGAGAGGCCGGACAGAAGAAGGTCAAGGTGCTCTCGGGCGGCGAACGCAGCCGTCTGGCCATGATACGTCTGCTGCTCACCCCGGTGAACCTGCTCATACTCGATGAGCCGACCAACCATCTTGACATGACATCGAAAGATGTACTTAAGGAGGCCATTCAGGCCTTTGACGGCACGGTGATAGTGGTAAGTCACGATCGTGAGTTTCTGGACGGACTGGTGGAGAAGGTCTACGAGTTCGGTGACGGCAAGGTTCGTGAACATCTGGGCGGCATCTATGATTTCCTCCGTAAAAAGAACCTTGACAACCTGGCCGACATAGGACGTATGAAGGGTGCCCCCGTGGAGGTTACGGAGACCGTCAAGGCATCGGCCGGAAAGGAGGACTACGAAGCCAAGAAGGAACAGGAACGCCGTAAGCGCAAGATCCAGAAGAAGATTGAGGACTGCGAGAAGGAGGTGGAGCGCATATCGAAAGAGATAAAGGAACTGGAGGAGTGGCTGGCTACGCCGAGCGGAGCTCAGAACCCCGCCATGTTCGAGTCATACGGCAAGCTCAAGGAGGAACTGGCCAAGGCTGAATCCCGCTGGGAGGAGGCCATGATTGAAGGAGAGAGTATTTAAGACAAGAATGATTTTTATGAAAAGAATAGCATTATTCGTAATTGCATTTGCAGGAATTATGATGTCATGTAACAATTCAAGACAGGGCATAGGTATCAAGATGGAGAATCTTGACATGACCGCAGTGCCCGGAGATGATTTCTACCAGTTTGCCGATGGCGGCTGGAATGCGGCCCATCCGCTTACACCCGAGTATGCCCGGTTCGGCTCGTTCGACCAGCTGGCAGAGGATAACCGCAAGCAGCTTAAAGGTATTATTGATGACGTGGTGGCAACCGACCATGAGTACGGTTCCAACGCGCAGAAGATAGCAGACCTCTACAAACTGGTGCTTGACACGGCACGTCGTGAGAATGAGGGACTGGCTCCCATCAGGCCCTGGATTGACCGCATAGAGGCTGTAAGTGAGCGTGAAGATATATTCCCTCTCATGGTGGAGATGGACCTGGACGGTCTGGCCGGCAACTATTTCGGTGTAGGTATAGGTGCCGATATGATGGATAGCAAGGCCAATATCGTAAGCATAGGTCAGGGCGGTCTCTCGCTCGGAGAGAAGGAGTATTACCTGGATACCGATGATGCCACCACCGCCGTCCGCGAGGCTTTCCGCAAACATGTGGTACGTATGTTCACCCTGTGCGGCTTCTCCGAGTCCGATGCACAGAAGAAGATGGAGGATGTCATGCTCATCGAGACCCGTATAGCCCGTAAGTCATACAGCGCCGTCGAGCAGCGTGATCCTGCAGCCAACTACCACAAGATGACTTTCGATGCCCTCAAGAAGGATTTCAAGGGTATTGACTGGCAGCATATGTTTGATGAGATGGGTATAGGTGACTGTGACGTGGTTGACGTAAGCCAGCCCGAGCCTATCCATGAGGTGGAGGCTATACTGGCAGAGCTTCCTGTCGAGGCTCACAAGTCATATATGGAGTGGCAGCTCATAGACCACACCGCATCACGTCTGACTATGGAGCTGGACCGTGCCAACTTTGATTTCTACGGCAAGGTCATGAGCGGACGCGAGGAGCAGCAGCCCTGGTGGAAACGTGCCACATCGACCGTAAGCAGTGTGCTGGGCGAGGCCATCGGTCAGCTTTATGTCGAGAAGTACTTCCCGGCTTCATCGAAAGAGCGTATGGTCACTCTGGTCCGTAACCTGCAGATAGCCCTTGGTGAGCGTATCGACGCACAGGAGTGGATGAGTGACAGCACCAAGGCTTTCGCTCATGAGAAACTTGACGCCTTCCATGTCAAGATAGGTTATCCCGACAAGTGGAGAGACTACTCCAAACTGGTCATCGACCCGTCCAAGAGCCTGTTCGATAACAATATCGGCATAAGCCGTTTCTTCCTGCAGGATATGATTGAGCGCAAGTACAAGAAGCCTGTCGATGACACCGAGTGGTTCATGACCCCGCAGACCGTCAACGCATATTACAACCCCACCACCAACGAGATCTGTTTCCCGGCCGGCATACTCCAGTATCCGTTCTTTGACATGAGTGCCGATGACGCTTTCAACTACGGCGCCATAGGTGTGGTTATCGGTCATGAGATGACACACGGATTCGATGACCAGGGCCGTCAGTTCGACAAGGAGGGTAACTTCAACAACTGGTGGGCCGAGGGTGACGCAGACAAGTTCAAGGAGAAGGTACAGGTTCTTGTTGACCACTTTGACGGTATCAAGGTGCTGCCTGACCTTAACGGTAACGGCTCACTCACTCTGGGTGAGAACATTGCTGACCACGGAGGTCTGATGGTTGCTTATCAGGCATTCAAGAACGCTACAAAGGATGCTCCGCTCAAGTCTGTGAACGGACTGACCCCGGAACAGCGTTTCTTCATGGCCTATGCAGGCGTATGGGCCGGCAATATACGTGACGAGGAGATCCGCAACCGTACCAAGAGCGATCCCCATTCACTGAGCCGCTGGCGTGTGAACGGCACCCTGCCTCACATCGACGCCTGGTATGAGGCATTCGGCATTACACCTGACAACGCACTTTATCTGGCTCCCGACAAGAGAGCACGTATCTGGTAACAGGTGGGTAGACTTGCAGGCATAAAGGAGGAGAACCTGGACCGTAGCGTATGGCCCGGTGAGGATTTCTACCGTTTCAGCTGCGGAGGATGGCTCGATGCCAATCCGCTGCCCGATGACTTTGCAAGTTACGGAACTTATGAGGAACTCTCCGAGCGTAACCGTCAGCAGCTCAAGGACCTGATTGACGGCATCCTGGCTCAGGACAACGCTCCCGACAGTGACGCTGCCCGTATAGCAGACCTCTACAACCTGGTCATGGACACCGACCGCCGTGACGCCGAGGGTATGGCGCCCATCCGTCCCTATATGGAACGTATCAGGGCCATCAGCAGTCGTGAGGAGCTCATAGACAATATGATAGAGCTTGATCCTTACGGCGTGACCGGTTACTTTGACGTGGGTATAGGACCTGACCTCAAGGACAGCAACACCAACATAGTAGGCATGAGCCAGGGCGGTCTTACGCTCGGTGACAAGGAGTATTACACCGACCGTGACCTGCAGACCGTCAAGATAAGGCAGGCATTCAAGAAACATGTGGTACGCATGCTCAAACTGGCCGGTTACGGCCGTCTGGAGGCATTCCGCCGCATGAGGATAATATGGCGCCTGGAAAAGATGATTGCCAGGGCGTCACGTAACAACGAGCAGCTGCGCGATCCCTCACGCAACTACCATAAGATGACCCTGAGCGAGCTTTACAAAAAGCTCCCCGGTCTGGACTGGAAGGAATTCCTGGGTAAGCTGGGCCTTAAGGATGTCGATGTGGTGGATGTGGGACAGCCCGATGCCATACGCGAGGCCATCCGTATAATCAACGAGGAGCCTCTTGAGGACCAGAAGGTGCTTATGGAGTGGCAGATGCTGGACTCCAACGGTAACCGTCTTGGTAAGGAGGCCGATGCCGCCGACTTTGATTTCTACGGACGCACCATGAGCGGCCAGAAGGAGCCCAAACCCATGTGGAAACGTGCCACATCGGCCGTGAACGGAACGCTGGGTGACGCGCTGGGCCGTCTCTATGTGGAGAAATATTTCCCGGAGGAGGCCAAGCAACGTATGATCGATATGTTCCTGCGTCTCAAGAAGGCGCTCGGCAAACGCATCGGACTCCAGAACTGGCTCAGTGATGAGAGCCGCCGTCTGGCTCTTGAGAAACTCGATGCATTCAGTTTCAAGATAGGCTATCCCGACAAGTGGCGTGACTACTCCAAGATGGTCATCGACCCCTCCAAATCGCTTTTTGAGAACAGCGCCTCCATAAGCCTGTTTTTCTGGAACGATATGGTGGAACGTAAGTTCCGGAAACCGGTGGACCGCTCCGAGTGGTATATGAACCCGCAGGAGATCAACGCCTATTACGACGTTTCGATCAATGAGATATGTTTCCCCGCCGGAATCCTGCAGTATCCCTTCTTTGACATGAATGCCGATGACGCCTTCAACTACGGAGCCATAGGCACCATCATGGGACATGAGATGACCCACGGATTCGATGACGAGGGACGTCAGTTCGATAAGGACGGTAATATGTGCAACTGGTGGAGCGGGGTGGACACACGCCGTTTCAACCGCCGCGTCAAGGTGCTGGTGGACTGGTTCAACAGCATCGAGGTGCTGCCCGGAGTGAAGGCCAACGGCAAGCTCACCCTGGGTGAGAACATAGCTGACCACGGTGGCCTGACCGTTGCGCTCGAGGCTTTCCGTGAGGTTTGCGGCGAGACGCCCCAGGAGGATAAGATGGGATTCACGCCCCTGCAGCGTTTCTTCATAGCGTACGCCTGCACCTGGGCTGAGAACTGCCGTGACGAGATGGTGCTCCAGCAGACCAAGAGTGACGAGCACTCTCTGAGCCGTCTCAGGGTGAACGGCGCGCTTCCCCATATTGACGAATGGTATGAGGCTTTTGGTATAACCGAGGAGGATTCTATGTATATTGCACCCGAGAACAGGGTTCGTATCTGGTAATATGAAAGAGGGTAGGAGTCTGGAACTTCTGTCGCCCGCCAAGAATCTGGAGTGCGGCATTGAAGCGATAAAGCACGGGGCCGATGCAGTCTATATCGGTGCCGGCCGGTTCGGTGCGCGTCAGGCTGCGGGCAACAGCGTGGAGGATATAGCACGTCTTGCTGAGTTCGCCCATATTTACGGAGCCAGGGTCTACGTGACCATCAACACCATACTTAAGGACAGTGAACTGGCTGATGCCGAAAAACTTATATGGCAGCTCTATGAGGCCGGGGCCGATGCTCTGCTCGTACAGGATATGGCCGTCCTCAGGATGAAACTGCCTCCCATAGCGCTGCATGCCAGCACCCAGTGCGATGTCCGCTCGGCCGATAAGGTCCGTTTCCTTGCCGACTGCGGATTCACCCGCGTGGTATTGGCCCGTGAGCTCTCGCTCAAGGAGATAACGGCTATTCATGAGGCGTGCCCCGACGTGGAGCTGGAGTGTTTTGTGCACGGAGCTCTCTGTGTAAGCTACAGCGGCCAGTGCTATGCATCACAGTACTGCTTTAACCGCAGCGCCAACCGCGGCGAGTGCGCCCAGTTCTGCCGTCTCAAGTTCGATCTGGTTGATGCCGATGAAGGCGTGATCGTAAAGGGCCGTCATCTGCTCTCCCTGCGTGACATGAACCGCATGGATTATCTGGAGGAACTGGCCGATGCCGGCGTCTGCTCGTTCAAGATAGAGGGCCGCCTCAAGGAGACATCATATGTAAAGAACGTGACAGCCGCCTACAGTCAGGCTATTGACAGGATAACGGAACGCCGTCCGGAGTACCGCCGTCCGTCATCGGGCCATAGCGAATATCAGTTCACACCCGATGTAAGCAAGAGTTTCAACCGCGGTTTCACGGACTATTTCCTTTTTGGCCGCCGGGCCGATATCTGGTCACCCGGCACTCCCAAGTCCAAGGGTGAGCTGATGGGCCAGGTCCGCATAGCCGGACGCGGCTTCCTGACCATAACCGGTAACAAAACCTTCCATAACGGAGACGGCCTGTGTTACATCGGACAGGACGGGGAACTCAAGGGATACAGGGTGAACCGCGTGGAGAACGGCCGCATATTCCTCTACCTGGAGAGCGGTGACATGCCTTCAATCCCGGCCGGTACAGATGTGTACCGTAACTTTGACCAGGAGTTCGAGAAGACGCTCGCCAAGGAGAGTGCCCGGAGGACTATCCCTGTAGATATACTGTTTGAGGAGACCGCCGCCGGCTACCGCGTGACCATGACCGATGAGGACGGGAACGTGGGCTCAGTGGCTGAGGAGTGGAAGAAAGAGGATGCCCGTACCCCGCAGGAGGGCAATATACGTACTCAGCTGAGTAAGTTGGGAGGTACCTGTTTTGAGCCGCGGACAGTGGAGGTTAAGCTTGACGGAGAGAGGTTCATCCCTTCATCGCTGCTCTCTGACATGCGCCGTCAGGTGACAGATAGGCTGGAGAGCGCCCGCAAGGAGTCATACGTCCGTCCGGCGCAGGGAAGTGCATCGGACGTAAAGGCCGAATATCCGGTTCGTGAGCTGACCTATCTGGGTAACGTGATGAACGCCCAGGCGCGTACGTTCTACAGCGACCATGGGGTACGGCGTGTAGATGACGCTTTTGAGAAAACCGCTCCGGACAGTGCCGCAGTCATGTTCTGTCGCCACTGCATAAAGAACTCACTGGGGCTGTGCCCTAAGAACCGCAAGACTGACAAACAGGTGCGCGAGCCGCTATTCCTGGTCTCTCAGGACGGCCGTCGTTTCCGCCTGCGGTTTGACTGTACCCACTGTCAGATGGAGGTTTTATACTAACTTGCATTTTGTTATGAGAAAGATCCTGTTTATCCTTCTGGCCCTTGTAAGCATATGGGGCCATGCTGAGAGTATCAAGATTACGGTATCGGCCGATAATATGATCCGTACCAACGGCGGACGTTGGGAGGGGTGGGGTACCAGTCTGTGCTGGTGGGCCAACCGCGTGGGCTACAACGAGACGCTTACGCAGAAATCGGCCGACCTGTTCTTTGACGCCGGGAAAGGATTGGGCCTGAACATAATGCGCTATAACGTGGGTGGAGGCGACGACCCCACTCACCATCATATAACCCGTACCGACAGCGATGTGCCGGGCTGGATGTATATTGATGAGAACGGCGACCGCAAATATGACTATACGGCCGATGCCCGCCAGCTCAATGTGGTAAAGGCTGCCATGAAAGCAGCCGGACAGGATGCCTATCTTGAGATATTCAGCAACTCTCCTCCCTATTTTATGACGGTGAGCGGCTGCTCCACCGGTAACTTCAAGGCCGAGGAGAACAACATCAGGGACGATGAATACGATGATTTTGCCGAGTACATGGCTCATGTGGCAAACTACATGACCCGCGAGATGAAACTCAAGGTCCGTAGTGTATCGCCCATGAACGAGCCCAACACCAACTACTGGCCCGCCATGAACTACAAGCAGGAGGGCTGCCATATCGATGCGGGTGAGGCCCAGTCCAAGTTGCTGGTACTGACAAAAGAAGCTCTGAAACGCTACGGCCTCAATGACATCATTTTGACCACCAGTGATGAGACCAATCCCGGCAAGCAGATAGAGGAGATAAAGACCTTGACCCCCGATGCCCGCAAGGCCATTGACCGTATCAGTGTACACACCTACGGAGTGAACAGCATCCGCGAGATGGGACAGCTGGCCAAGGATGAGAATATAAACCTGTGGATGAGCGAGGTTGACGGTAACGGAACCGCCGGTCAGAATGCAGGTGAGATGGCTGCCGGTCTGTGGCTTGCCGAGAAGATAATCAACGACATCGAAGCGCTGGAGCCATCGGCTTGGGTGCTCTGGCAGGTGATAGATACCCATATAAGCAAGGACGGCTACAAAGGCCGCCGCGACGGAGGTCCGCTGCGCACTCAGGGAGGTTACTGGGGTACCGCCTGCGCCAACCACGATACTAATGAAATCCTGCTCACCCAGAAGTATTACGCATTCGGCCAGTTCAGCCGTTACATCCGTCCCGGCTCCACTCTGATACTCTGCCCCACCGACCGCCGCTCCGGAGTGAAAGCCCTTGCCGCCAAAAACAAGAAGCAACTGACCATAGTCTGCACCAACTCCACCAATCAGGAAAAAGAACTGGTTATGGATTTGAGTGAATTCAAGCCAAAAGGTTCAGTGAAAC
>CACZCX010000035.1 GCA_902779875.1 uncultured Bacteroidales bacterium | reverse complement strand
GCCTGGTCCATTCCTGCACCTCTGGCCAGAAGAACCTCACGACCCACTGCGGCCGATGCCATGACAGCCATGGTCTTCATGTCACGGTACAGAAGCGATGACGGAATCAGGTACGTACCGTTGGTGTAGATCGATATGGTAGGCTGCTGCTGACTGGAGGCTTTCTGCTGAGTGCCTTTGGGTATGTAGAAGAATCCGTATATCTCATTCCTCTGCATGGCCTCGCGTGCATCGGCAAAGTTCGGATACTGCTTTATGATCTCAGTCTGTTGGTAAGAGTCCAGATTCCTCAGTATAGACCTTGACACCGCCGTGTTGTCTTCATCGACCACACCTGCCGGGAGGCTCTCGGGGAGTCCCTCCTTCATAAGCGTGGTAAAGAATATGAAGCAGAACAGCGGAGCCAGGACCATGCTCAGCCCGTATATCCTACGGGAGTGCATGCGGCCGTATTCGCGTTTTACTATGGCCCAGAATCCCAGATCTTTCTTACTCATGGTCTCTTACTTTCTGTCTATGATTACAGTCATACCGGGACGCAGGTTCTCCACCTTCTCCTGGGGTACAGCGCGTACCTCAAATGTCTTGAGGTCATACTGGCCGTTCGCCTTGGTGGCCTTCCAGGCCGCATATGAGCCCAAGTCACGCAGGTATGTCACCTTTACAGGCACAGTCTTGTCAAGGGCGGGTACGTAAGCCTCACGTACGGCTCCCATGACCAGATCCTGCAGAAGGTCTTCACGAACGTTGAATGACACCCACATGTCATCCATGACAGCTATGTTCATGATGGGGGCGCCGGTACCTACCAGCTCGCCAACCATTGGGAATATCTCGCTCACCTCACCGTCGATCGATGCAGTCAGGACTGTCTCCTCGATATATGAGTTGACCTCGGCGACTACGCCTTCAGCCTGACGCATCTGGGCGGCAGCCATCTCCTTGACCTCCTCCTCAGCTCCGTTCACAGCCATATCATACTGCGACTTGGCGGCCTTCTCGGTAGCTACAGCGGCGTCATACTGGGCCTTGGCCTCGTCACGTTTCTGCTCGCTTACAACGCCTTGGGTGAACAGGTTCTCCACACGGTTGTAGGTCTTCTCATAGATTTCCAGTCCGGCCTTAGCCTTCTGCCAGAGTTCATAAGCACCCTGTATCTGCTCCTCACGGGCACCTTTCTGCGCCTTGGCGTTCTGAGCGGTAGCTGCACTGAGTACAGCCTCGGCCTGAGCCTGCTTGGCGTTGATATCGGGAGTATCAAGAATGGCAAGGGTATCGCCGGCCTTGACAGCCTGGCCCTCCTGAACCATGATCTTGAGTATTCTGCCGGGTACCTTGCTCGAAACGCGGTACTCGCTGGCCTCGGCCTGTCCCTGAACAATCTCAGGCTCACGATGATTATAGGTATAGATACCTACTCCACATACAACGACTATCACTATTGCAAATACTACGAGTGACAGTACAATGTTCAACTGTTGCGCTTTCTTTTCCATATTGTTGTTTCTTTTATCGTCAATTGATTATCTGAGCTGACCGGTAGCCTGACGCAGATATACGTTGGCCATGATACGGTCTATGCGTGCATCGATCTCCTCGGAATGGGCCTTGAGCCATGCCGTCTGGGCGGCCAGAAGTATGGAGGACTCAACTACCCCCTCCCTGAATCCGATGTTGGCCACGCGCAGATTCTCCTCAGCATTCTCCATGTTCTTGAGAGCCATCTCCAATCTGGAGTCGGCCTCGGCAATCTTACGCTCGTACTGGTTGACCTGGAGGGTAACCTTGCCGCGAGCGTCATCGAGCTGGTAACGTGTTATGATTGCGTCCGATTTGGCCCTGCGGTACTTGTTCATTCCCTCGCCGAAATGATAGATAGGAACCTTGGCTACCACGCCCACGTTCCACATTCCGTGAAAGTCATTGGCTATGCCGTCATGGGCTGAGGGGTTTGTCACAATATAATTGCCCATAAGCGCCAGTGTGGGCAGATAGTCCGCACGGACAATCTTGGACTTGAGCTCATACATATCGGCTGCAAGCTGAAGGCTCTTAAGCTCAGGACGGTTCTCCATGAGGTCCTCCTCGGTGTAAGTAACCTCATCCATGGGAATCTCAAGGGTCTCGTTCAGTTCATCCTTAAGTACTATAGCGGAGTCAAGGGGCAGTCCGCAGAGCTGGCAGAGCAGCATCTTGGAGAGCGAAAGTCCGTTCTCAGCCTTAATCTGGCTCATCTCCGCCTCATTCAGCTTAACCCTTACCGCAAGCTGGTCTGCTGCGGTGGCCACGCCCTCGTTCTTCATGATGTTCACGTTATTGTCCATCTGGCGGAGCAGGTTCACATACTCCTCGGTAAGACGGAGTTTGTTGGCGACCGACACAATCTGCCAGTAGGCCTCATCGACCGTGACCATGACCTTCTGGTCCTCACCGCTCAGCTGTGTCTCGGCCAACTCCTTGGCGTAGGCGGTCACCTTATTATATGCGCGTATCTTACCGCCGGCATAGAGAGGCTCCTGGACCGATACCATACCTACATAGACGTTCTGGATATCGAGAGTAAAATTATCGGCCATGTTCTTGCCGAGCTGATTGAGCGTGCCCTCCACATCGGCTGCAGTCATCTTGGACACCATGTAGTTGACGGCGTTCTTGACCGATGCGTCACTCATGTAGAGCGCCAGGAACTGCGGGTCATTCATAAGGGAGGTCTGGATGCCCGATATGGAAGAGCCGATGTTTGAAAGAGTGTTCTGCTGTTCACTGCTGGCCAGGTTTATGTTCTCACCGTTATGCAGATAGAGTGCGGTTGCCGATACTTTGGGCAGATAGTTGGCGAACGCCGCCTTGCTGTCATACTCGGCCGCGGTCACCTTCTCCTTGGCTATCCTGGACTGGCCGTTGTTCTCCAGAGCCATTGCTCTGCAATCCTCAAGTGTCAATACTGTCTGCGCGTGCAAGTAGGATGAATTCATCATGGTGAGAGCGCAGAGAGTCATTAGAATCTGACTTACTTTTTTCATATGGTGTTCTTTTTATCTTGTCCTTTATATTTCTGATGCAAAAGTAGTCCTCTTTTCAATCGACTCCACCATATTTAGAATCACAATATGTATCTTTTGGTCGAATTTTTACCAAGATAATAACAAATACCCAAATTTAAGTATTACTTTTGGCGCAAAACAAAGAATATCATTGATATGAGCAGGATTTCAGAGACTCTCATCACGCCTTCCAAAATCAAACAGATGATACCATCCGGTATCTCATTGGGTATCGGGGACGATTTCTTCATCTCACGAATGCAGGAAAAGCCGCAATACATCTACCTCAAGTATCCTTTCAGGGTGGATTGCTACATGGCGGCATACTGTGTGGAGGGATCGGTTGACTGCAGCGTCAACCTGACCGATTACCATCTCACATCGGGAACTCTGCTTATCATCACGCCGGGCAACATTGTAAAGATAACGGACCCTGAAGTCAGCAAGGACCTCAAACTCACCATAATATGCGCCTCCACCTCTTTTATATCGGGCATAGGAATCAACCCCAGCAAGTTCCTGATTGAGGCCATGGACGTGTTGCGTGACCCTTGCATCCATCTCTCCGACGACGAGACGGAGATGCTCCACAAGTACGTGAACCTGGCGCTGGATATCACCAAGACCAATCCGCAGTTCGTGCATGACAGCATCGCGGGTCTGGTATCATCGGTATTCTACCAGTTCGCGGGATTCCTGGCCGACTCCAAGAAACGTGAGGAGAAGGAGCTGCCGGTACGCACTACCCGTCAGCGCCAGATGCTGGAGCAGTTCATCAAGCTGGCCATCAACGACCATGCACGCGAACATCTTGTAGGTTATTATGCCGATAAGATGTGCGTCACGCCCAAATACCTCTCCAAGATCGTAAAGGAGACCAGCGGACGCTCCGTGCCCGAATGGCTCAACGAACTGCTTATACTTGATGCCAAGAACATGCTGCGCCATACCGACATGACCATCAAGGAGATATCGGCCTCCCTGAATTTCCCCAGCCAGTCTTTCTTTTTCAGGTTCTTCAAGAACCACACCGGCCAGACTCCTACCCAATACAGAGAAGAATAATACCTGCGCCCACTGCAACACAGACGTTTATCAGTTTGGCCTTAAGGAATGAGCCACGGCTCTCAGCCAGAAGCGGAAGCGATGCATGACCGTCCTGGCTTATGCAGCTGGCCAAAAGTACAGGCAGAGGAACCACGCCTGCGGCATAAAGCGATACGAATATCAGATGCGGACCGGACTCGGGTATTATGCCTATGGCAGCCGCAAGCAGGATCATGAGCAGTGTGTTGTCGCTGATCCACGAGGCTATGTCAAAATATGACATGAGCAGGCCTATCACCACAATCGTGCCAAGCGTCCAGAGAAATATTGCAGGCAGATGGTGGCATACTATATGCTCCCACAGGT
Organism: uncultured Bacteroidales bacterium; assembly: GCA_902779875.1. Lineage (GTDB taxonomy): Bacteria > Bacteroidota > Bacteroidia > Bacteroidales > Bacteroidaceae > Colenecus. The sequence continues at coordinate 11,492 of CACZCX010000035.1, read as the reverse complement.
GCTCCTCCACAAAATGGTCACCTGCAAACAGGAGCATGCCAAGAACAGCAAGGCTCAGTGCTGCGAACAGCCAGTACATCCACTCCTCGGAGAGCAGGTTGAATCCCGTTACGGAGTCATCGGTCCCGGCTTCATCGGCCTCAAGCCATCCTGCCAGCAATGCGCCTATAAAGGCTATCACTCCCAGGAACATGAGGATGCGTCTCAGGCCGAAATGACGGCTGTGATGATGCTCGTGCTGCGGCTGGCGGTCCTCATCATGCACGTTCATGGAGTGGCAGCCATCAAACTTGCTGTGAAACAGGTCCACGAGCAGGCCCACGGCGATTGCAATCACAAAAAGAGCCAGGAATATCCAGGCTGACTGGCCGGGGAACATTGCCAGCATAACAAAGGCCTCGTCGCCTGATGAGGCTATCATCATGGCTATAAGAGCTCCAAAACTTATAAGTCCGTGGGTGTAGAGAGATACTGACGCGAATCCGCCCATGCATCCGGGTACGGCACCCAATGCAGCCGACAGCAGGACCTGCCCCACACGGTGGTTCTTGAGTCCGCTGAACATACGGCCGCTGGAACGCACATTGAAAACCTCAATGAGCATCATCATGATTACCACCAGTCCCGAAACCAGGATCGCGGTGCGTAACGAATCGGTCAGAATCCCTATCATATTTTATTTAAACAGATATTGAGCGAATTCATGCAGTGACTTGCGCCAAACCTGCCACTCGTGGTCGCCGGGATAGGAGTTGAACTTGACCTCCACGCCGCCGTCACGCATCTTCTGAACTATCGTGCGGGTGTATTCTATGCGCGGATCCTGCTCGCCGCAGCTAAGAAAAAACACATCGAACTGCTTGTTGAAGTTCTTGGTATCGGTCATCATGCCCGGGCACTCGGCCTCAAGGTCAAAGTTCGATGCACCCGATATGCCGCCGAACATACCAGTTGAGAATACGCCCACGTTGGCGAACACCTCCGGGTCACGCAGACCGATGTAGAAGGACTGTCCGCCACCCATGGAGAGTCCGCACATGGCGCGGCTCTTGCGGTCTTTCTTAACGCGGTAGGTCTTTTCAACGAACGGAATCACGTTGTCAATCAGCTCCGAGCGGAAGGTCTGCATGCCCTGCCAGCTGTAACCGCCACCCATGCCGCCGTTACGTGACTGAACATTACTATTAGAGCTTACAATTATCATAGGCACTGCCTTGCCGGCAGCGATCAGGTTATCCATGATCTGTGCCGTACGACCCTGCTCCATCCATCCGCGATGGTCCTCACCGCCGCCGTGCTGGATATATACTACAGGGTAATCCTTCTTGCCTTCATTGTAACCGGCCGGAGTGTATACCATGAGCGGACGCCAGGCCTCCTCGACCTTGGAGTAGTAGTAAACGGTATTGACCTCACCGTGCGGTACATCCTGCACCTCAAAGTCATCCATTCCTGACTCGGGAATCTCTATGGCGCTTGACCATCGGCTGCAACCGTAAAAGCTCCGGCTGGCGGGATCGGCTACCGAGACATTGTCTATGAACAGGTTATAGTAGTGGAATCCGGGAACCTGCGGTTTGGTCGTAACCGTCCATGCTCCGTTCTCACTCTTGGTCATGTCATATTTTGTGCCTCCCAGGTCAATCTGCACGTTCTGGGCCTGGGGAGCCTGGACACGGAACATCACGCTGTTATCGGCCAATACACGGGGATAGGAGTTGCGGTTTATGTTGGTAACCGGAGAGTAAGAACCCTCGGGAAAACTCTCCCTAGCCATTCTCTGGGCAAATGCGGAGCCCGTAACAGCCGTAAGCATGACGGCCAGCATCATTGCGGATTTTCTCATAATGATCAGTGATTATGTCGTTGGTTCAGTAATACATATAGGATCACCGGAGCACCTATGGCCGGTGTGATGGCGTTGAGCGGAATAAGTCCGCGGTCACCGGGGATGGAGCTGAGCACGTTGCAGAGCAGCGCAATCACCGCGCCGCACAGTATCGTGACCGGCATGAGGCTGCGATGGTCGCTGGAACGCAGTATCATGCGCCCTATATGCGGCACAGCCAGTCCTATAAACGATACAGGACCGCAGAACGCGGTTATGATGGCAACCAGCAGGCTCGTGGAGAGCAGCAGCCAGTTACGTGTCCTGATTATGTTGATGCCCAGGTTCTCGGCATACATGTCGCCCAGAAGCAGCGCGTTGAGCGGTTTTATGAGGGATACCGCGATGAACAGTCCCACAGCTGATACGATGCAGTAAAGCGGCAGCTGTCCCAGTGACACTCCGCCAAAGTTACCCATACCCCACATGGTGTACGAATGGACACCCTCGGCCGTAGAGAAGAAGTTGAGCAGCGATATCATGGCCGATGCCAGATAGCTGACCATGATACCCACAATCAGCAGCATGACAGGATTCTTGAGCTTGGATGAAAGCACGAGCACCAGAGCCGTGACGGCCAGCGCACCTGCAAAAGCGCCCACGATAACTGACAGAGAGCCGCCAAGAGTAAGGTTGCCCATAGTCAGGTTACCGCCGAACAGCAGCATGACCAGCGCCACGCCCAGACCTGCGCCGCCGTTTATGCCAAGTATGTCAGGACCGGCCAGCGGATTGCGGAAAGCCGTCTGGAGCATAAGGCCCGATGCCGCCAGTGACGCTCCCGCCAGCAGTGCCGTGATGGCCGATGGCAGACGCGATTCCCTTATTATGAAATCCCAGCTCTCCCTACTGGCTCCAGAACCTGTAAGGGATGCAATCACATCCTTAAAAGGGATATGGACAGTACCCAGACAGATATTCAGGAAAAACAACAGAAGAGTGGCTGCAACCAGAGTCACCGTAATAAAGAATGCCTTTTTTCTATCAGCCCTCATAATTCCGTTATGTGGACACAAAAATAATCAAAGAACTCAGTTATTCGGGATTAAATGGCTAACTTTCGCTTCGTTTTACGCTAAGCCTAATCACAAATACTTACAAACAACTACAATTATGAAAAAAATCCTTTTAGCAGCAGCCGTAATGGCGCTCTTTACAGTCAATGCAAACGCACAGTTCGGATTCGGTGCTCCCCAGCAGCAGAACGGTGAGCCCAAGGCTCCTGAACTTGAATATGTAGTACGTCTTAACGTATCTCTGGGCCAGGCCTATTCATCGGGCGATAACGGCAAGGGCACCCGTACCATCATACCTATCACCGGCGGCACATTCGAGGGCCCCAATATCAAGGGTGAGGTTCTTCCCGGCGGCGCCGACTACCAGCTTGCCGTTGACGGCCGCAACGAGGTCGAGGCCATCTACTGCATCCGCACCGATGACGGCGTAACCATCCATGTACGCAACAACGGTATCATCAAGATGGGTGGCCAGGGTGGCATGTATTTCCGCTGCGCCCCCAAGTTCGAGGCCCCCAAGGACAGCAAGTACGCCTGGCTGAACGAGTGCCTGTTCCTGTGTCAGCCCGGATTCGGCGGTGCTGGCGGCGGCATCACTCTTGACGTCTGGAAAGTCAAGTAAAAACTGCAACATTAGGGACGGTTCCTAATGTTATAGTTTTTCCACAAAACATTGGTCTGAGGGCTTAAGGGTCTACAGGACTCTCGCACCCACGCGCGACCAGTGGGAGGGGCCCGCGACAAAAAGTAACGATTCTGGAACTTGGAGTTTACTCCTTTGTTTCGGAATCGTTACTTTTTGTTGTGGGAGGGCAATGTCCTGTAGACCCTTAGGCCCTCAGGCCAATGTTTTCTGAATTACTCAGCTAAGCGCGTTGAAGAGATTGTCCAGAGCGGCATCGGCATTGCCGGCGGATTCATCCAGAAGCTGGACGAACTTGGAGCCGATGATTGCACCGGCGGCATGGTCCTGAGCTGCCTTGAGGGTCTGGGCGTTGCTGATACCGAATCCGACCATACGGGGGTTGCGCAGGTTCATGGCATCGATGCGGCGGAAATACTCCTGCTTGGCATTGTCAAAGCTGTTCTGTGCGCCGGTGATGGAGGCGCTGCTCACCATGTAAATGAAACCATCAGTGTGCTCATCGATAAAGCGTACGCGCTCGGCCGATGTCTCGGGAGTAATGAGCATGATGACACGCAGGTCATAACGGTCAGCGATGGGCTTGACACTCTCCAGATAGTCCTTGAAAGGCAGGTCGGGGATAATCATACCGCTCACGCCGCTCTCCACGCAGGACTTGCAGAACTCCTCGATTCCGTAATGCAGGATAGGATTGAGGTAACCCATAAGGATGAGAGGAATCTCCACCTTGTCCTTGACTGCCTTGAGCTGGCTGAACAGCTTGCTCACTGTCATGCCGTTCTTAAGGGCCTTGGTGGCGGCGGTCTGGATTACAGGGCCGTCAGCCAACGGGTCACTGAACGGGACACCCACCTCAATAAAGTCGATGCCGCGTTTCTGCATAGCCAGGATCACCTGTGCGGTACCGTCAAGAGTCGGTGCACCGGCGCAGAAGTAGAGGCTCAGCAGCTTGCGGTCTCCACGCTCTGCAAATACTTTGTTTATCTTGTTCATGAGTTTAAGTTTTTAATCTGTGATAAGAATGATTTGAGGCTCTCCACGTCCTTCAGGGCCGGGCTGCTTTCAAAACGGCTGTTCAGGTCAATGCCCGCCATCATGGGATGACTGAAACCGTTGACACGTCCGGCATCATCAGGTCCGATGCCACCGCTCAGTATGAACGGCACCGTCCCGCGGTATGAGTTGAGAATGCTCCAGTCAAACTGCACCCCGTTTCCGCCCACGAGCTTGGCTTTGGTGTCAAACAGCAGGTATTCGACCATGCCAAAGTAGGCCGATGCCTGCTCCAGGTCCTTGGCCGATTCAATACTGAGCGCCTTGATGACGGTGATGCCGGGACAGAGAGCGCGGATGCGCCCGATGTAACGGATATCCTCACTGCCGTGCAGCTGAACCATATCCAGCCCGAACTGCTTGACCCGTATGCTCACCGCAAGGGGATCCTCATCCACAAATACGCCCACGCGTTTGGCATCCTGAGGCAGATATGAGGGCAGGCTCTCCACGTTACGTGACGAAGGGCCGTAGAATATGAATCCCATCCAGTTCACGCCCAGTGACTCGACCGCGCGGATATTATCCGCATCACGCATACCGCAAACCTTGATTATCATGACTTGAGGCTGTTTATGAATCCGGCCAGAGCCTTACCTGGATCGGATGTTTTCATAAAGCTCTCGCCTATCAGGAATCCGCGGAATCCGGCCTCACGAAGGGCAACGATGGTCTCAGGCTTGGATATTCCGCTCTCACTGACCTTCACGGCGTCGGCCGGCAGTCTTGAGGCCAGGCGGAACGAGTTCTCCACATCGGTCACGAACGAGCCCAGGTTACGGTTGTTGATACCGCACATATCGGGCCCCAGTTCAGCATACTCGAGCTCAGGCTCGGAGTGCATCTCAAGCAGCACCTCCAGGCCCAGCGAATGCGCCTTGTCCATGAGTTCCCTGCAGCGTTCCTTGGTAAGGCAGGCTGCTATGAGCAGTACTGCCGATGCACCGCACAGGACGGCCTGATAGAGCTGGATCTCATCGATCACAAAGTTCTTGTAGAGGATAGGAAGAGTCACACCGCTCTTACGGGCAGTACGGATAAAGTCATCACATCCGCCGAAATAGGGCTCATCGGTGAGGATGCTCAGGGCGGCGGCTCCGTTCTTCTGATAGGACAGCGGAATAATGCCGGGCTGACCGCTCTCCTTAATCCAGCCTTTGGAGGGTGAGCGGCGCTTGAACTCGGCTATGATGCCGGTCTCAGAGGCAAGCAGTGCCTGCTTCATAGAGGGCTTGGCGGCCTTCAGGAGCGCGTTCTCACGCTGCTTGTTCTCTACTATCTCCTGCAGGATATCCTTCATGGCAGATTATGAGTTCAGTTCCACAAACTTCTTGAAGGTACGCAGGGCGGCACCTGAATCTATGCTCTCGCGGGCAATCTCTATGCACTCCTCAATGCTCTTCTGGCCTTTCTCGAGAACCTGTATGCCGAATGCGGCATTAGCCAGAACGATGTTCTTCTGTGCGGGCAGGGCACGGTTCTCAAGCACTGAGTCGAATATCTCGGCAGCCTCCTCCTCGGTGGCACCGCCTACCAGCTCCTCGGGCTTGGCAACGCTGAATCCCAGGTCGGCAGGGCTGAACACGCGCTCATAGTTGGCGGTGGTAACCTTGAAATCGCCGGTGAGTGATATCTCGTCATATCCGTCTATGGAGTTCACGATACCGTAATCGATACCCAACTTCTGATAAACCTGATGGTACAGACGCATCTGGTCCAGGTTGGCTACACCCAGAAGCTGGCACTTGGGCTGGCTGGGGTTCACGATGGGACCCAGCAGGTTGAATATGGTGGGGAACTGCAGGGCCTTGCGGATAGGACCTACGAACTTCATGGCGCTGGCGAACAGCTGAGCATGCAGATATACGATTCCGGCCTCGTCAAGGCTGCGGTTCAGGCGGTCGATATCGCTGGTGAACTTGATGCCGTGATGCTGGATCACGTTGCTGGCACCGCTCACTGAGGTGGCTGCATAGTTACCGTGCTTGGCTACCTTATAACCGGCACCGGCTATCACAAAGCATGAGGTGGTTGAGATATTGAAGGTGTTCTTGCGATCGCCGCCTGTACCTACAACGTCGATGTAACGGTCTGCGTTGAGGATGGCAGGAACGCCTGTCTCCAGGATACCGTCACGGAAGCCCAGCAGTTCATCGACAGTAACGCCACGCATCTGCAGTGCTGTGAGCAGGGCTGTAATCTGCTCGGTCGGATACTCGCTGTGTGTGATTCCAACAAGGATGGTCTTCATCTCCTCACGGGTCAGATACTCGTGGTTGAGGAGCTTCTGTAAAATCTCTTTCATCGTTATAAGGTTTTAAGTTTTAAAGATTCAGGAAGTTTTGGATGATTGTCCGGCCCTGGGGTGTAAGCACGCTCTCGGGGTGGAACTGTATGCCGTGAACGGGCAGGTCGCGGTGGCGCAGAGCCATGATCTGACCCTCGTCGCTCAGGGCGGTTATCTCAAGGCTGGAGGGGAATCCGGCCTTGTCAACCACCCACGAGTGGTATCGGCCCACGGTGATCTCATCGGGCAGGCCCTTGAAAATGGGATCCGACTTGGATATGCGGCAGGGAGTTGCCACGCCGTGGAACACATCCGACAGGTTGGTAAGCGTGCCGCCGAAAGCCTCACCTATGGCCTGATGGCCCAGGCAGACGCCCAGCATGGGCTTGCTTGACGAGTACTTGAGAATGACATCCAGCAGCAGGCCGGCCTCAGAGGGTATGCCGGGTCCGGGGCTCAGTATTATCTTGTCAAACTGTGCCAGGTCGGCCAGCTTGAATCGGTCATTACGCAATACGGTGACATCGGCACCGAGTTCCTTGACCAGATGACTCAGGTTATATGTGAATGAGTCGTAGTTATCTATGATTACCGTTTTCATCTTTCTTACATGTTTTGGGCCATGAATATGGCACGGCGCAGGGCACCGAGCTTGTTGTTAACCTCCTGGAGCTCATACTCGGGATCACTCTTGGCAACTATACCGCCGCCGGCCTGGAACCACAGCTCACCGCCACGTGCCACGAATGTACGGATGGTGATGGCCTGGTTAAGCGATCCGTCAAGACCGATGATTCCGATGCAGCCGCCGTATGCGCCGCGGTTATGCGGCTCGTACTCCGATATGAGCTGCATGGCGCGAACCTTGGGCGCTCCGCTCAGTGTGCCGGCAGGGAATGTGTCGATGAATGCGCGAATGGGATCGGCGCCATTATCCAACTGGCCCGATACCCTTGACACCAGATGAATCACGTGTGAGTAGTACTGCAGCTCCTTGTAGAAGTCCACCTTCACGCCGTGGCAGTTACGGCTCAGGTCATTGCGGGCCAGATCCACCAGCATCACGTGCTCGGCGTTCTCCTTGGCGTCGTTACGCAGGAACTCAGCACCGCGGCGGTCAGCCTCGGCATCACCTGTACGGCGTGTGGTACCTGCAATGGGATCGATATAGGCACGTCCGTCCTCAATGCGGCAGTGGGTCTCAGGTGACGAACCGAATATGCGGAAACCGCCAAAATCAAAGTAGAACAGATAAGGGCTGGGGTTGATGCTGCGCAGGGCGCGGTACAGCTTGAAGTCATCACCCTCGTAACGCTGCACGAAACGGCGTGACAGCACGATCTGGAACACATCACCGCGCTTGCAGTGCTGGATTCCGCGGCGGATGTTCTCCTTGTGCTCCTCATCGGTCAGGGTCGATGTGGTCTCACCCACCGGGCTGAATCCGTAAGCGGGGACATTGGCCTTGTTCATGGAGAGCGTGATGGCATCCAGGTCCTTGTCATCGCCCACCGTCACCATCGTGAGGCGGTTGTTGTGATGGTCAAATGCAATCACCACCTTATACATGATGTAGAGCATGTCAGGTGCATCATTACGCTCCTGGGTCTCATCCTTTACTGCAATATTCTCAAAGTAACGTACCGCGTTGAACGATGTGTATCCGAACAAACCCATCACCTTTGCGTTCTCACCCTCCACATGGATATGGTCAATGAGTGCGTGAATGGCATCGGACACATCAAATCCGGGCTCGATGTCATGCTTCATGGAAGTGCCGTCGGGGAAACTGACTGTGGCAACGCCGTGGCCTACGGCAACAGAGGCAATGGGATTTATTCCGATGAACGAACGGGAGTTGCTCTGCTCATGGTAGTCGGAGCTCTCCATCAGGGCGCTCTGCGGGTAGAGGTCACGCAGACGCATGTAAACACCAACCGGTGTGTAGAGGTCAGCCAGAATGGTGCGGCTGACGGTTGTAAAGTTAAAACTGGCCATATTCACCTGCCTTTTCCTTGTTGTTGAGATATGTTTCTATGTCTTTGTCGCCGCGACCGCTCACTGTGAGAACAACCACGTCATCGGGGTTGAACTTCATCTTGGAGAGAGCCGCAACCGCATGGGCTGACTCGATGGCGGGAATGATACCCTCCATGCGGGTGAGCTCGTATCCGGCGCGGATAGCCTCGTCATCATTTATGCTGAGCACCTGTGTGCGGCCCTTCTTGTACATGTTGCAGTGCATGGGACCTACGCCCGGATAATCCAGACCGGCGCTGATGGTGAATGCCTCCTGGATCTGACCGTCGCCGTCCTGCATGACCAGCATCTTGGCTCCGTGCAGGATGCCGGTGGTGCCGCGATGGAATGTGGCAGCGGTGTAATCGGTCTCATAACCGTGACCTCCGGCCTCGGCCAGGACTATACGCACGCGCTCGTCATCGACATAATGATATATGGTACCGGCCGCATTGCTTCCGCCGCCTATGCAGGCAACCAGATAATCGGGATAGTCACGGCCTATCTTCTCCTTGAGCTGCTCCTTTATCTCCTCCGATATCACGCTCTGCATGCGTGCCACCAGGTCAGGATAAGGATGCGGGCCCATGGTGGAACCTACTATATAGAAGGTATCCGAAGGATGACAGCACCAGTCACGGATGGCAGCCGAGCATGCATCGGACAGTGTCATGTTGCCTGTACGTACCGGATGAACGGTAGCTCCGAGCATCTTCATGCGCTCCACGTTGGTATGCTGACGCTCCACATCGGTGGCACCCATGAAAATCTCGCACTTCATGTTCATCAGTGCGCATACCGTAGCCGTAGCCACGCCGTGCTGACCTGCACCGGTCTCGGCAATGATACGGGTCTTGCCCATGCGCTTGGCAAGCAGGATCTGACCGACGGTGTTGTTGATCTTATGCGCACCGGTGTGGTTCAGGTCCTCACGCTTGAGATAGATTTTTGCGCCGTATTTATCGGACAGACGGCTGGCATAGTAAAGGGGGCTGGGACGACCTACATAGTCACGGAGCAACGCCATGTACTCCTGTCGGAATGATTCACTCTCTATGATCTTAAGATAGTTTTGCTGCAGGTTCTCAACGCAGCCGTGGAGTATCTCGGGCACGTATGCTCCGCCGAACTCTCCATAGTAACCGTTTTCATCGACCAGATAACTCATAGAAGTTTGTTTTGTATTATTGTTTTTAATCGTTTTTCGTTGTATTCCCGTGTTCTCCGATGGGCATTTTATATCAAAAAAGCCCGTCGTAATACGGCGGGCTCTATATCGTGTTTTGATTTCTCTCTTATATACACATATAACGGCTTGGACCTCTTACGACTTTGAAGACTGTAACAGGCGCCACCACCAGAATATGTTGTTCATTGTTCTCATATCGGCCGCAAAATTATATCACTGTTTCTATTCTGACAAATTTTTATTCAAATTTTTTCACCGCACCTTGGCAAGCTCGCCGGGCGTCCCTCACCGAGTTCGCCAAAGTGTCCCGCACGCGCCCCACTCACAAGCCTCCTGGGGCCGATAAGCGCGGGACACCCCCTCAAAATGAGCCTATGTCCCGCACTCACCCGCGAGAGAACGTATTCTGAGCAGGGTCAGCGCCGGACACTTTGGCGAACTGAGTATTCTCCTGCAGGCAGCATGCTGTTGGCGTAATAAATATATTACATTTTATTGCGTACAATGAATATATTCATTACATTTGCAGCACAATCAAATGCTATGAAAAACATTACTTTAACGAATGAATTCCTGGAATACTATCGTTCTCTTCCTGAAAGAGTACAGGAAAAGTATGATTATGTGATGCAGATAATCAGGTCACAACCAGTAGTGAGCGAGAAGTTTATAAAACATCTGGAAAACACGATTTTTTATGAAGCACGGATATCTGTGGGAACCAATGAGTACAGGACTATTCTTTTCACTGCAGACTCACAAAGCTTCATGGAATCAACAGTCATTATATTTTTGAATTCCTTTTTAAAGAAGAGTTCAAACCAATATAAAAGCGAGATTAAAAAAGCTGAGTCGATTTTGAAACCATTTATTAAGGATTGAGTTATGAGTAAAATAGATATGAATAAGTTGAGTAAGTTGACAAATGTTGACGATGTACTCAACAAGAAATATGGAGAGGAGGGTTCTGCTTCAAGACTGGAGTTTGAAGCCAAAGCCAAGGCATGGTATTACGCGGAGTTGCTAAAAGATGAGCGTAAACGCCAAAAGATAACCCAACAGGAACTTGCGGATATGATAGGAAAGAAACGTGAGTACATATCGGCTTTAGAAAAAGGTAAGACCGATATGCAATTATCCACGTTCCTTCAATTGTCCTACGCATTAGGACTAAGATTCTCCCTGGTTCTGGGATAAAAGCTAAGCGAGCCGAACAGAGGGGCACAATAGGGACGGTTGACTTTCCCCTACGGGCCGTCGAGCTAAACCTTCTATCTGTGCCCTTGTGTTAATCTTCCAAGGTGTACAGAACTTTTGGGGTATCGGTATCGGAAACCATGGCCGCCCGTGGGCTTGTGAACGGGAGGGGCCCGTGCCTAAGAAAATGCTCTGGA
>CACZCX010000034.1 GCA_902779875.1 uncultured Bacteroidales bacterium | reverse complement strand
AACCTTCTTGAAGTACTCCATCAGTGATGATACGGGGTAGTAGTCTACATGATAACCCATGCGCTGCTCGAACTCAACGCGGTCACCGTCGGTAACGGCCACGTTGTTCATGTTCATACCGAACATAAGGCAGCGTACGTTGTGTGCATCGGCACGGCCGGCAGCGGCGCGGGCCCATACGGCAATCTGCTTCTGGGCGGCTTCGCTCTTCCAGTGACCTACAACGACCTTACGGGCTACACGCATGCGGGTGCATATGTGACCGAACTCAATGTCACCGTGGGCGCTCTGGTTCAGGTTCATGAAGTCCATATCGATGGTGTCCCAAGGAATATCGGTGTTGTACTGTGTGTGGAAGTGGAGCAGAGGTTTCTCAAGAGCCTGCAGACCCTTGATCCACATCTTGGCAGGGCTGAAGGTGTGCATCCAGGTGATGATACCTATGCACTTCTCGTCGTTATTGGCGGCCTTCATTACAGCCTCAACCTCCTTGCTGCTGTTTGCAGTTCCCTTGTATACAATCTTAACGGGGATATTGCCGCTCTTGTTCAGACCGGCTACCATCTCCTTTGAGTGACCGTCCACTGCAACTACTGCATCGCCTCCGTAAAGGAGCTGTGCACCGGTAACCCACCATATTTCAAAATTATCAAACATAATATCCTTTTTTAAAGTGTTACTTTTTCTTCTGGCCGTAGTAGGCGTTGGGGCCATGCTTACGGCTGTAGTGCTTCTCAACGAGAAGCGGATTCATTGTCAGACCCGGATTCACCGACAGAGCCACGAACGCCATCTTGGCGCACTGTTCCATCACCTTTGCGTTATAAACCGCGTTGTCGGGTGATGTTCCCCAAGAGAACGGACCGTGGTTCTTGACCAGAACGGCCGGAGTGTGGTCAGGATTGATCTTGCGGATGTTAAGTATCTCATCCACAATCACATTGCCTGTCTCCAGCTCATACTGTCCCTTAACCTCAGCCTCGGTCATGTCACGTGTACAAGGTATGTCCTTGTAGAAATAATCGGCGTGTGTCGTGCCGATATTAGGGATGTCACGGCCGGCCTGTGCAAAGGCTGTAGCATAGGTGGAGTGGGTGTGTACCACGCCCTGGATATTGGGGAAGTTCCTGTATAATACAAGGTGAGTGGGAGTGTCCGATGAAGGATTGAGGTCTCCCTCAACGACCTTACCGGTCTCGAGGGAGACAACAACCATATCACTTGCCTTCATCTCGTCATAGCTCACGCCGCTGGGCTTGATTACGACCAGACCTTTCTCACGGTCTATGCCCGATACGTTACCCCACGTGAATATGACCAGACCCTGCTTTACAAGGTCCAGATTGGCACGGAATACCTTCTCTTTAAGTTCTTCAAGCATGATATTACCAGAGGAAGTAGTAGAGAATAGCCAGGATTACGATAACACCGATGGCACCGATGTTGAATGTCTTGTCTGTACGGAAGAGAACCAGGTCAATACCGACAGCCTTAGCATTCTGAACCTTGTCCTTGGCGTTTGAACGCAGGTAGAAGCCCAGTACTGCAAATATGGCGGTCAGGAATGACATAGCCTCAAATCCCCATGCACGAAGCTCAGCGCTTGACATTCCGATGATGAACACTACAAGTGATACTGCTGCGCAGATGAACAGGATGTTCGACCACTTGAGCTGTGTGTCAATGGCATGCTGGTCAAGCTTGTCGGCCTCAACCTCAGACTTCTTGCTCATGAGTGACATAGGTACGAATATTGCGATGAGGCAGAGGAATACGTAACCCATGCGGAACAGGAACGGAACATTGGGCAGAAGCAGCTTGAATGCGATAGAGAATACGAATGTGCCGATGGCTGCAACTACGGCTGCAGGACCTGAAGCACGCTTCCAGAGCAGACCCAGACCGAAGATTACTACAACGCCCGGATATACGAAACCTGAATACTCCTGGATGATCTGGAATGCCTGGTCGGCACCACCCATGATAGGATAAACGGCAATCAGGGCGATGATCAGGGCAGAAACAGAAGTGATACGGCCTACGTTTACGAGACGCTTCTCACTTGCATCCTTCTTGAAGTACTGCTTGTAGATATCCATTGTGAAGATGGTTGATGTTGAGTTGAACATCGAAGCCAGTGAAGATATAACGGCAGCAGACAGAGCTGCGAATGAGAGACCCTTTACGAATACCGGAGTGAAGTTGCGGATAAGGAAAGGATAAGCGTCATCAGATACGGAGATACCGCCGGCCAGGCTGGCGAACATCTCAGGCTGCTGAGTCTTGATGTAGAATGCGCATACACCGGGGATGCAGACGATGAACGGGATAAGGATCTTAAGGAAGGCAGCGAAAATCATACCCTTCTTAGCCTCGTCCAGGCTCTTAGCGGCAAGACCCTTCTGGATGATGTACTGGTTGAAGCCCCAGTAACCCAGGTTGGTGAGCCACAGGGCACCTACGATGACGGCGATACCCGGGATATCAAAGTATGCATCGGGAGTCTTGGTCTGGTTTACGACCAGGTTGAAGTGAGAGTCACCGGGTATTGACTTGAGCTTGCTGAATACCTCGCCGAGGGCTGCCATGGCGCCACCCTGAAGCTCCAGCTTGTCAGCGATAACGTCAAGAGCGGCATAAGCGGTTATAAGACCGCCGCCTACCAGGAAGGTAACCTGCATTACATCGGTCCATGCAACTGATGACAGACCACCGTAGATGGAGTAGATACCTGCAATCAGATAGAGGATCAGGATGATGATGAGACGGACTGAAACTGCTGTGCCGCCGATCATTACTGACAGACCGCGCAGACCAAGGATCTGCTCGATGGCAAGAGCACCCAGCCATGCTACAGAAGTCAGGTTGATGAATACATAGAGGAACAGCCAGAAGATTGAGAAAGCCAGACCTGTGCCGGGGTTGTAACGGTCACGAAGGAACTGCGGGATGGTGAATATCTTCTTCTCAATCATGACGGGGAGCAGGAACTTACCTACAACGATAAGTGTGGCTGCGGCCATAAGCTCATAAGCTGCAATTGCTATACCCGATGCAAAAGCTGTACCGGACATACCGATGAACTGCTCGGCACTGATGTTTGCTGCTATCAGTGAAGCACCTACTGCCCACCAGGTCAGAGTGTTACCGGCCAGGAAGTAGTCTTTGGAGTCTTTCTCTTTACCGTCTTTACTGCGGGACAGGAAAAATCCCAGGAAAATAAGGATTGCCAGATAGGCAACGAACACTACATAGTCTATCGGTCTGAAACCGTTGTTAGACAATGCATCGATAATGCTGTTGTTATTCATTTAGTTATTTAGTTAATTATTAGTTAGTTGTCTTTCGTGATCATTCAACGCCGAACTGATAGATGCAGTGGCTGTAATACTCCTGACCGGGAACGAGCTCTGCGCTGTACCAACCGGGCAGATTTGACTTGTTGGGGCTGTCGGGGAACTTCTGTGTCTCCAGGCAGCAGCCGGTACGCTGCTCCATCTTGTTACCCTGCTTGTCCAGGCCTGAACCGTCCAGGAAGTTACCTGAATAGAACTGGATACCCGGCTCGTTGGTGTAAACCTCAACAAAGATACCGGTGATGGGGCTGTAGAGCTTGGCGGCGCACTTGGTGTCATCGCACTTGGTGTTCAGAACCCAGTTGTGGTCGTAACCGTTACCGTTCTTGAGCTGCTCGTATTCGTAGTTGTTAATCTCCTTACCGATCTCCTTGCCCTTGGTAAAGTCCATTGCAGTGCCCTCAACCGGCAGGATCTCACCTGTTGTCATGTAGGTGCTGTCGCAGGGGGTGAAGTTGTCTGCATTCAGGGTCAGGATGTGGTTGGTTACAGGAATTGAGTGGTCACCGTTCAGGTTGAAGTAGCTGTGGTTGGTCATGTTGATCACAGTCTTCTTGTCTGTGGTAGCCTTCCATACAATGTCAATCGAGTTCTTGTCGGTCAGGGTGTAGGTTACGGTAGCTACAACGTTACCGGGGAATCCGGCCTCGCCGTCAGCTGAGTTCATAACCAGGGTGATGGCGTTCTTCTTAACCTCCTTGACATCCCATACCAGGTTCTGCCAGCCCATGGGCTCGGGCTCCAGGGTGCAACCGCCGTGCAGGCAGTGACCGAAGTTGTTCTGCGGGAGCTGATATGTTACACCGTCCAGAGTGATCTGACCCTGATTGATACGGTTGGCGTAACGGCCTACGGTTGAACCGAAGTCGCTGGCCTGAGTGGTGTAGTCCTGGATGTTCTTGAATCCGATGACTGCATCCTGCATCTTGCCGTCCTTGTCAGGAACCATGATGGCAACGATACGTGCGCCGAAATTGGTTACGTAGATCTCGCAACCGTTCTTGTTGCTGAGCCTGTAGAGGTCAGTCTGCTTACCTGTAAATTCCATCTGGAAGTCAGCTCTGTCAAGGACGGGAGCCGTCTTCTCCGAACAGGCTGTCAGTGCGAGCATGCCTGCCATCAGGATAATACTTGATTTTTTCATTTTGGTTTGTTATTTGGTTGATTATAAATTTATTGCAGTTTTCTTGAGCCGTCGCCTATAACGACCTGGTATATCTCCGGTATGATACCGAACTTGCGTGCGTATTCGCGCTTGACCTTGGATATGAACTTGTCAGCAATGGTCTCGCGTACCAGGTTGATGGTGCAGCCTCCGAATCCGCCTCCCATTATACGGCTGCCGGTCACGCCGCACTCCTGCGCTGTCTCAACCAGGAAGTCCAGCTCGGGGCAGCTTACGGTGTAGTCGCGGCTCAGTCCCCAGTGGGTCTCGTACATCTTCTGTCCCACCAGTTCGTATTTGCCTTCGTTAAGAGCGTCGCATACGGCAAGTACACGCTCTTTCTCGTCAAGGACGTACTTGGCGCGGCGGTAGTCGTCATCGGTCAGTCCGCCTTTGACTGCGTCGAGCATCTGGTAGTTGGCGTCACGCAGAGTCTCCACTCCTCCGAACTGCTCGTTCATGAGCGCAACCGCCTTCTCGCAGCTTTCACGGCGCTCGTTGTACTCGTTACCCAGGGAGTGCTTCACTCCAGAGTTTACAAGTACGAGTTTATAGCCTTTGGGATCAAACGGGAAATACTCATATTCAAGTGAGCGGCAGTCCAGACGTATGAGACATCCTTCGCGGCCCATGACCGATGCGAACTGGTCCATGATGCCGCATTTGACTCCGCAGTAGTTGTGCTCTGTGGCCTGGCCTATCTTGGCGAGCTCGAACTTATCGACCCTGCCGTCGGCGAACATGGTGTTCAGGGCAAATGCGAACACGCTCTCCAGCGCGGCCGATGATGACATGCCGGCGCCTAGAGGTACATCGCCTGTGATGGCGGCGTTGAATCCTCCCAGGGTCACGCCGCGTTTCTCCAGCTCCTTGCATACTCCGAAAATGTAGCATGCCCAGTGCTGGGCGGGTTTCTCTTTGTCGTCGAGGCTGAACTCCACGTAGGGTACGTCATCCCTGTCAAGTGCCAGGAGGCATACCTTACGTGAGCCGTTGCGGTAAATCTCTATTGCTACGCCTTTGTCAACGGCTCCGGGAAATACAAAGCCGCCGTTGTAGTCAGTGTGTTCGCCGATCAGGTTTATGCGCCCGGGCGAAAAGTACAGGTCACCGCTTGTGCCGAACTGCTGGCGGAACCTGTTTCTCAGAGTGGTCGTGTCCATAAGGGCTTATTCCGCTCCGAAACGATAAATGGTAGTCTGTGAATAAACCTCTCCCGGATTTAGTACTGTGGTCGGGAAGTAGGGGTTGTTGGGGCTGTCGGGGAAATGCTCGGCCTCAAAGCAGATGGCGCAGCGCTTGGGCAGTGTCGATCCGTGGGCGCAGGTGCTGCCGCTGCAGTAGTTGCCTGTATAGCACTGTACGCCGGGCTCGGTGGTCCAGCACTCCAGAGTGCGGCCGCTGGCAGGGTCTGAACACTTTACAGCCAGGCTCAGCTCACCCGGCTCACGCTTGTTGAGGACCCAGCAGTGGTCGTAGCCGTTGCCGTTTTTGGTCTGCTCACCCTTCTCGATGCGCTCACCCACCTTGTGCGGGGTGCGGAAGTCGAATGATGTGCCCTCAACCTTGTCAATTGTGCCAAGGGGTATTGCAGTGTTGTCAATGGGGATATAGTGATCGGCATTGATCATCATGTCGTAATCCAGAACCGTGAGAGGGTTCTTCTTCATGCCGTTCAGCGTAAAGTATGCGTGGTTGGTCAGGCATACTACGGTCTTCTTGTCAGTTGTTGCCTCATATTCGATTACGAGCTCGTTGTCATCGGTAAGGCGGTAGGTCACGTTTACATCAAGGTTGCCGGGGAATCCCTCCTCACCGTCCTTGCACAGGTAGTGAAGATTAAGTGTGCATGCATCGGTCTGTTCTGCGTCGAACACACGCTTGTGGAAACCGGTGGGACCGCCGTGAAGGCTGTTGGGGTCGTTGTTGATGGCAAGAGTGTACTGCTTGCCGTCGAGTGTGAACTTGCCGTTTGCTATACGGTTGCCGTAACGTCCGATGAGAACGCTCAGGTAGGTCTCCTCACTCTCCATCACGTGCTTGAGGCTGTCATGTCCCCATACCACGCTCTCCATCTTGCCGTTGCGGTCCGGCATCATTACTGCCAGGAGTGCACCTGCAAAATTGGTGATGGCTATCTCGCTGCCTTTCTTGTTCTTGAGTATGTAAAGGTCTGTTTTCTTACCCTGGACTGTAGCCTGGAAATCCTCTCTCTTGAGGCCGGCCAGATTGTCTTTGACGAAGTAATCGCTCATATAATATGATTGGCTTAATTGGTTATTAAAAATAAAACAACGCAAATTAAGCCAATTTCATATACTGTTGCAAGCGAAACGCCCAAAAATAATCAGCCCTGGATAAAGAAATCCGGCATGGAAAGCAGGTCGGCAACCACGAATGTGCTGCCTCCTACAAAAATCAGGTCCTCGGGGGCTGCCTCACGTTGTGCCGCCGCTACAGCCAGGGGTACCGTAGAGTATGCCCTTCCTGTCAGTCCTGCCTGTTTGGCCATCTCTTTGAGTGCCGATGCCTCAAGCGCTCTCTTGACCGATGCCTGCGTGAAATAGTACTTGGCATTACGCGGCATGAGTGCCAGGACATCGGTCACATCCTTGTCGTTGACCATGCCCATCACTATACGCAGCTGACCGAATCCGGGCTTCGAGGAGAGCTCCTCCAGATGCTGGGCTATATACTTGAGACCGTGGCTGTTGTGGCCCGTGTCACAGATAATGTCAGGTTTCTTTCCCACAATCTGCCAGCGTCCGCGCAATCCTGTCATGCGGCATACATCCTTGAAGCCTTTTCTTATGGCGGCCTCAGGTATGTTGAACCTCTTGCGGGCCAGCTCGT
Source organism: uncultured Bacteroidales bacterium (assembly GCA_902779875.1). Classification (GTDB taxonomy): domain Bacteria; phylum Bacteroidota; class Bacteroidia; order Bacteroidales; family Bacteroidaceae; genus Colenecus. Next base: position 8,797 of record CACZCX010000034.1, on the reverse strand, counting down.
CGACTGCTGTCAGAATGGTATTGGCATTCTTCTCCTGGCAGAGTCCGGCCAGTCCGCTTTCAAGGGCGGGCAGGGCGGCTGTCTCGTAAACCACTTTGGACGGGTTTACGTATTCATGCGAAATAATCTTACAATTATCCTGTGCAAAGATGATTTTTGTACCCATCTCCTCGGCCTTGCGTTCAAACACAGTGCGGGTCTCGGGTTGGTCTTCGCCTATAATGACCGGTACGTTTTTCTTTATGATTCCGGCCTTCTCGTATGCTATTCCGGAGAGCGTATCACCCAGGAACTTCATGTGGTCGAACCCTATGTTGGTTATGATTGAGAGCACCGGGGTTATGATGTTGGTGCAGTCCAGCCTTCCTCCCAGTCCTGTCTCGATCACGGCTACATCGACCTCCTGTTCGGCGAACCAGCTGAAAGCCATGGCTGTGGTTACCTCAAAGAATGACGGGTGGAGCGGCTCCAGGAACTCGCGGTTCTTCTCAATGAATGATACCACGAACTGAGGGCTGACAGGTTTTCCGTTTACCCTTATGCGCTCGCGGAAATCGGTCAGATGGGGTGATGTGTAGAGGCCTGTCTTAAGGCCCGATGCCTGCAGGATGGCGGCCAGGGTATGTGATACGCTGCCTTTGCCGTTGGTGCCGGCTACGTGTATTGTCTTGTACAGTTTATGAGGGCAACCCAGATGGCGGTCTATGGTCACTGTGTTGTAAAGGCCCTCCTTGTAAGCCTCCTGGCCTACGTTCTGGAAAAGGGGTGTCTGAGTGTAGAGATACTCTACTGCTTCCTGATAAGTCATCAGTCAAAATAGCTACGGAATTTGCGGAACAGTTTTTCCTTGACGGACGGAGTTGGCTGGAAATGGTCCGATGTCTGGAACTTCTCCATGGCCTGCTTCTCCTCCTTGGAAAGTGTTTCGGGGATATAAACACTTACATTCACTATCATGTCGCCGCGACGGCTGCTGTTCACCTCCGGGAGGCCCTTGCCGCGCAGGCGCAGCATCTTGCCCGGCTGTGTGCCCGGTTCTATCTTGAGCTTGACGGCTCCGTCCAGGGTGGGTATCTCGATTGCTCCGCCCATGGCTGCCTGCGGCACTGTAAGCAGCAGGTTGTAAACCAGGTCGTTCTCGTCGCGGACCAGATCCTTGTGGGGTAGTTCCTCAATCAGAACCAGCAGATTGCCGTTGTAACCGTTGTGTTTTCCGGCATTTCCCTTGCCCTCTACTGAGAGCTGCATGCCTTCCGATACGCCGGCCGGTATATTGATTTCAACTATCTCCTCACCATAGACTACGCCGTCACCGCTGCAATGGGGACAACGGTCCTTGATGATTTTACCCTCACCGCCGCAACGGGGGCAGACGGTCTGGGTCTGTACCATGCCGAAGAAGCTCTGCTGTGTGCGCAGCACGGTACCTGTGCCGTGACAGTCGGGGCAGGTCTCTACGGTAGAGCCGTCCTTGGCTCCCGTGCCCTTGCAGTGCTGGCAGGGAACCAGCTTCTTGAGCTTGAACTTCTTGGTCACGCCGGTGTTGATCTCCTCAAGCGTCAGGGCCACCTTGACTCTCAGGTCCGATCCGCGTGACTTGCGCTCTCCGCGCTGGCGCGTACGGCTGCCGCCGAATCCGCCGAACCCGCCGAATCCGCCACCGCTGAATATGTCACCGAACATGGAGAATATGTCGTCCATGGACATTCCGGCGCCGCTGAATCCGCCGCCTCCGCCGAATCCTGAAGCTCCGTTCAGGCCGTCAAATCCGAACTGGTCGTACTTGGCGCGCTTGTCAGGGTCACTCAGTACGCTGTAAGCCTCAGCCGCCTCCTTGAACTTCTCCTCAGCCTCCTTGTCGCCGGGGTTCTTGTCAGGGTGGTACTGTATGGCTTTCTTGCGGTAAGCCTTCTTTATTTCATCGGCTGTAGCGGTCTTTGCGACCTCCAGCACTTCATAGTAATCTCTTTTTGCCATCTGTTCCAGGTATTATTCTCCAACGGCCACCTTTGCGTGGCGCAGTACTTTGTCGTTAAGTTTGTATCCGTCTATGGCGCAGTCCAGTACCAGTCCTTTCGATGCCTCGTCAGGTGCCGGTATCATGGCTATGGCCTCGTGGAAATCAGTGTCGAACGGCTCGTTCTTGGGGCTGATCTTCTGCAGGCCTTTCTGCTCCAGTATGTGCATGAGCTTGTTGTAGATGAGTTCCACGCCCTCCTTGAGAGCGTTGTAATCCTCTGATTTCGATGAGTTGGCGATTGCCCTCTCCAGGTCGTCTATCACGGGCAGGATATCGGTAACCACACCTGCGCTTCCGTTCAGGATAAGCTCGGCCTTCTCCTTCATGGTGCGCTTGCGGTAATTGTCGAACTCGGCCATCTGGCGTAGCACGCGGTCCTTGAGTTCGGCGTTCTCGGCCTCGCTCTTGGCCAGCTTGGCCTCTACGGTCTCCTCCTCTGCGGGAGCCTCCTGCTCCTCTTTTGCCTCCTCGCCGGCGGCAGCGGGCTGCTCACCGTCTTTCAGAATCTCTTTCTCTTCTTTCTCCTCGGATTTGAAATTTTCTGACATTTTATGTTTGTTTCCTTTGCTCATTTCAGATATTCTTACAATTCAGACTAATACACAACAAAGATTGTGCCACGCTGATAGCAGTGACACAGTGGCAGACCGTCATGGAGTGCATGACTACTTCATTGAGTCGGCCCCGAAACAGAATGGCAGGATGGCATCGGTGCCTTCATCGATAATCATGGTACCTTCTGCCCCGTAGAGTATGTAGCGGATGGGACGGCCACCGCGCTGCTCGGTCTCGGCGAGCACCTGGCGGCACGCGCCGCACGGTGTTATGGGCTGAGCGGTGTAACCCTTGTCATTACGGGCCGCTATGGCCAGTGCCGTGACAGCCTTGCCGGGATGGGCGTGTCCTGCCGTAAACAGTGCGGTGCGCTCGGCGCAGAGCCCTGACGGGTAGGCGGCGTTCTCCTGGTTGCTACCGGTTACCACGGTGCCGTCATCGAGTCTGAGAGCAGCGCCCACACGGAATCCGGAGTAGGGTGACCAGCTGCCGGCAGTGGCCTCCTTGGCGGCATTCACCAGCTTGAGGTCCTCACTCTCCAGTTCATCCTGGCTCACTACACTCCAGTTTATTGTACGGCTAAGCTTTTTCATACTTTGATAGTCGGTTACGGGACTGCTAAGTTACTTTTTTTTCTTGCTTGTTCCAATATGTGTCACTTATTTGGATTAACTTCGCGTTACCAACCCGAGTGATGATGAAAGCTATCCGTTACACCGTTCTCCTTCTGGTACTTGCCCTGACATCATGTTCCGTGACTAAGCCTGTCGCCACAAGCACGAAAGAGTATTCAGGTAAAGATCCCTATTCGGCCTATATAGCCCGATACAGCGACATGGCGGTTGACCAGATGAAGAGATACGGCATACCGGCCAGCATCACCCTGGCGCAGGGACTTCTGGAGTCCGATGCGGGACGCAGTTCCCTGGCTACCAAATGCAACAACCATTTCGGAATCAAGTGCCACTCTGACTGGAAGGGCGGCAAAATGTATCATGATGACGATGCCCGTCAGGAATGTTTCAGATGCTATTCCAATGCCGAGGATTCATACAAGGACCATTCCCTGTTCCTGGTTAACGGCGCCCGCTACCGTGACCTGTTCAAACTACGTCATGACGATTACAAGGGGTGGGCTAAGGGTCTTAAGGCTGCCGGTTACGCTACCTCTCCCACATACGCCACCAAACTGATTGAACTGATTGAAAGATACGGCCTGGACCGTTATGACAAGGGTGGCACTAATCTCAAACCGGGTCAGCTGCCTCATCAGCCGCTGCTGGTGAACGGTCAGCGTTGCGTACGTCTGCGTGAGGGTGAGACCCTCAAGGATATAGCCCGTGAATATGGCATGCAGCTGAGTATGCTGCGCCGCTTCAATGAGGTGGACCGTAAGTTCGTACCTCCTGTGGGCACTCTCATTTTCCTGGAAAGAAAAAAGGCCCGTGCTGATCGTGAGCACGGGACCTATGTTGTGAAAAGGGATGACAGTCTTTGGTCTGTTTCGCAGCAGTTCGGAGTCAGGATGAAGCCGCTTGCCAACCGTAACCGCTTATCGGATTCAAATCCTCTGAGGGTCGGCATGACGCTTCTGCTCCGCTAATCCATCTCCTTGGCGGCTTTCGCTATTACTTTCTCAAGCTCTTCGCGGCTCATTGTGCCGTCCAGGCAGATGAACGTGAACGCTGATTCTTCCGATGCGGTCAGTATGAACTGCGTTACGGTCTTTTCATCGCCGGTGGTGTAGATTCTCACCGTCTCTCCGCGGTCCTTTACCTCCATCAGCATGTCGAACTTGTACTTGTTGATGAACTTGTTGACATCGGACTTGATCTCTCTCGATACGTCCGGATCGTCACAGTCTATCAGGTACATGCAGTTCAGGCTCTTGATGAGCGGGCCCAGGTTCATGGATCCGTCACCTACGTTCATGTCAGGCACGCGTCCTATCAGCTTGAACATGGATGAAGAGATGTAGACTGCGCTTACCTCCTCATGGTCGGAGTACTTGTTGTAGATTCCCTTGCCGTCCTGTGACCAGGCGTTGGCTGTGAGCAGAAACAATGCTGCTACTAATACTGCTATCCTTTTCATTGTAAAGCGTTTATCGTTTTTTCAAATGCCGGTTCGGCTGCGTCAGCTATAGCCATGCCGGTGTTCATCTTCTCGGATATGAAACCGAATACCTGTTCCATCTGGGTGTAGGCCAGTTTTGGATCGTCGAAAGTGTCCTTGGGAATGTCGCGGAACGTAAGGGCAAGTCCTACGGCTATCACTGCCACTGCTGCGGCGGGATATGAGAACATGGCAATCCTGTGACGGAACGGTCTGCGGCTTGCTGCAACGTTCACTTCCTCCTCCTTGGAGGCCATCTCCAGGGCCCTTGCGGTAATGGCTATGTCGTGTTTGAGCGTAGCCGGTACCTTGATGCTTTCGTCTTGTGCTATACGCTCAAGATCAAGCATGTCCAACCTTTCTAATTCTTCCAACTTTTTCATATTTGGCTTCTTAAAGTCTTGCGGGCGTTGCTGAGCAGTACCCTCAAGGTTAAATTCGTCATTCCTGTTTTCTGTGCAATCTCATCGTACGACATCTCCTCCAGTACATACATCTTCATCACATCACGCTGGCGCTCGGGTAGTCTTTCAATCGCGGCCAGCACCCTTTCCAGTTTTTCACGGGCGTCATAGTCCTCGTCCACACGCCTGGATTCAACGATGTCGGTTCCAACTTCTATTCCCTGTACTCTCTGCTCCTTACGGAGACGGTCTATACAGAGGTTCTTCATCAGGGTGGTGCAGTAAGCCTTGAAGTTGAGTACCGTATCCAACTGGTCCCGGTTGCCCCAGAGCTTCACGAACAGGTCCTGCACGGCATCCTGTGCATCGTTCTCAGATTCAAGAATATAGTATGCCACCCTGTAGAGCCCGTCGCTCAATGACTTGAATGTTTCTGTCAGGACTTCCGGTGTCATCTGTTTTCTTGACTGTTTCCGATAATAAGACGCAACTGCATAAGATTTGTTAATGCGGGCGTCAAAAAATGTAAGGATAAAATGAATGACGGGAGATGCCCGTCATGGTGAGAGTCAGAGAATCTCGTGCTCCTCCTTCATGTCGATCTCATCGCCGGACGGACCGATGAACCTGTATGAAAGGAAGGGCAGGTTCTGGTCAGGAAGGACCTTTACTCCGAATCCGTACTGGAGTGACCACTTGAGACGGAGAGGGAAAAGCCCCTTGTTTATATACGCGTACACGTAGGGGTGTACGTACAGACGGAACCGCTTGGTGTTCATCTGTCTTACCAGACAGCTGATCTTGTTCTCAAGCTGATCCGTAAAGAGTATGGAGGGTCTTATGGTGCCTGTTCCAAAGCAGGAGGGGCAGGCTTCGTCAACAGGGACATCCATCACAGGACGTACTCTCTGACGCGTAATCTGCATAAGGCCGAACTTACTCAGAGGCAGTATATTGTGCTTGGCGCGGTCACGCTCCATATTCTGGCACATGCGCTCGTAGAGCTTCTGGCGGTCTTCGGCCAGAGCCATGTCTATGAAGTCGACCACGATAATGCCGCCCATGTCGCGCAGTCTCAGCTGGCGGGCCAGTTCGTCGGCTGCTCCCAGATTCACCTCGAGGGCGTTCTCCTCCTGGGTGCCGGCCTTGACGCGGTGGCCGCTGTTGACATCGACCACATGAAGGGCCTCGGTATGTTCAATAATAAGGTAGGCTCCGCTCTTGTATGATACTATACGGCCGAAAGAGGACTTGATCTGCTTGGTTATGGCAAAGTTGTCGAATATGGGCAACTCACCTTTGTATAGCTTGACGATCTTGGTCTTCTCCGGGTCTATCAGTGATACGTAGTCGCGGATTTCCTGATAAGTCTTCTCGTCATCCACATGAATGGACTCGTATGACGAGTTGAGCATGTCGCGCAATATGGCTATTGTGCGGCTTGTCTCCTCAAAGATAAGTGAGGGGGCCTTCTCGGCTTTCTGGGCTCTGGCCAGGCTGTCTTCCCAGCGCTGATAGAGTATGGAAAGCTCGTTGTCCAGCTCGGCCACGCGCTTACCTTCGGCAACGGTGCGTACTATTACGCCGCAGTTCTTGGGCTTGATGCTGTGTATGAGCTGTTTGAGGCGTGCACGCTCCTCGGTTGACTTGATTTTCGATGATACCGAAACCTTGTCGCCGAAAGGTATGAGCACCAGGAAACGGCCGGCAAACGATATCTCGCCGGTCAGGCGCGGACCTTTGGTTGAGATAGGCTCCTTGATTACCTGAACGATAATCTCGTCACCCTGCTCGAGGGCTGTGCTTATATTACCCGACTTCTCGTCAAACGGAACGAACTGCGCCTTGCTGAACGGAGTGAGTTTCTTGCGGTTGGCGCGGACCTGTTTGACATATTTCTTGAGTGAAGCGAACTGAGGTGAGAGGTCCTGATAGTGCAGGAAAGCCTCCTTTTCCGAACCTACGTCCACAAAGCAGGCGTTGAGTCCCGGCATCAGTTTCTTGACGCGTCCAAGGTACAGGTTTCCTACGGCAAAGGTAACCTCCTGGGCGTCTTTCTGGTATTCCACCAGATTGTGGTCCTCGGTAATGGCTATCTGTATGCTGTCGGGCTGGACGTTGATTGTCAGTTCGCTTGTCATCGGGTGTGATTGTAGTTTGGTCGTTCTTTTATTAAAGCAAAGAACAAACCTGACGAAATAAACTCACGGCAAGTTTGTTCTTTAAAAGATTGCTGTCAGACTGGCTTATTTGCTCTTATGTCTGTTCTTTCTCAGTCTTTTTTTACGCTTGTGCGTAGACATCTTATGTCTTTTCTTCTTTTTACCGCTTGGCATAATCGTTGATATTTATGTTAACTATTACTTTCTAACAGCTTGAGCGAAAGTCTTGGCCGGTTTGAAGGCGGGAATCTTGTGCTCAGGAACGGTGATTGTTGTATTCTTGAGAATGTCGCGTGCTGCCTTGGCTGCTCTCTTCTTGGTGATGAAGCTGCCGAAACCTCTCAGGTATACGTTCTCATCATTCTCAAGAGAATCCTTTACGACTTCCATGAAACCCTCCACACATGCCAGAACATCGGTCTTGTCGATACCGGTCTTCTTGGCAATCTCGCTAACAACTTCTGCTTTTGTCATATTGTCAATAATTTAAGTCTAAAATGTCTCTTTCTCTTTTTCGAGTTGCAAATGTAGCTCTTTTTTGGTGATATGTAAAACATTTCAACCCTTTTTGTTCTAAAAAATGTGTAATTATTCCATTGCGGGCCGATACGCAAAAAAACGTCTGTTAATTTGGAATCATCTGCCCCTATGATTATATTTGCTCCTGAAATTTTTATAATACCTAATTATTATGTCAGTTAACAAAGTAATTTTAATTGGTAATGTGGGTAAGGATCCGGATGTGAGATATCTGGACAACCATGTTTGCGTAGCTAATCTTACCCTTGCCACGACTGAACGTGGCTACACTGCTCAGAACGGCACACAGGTGCCCGACCGTACTGAATGGCACAACCTCGTATTCTGGAGAGGTTTGGCCGAGACCGTTGAAAAATACGTTCACAAAGGAGACAAGCTCTACATCGAAGGCTCCATCCGTAACCGCAGTTACGATGACCAGAACGGTGTAAAGCGTTATGTAACCGAAATCTTTGTGGATACCATGGAGATGCTTTCATCAAGACAGGCCAAGCAGGATGCCCAGCCGGCTCCCGCATCGGCTCCTGTACCGGAATCCGGAAACCCCGACATTCCATTTTGACTTAAAGTAACTGCATTATAGAAACTGGTCTAATAATCACTTCATTGACTGCAGTCCATGAGGCTGTCAGCTTCAATGCTCCTACAGCGGGGTCCGTCATCGCAATGGTGACGGCCCTGCTTCTTTTGGTTCTTTCAGGGTTCGTATCGGCATCGGAGACATCGTTTTTCTCCCTCTCGCCCGAGGAACTCAAGTCCATATCCGATGAGGATTCCTACCGTCACCGCAAGGCTGCGTCGCTGCTTTCAGACTCCGAACGCCTGCTTGCCACCATACTCACCGCCAACAATCTGGTCAACGTGGCCATCATCCTGCTGCTGGACCTTGCCTTTGCCCAGATGATGGTGTTCAGCGTGGAGTGGGTGGAGTTCCTGGTGCTTACAGTGGTACTGACTTTTATACTTCTGCTGTTCGGTGAGATAATCCCCAAACTCTATTC
>CACZCX010000033.1 GCA_902779875.1 uncultured Bacteroidales bacterium | reverse complement strand
ACCATCTTGTCATAACCGGCAGCCTGCTTGGTCAGGATCTCATAGTAACCCTTAGCCTCAGCCTCCATACGGGCGAATATGGCATCGGCCTCACCCTTGGCGCTTACGCGGAGCTTCTCGGCCTCAGCCTCGGCAGCTATGATGATACGGTCCTTCTCAACCTGCTGGGCAACCAGGATGTTGGCCTGCTGGGTTGAACGCTCACGCTCGGCACGGGCGTTCTCGGCGTCACGCTCAGCGATGTAGGCATCCTGCAGCGCCTTAGCCTGCTGAACCTTCTCAGCTGTTACAGCCAGACGGTTGGCCTCAGCCTCTTTCTCACGGCGGAATGCATCAGAGTTGGCAATCTCAACCTTGGCGTTGTTCTCACCCTGTACGGCTACGGCGTTAGCCTGTGATGTACGGATACGTGTCTCCTTTACGGCCTCAGCCTTACCGATCTCACCGTTTCTATCCTGCTCGGCTACGCTTACCTTAGCCTCGTTGATAGCCTTGGCGGCAGCCTCCTTACCCAGAGCCTGGATATAACCTGACTCATCCTTGATATCGGTTACGTTTACGTTGATAAGACGAAGTCCGATTTTCTTGAGCTCAACCTCAACGTTCTTGGCAATCTTCTCCAGGAAGGTGTCACGGTCGCTGTTGATCTCCTCGATTGACATGGTGGCGATAACCAGACGGAGCTGACCGAACAGGATATCACGTGCCAGTTCCTGAATCTCCTCGGCTGTGAGGCCCAGCAGACGCTCGGCTGCGTTGTTCATGCTGTCGGGCTCTGTCGATATACCTACGGTGAAGCGGCAGGGTACATCAACGCGGATGTTCTGACGGCTCAGTGCGTTGGTCAGGTTGGCATCTATAGAGATAGGTGTCAGGCTAAGGTATGCATAGTCCTGAATTACAGGCCATACGAACTTACCACCGCCGTGTATGCACTTGGCGGAGCCGCCACCGGTCTTACCGTAAACTACCAGGATCTTGTCCGACGGGCAACGGCGGTACCTGCGGATGATTGTTACAAACAGGATGAACAGGAGAACTACTCCTATTACAACTAAAAGTGGAATGTTACTGCTCCCGCTAAGGAGGATGTTTAAAAGTGTCATGTGTTTATTAAAGATGTTAGTTGTTCAAATTGATTACTTTACCACTACTACGTCATCACCGGCAACCTCAAGGATCTTGACCTGACCGCCGGTAGGTATCTCGGCGTCGTTATCGGTTATGGCATCGATCTCATGGACAGAGCCTTTGACGCTCACCTGGACCTTGCCGCGTCCTGAACGGGCGGCGGGGATACGCAGGTACACATCGGCCGTGAGTCCTACAGATTCAGAGAGTCTGAAACTACCGTCATGGGAGAGTTTCATTACCTGGCTCAGCATAAATACGAAAGCCAGCACAAACAAGAGGCCTACCACGATTGCCACGATCTGAAGCAGCAACGGGCTGGCGATGGTCTCGTCCAGAAGCACGCCTGCCCATCCGTATCCGAGCAGGAAGTTGATCAGGTTGCGGAAGGAGAACACTCCGTTCAGTCCGCCGTCCTCCGTGACATCACCTGCAGAGTCCATAGGACCTGCGTCGACATCGGTATCGGCACCCAATCCCACGAATGTGAGGACAGTCTGGATGACAAAAACCAGAGACGCGCAAATTGCGATTGCCCAAAAGAACTTCTGTGACGTTTCCAAAGAATTAAAAAAGTCCATCATAGGTTAGAAATAATAATTGGTTGAAAAATTAAAAAAGCCTTTTTACAAAAATAGTGAATCCTCATGATTATTACCAAACCTACATAAAAAAAAACATTAACTTTGCGTGAATTCATTTTGTCATGGAACTACCGATGTATGATACTCTGCTGAGCCTGCCACTATTCCAGGGCATGAGTCAGGCTGATTTCAACAGCCTGCTGCAGAAAATACGTCTGGATTTTGTCCGATATGAGGAGGGCAGCACCGTCATCAGCTCCGGCCAGAGATGCAGCAGCCTGGCTTTTCTCATAAACGGAACGGTAGAGAGTTCACGTGACGGCATGGACGGAAAGTTCACCTTCATGGAGTCCATTGACGCCCCCTGCCTCATAGAACCCTATTCCATGTTCGGAAGAGCCGGCAGCTACCAGCGCACCTACACGGCACTTACGCCGTGCGGATTCCTCATGGTTGACAAGCTGTACATATACTCGGAACTGGGTAAGTACAACATCTGCCGCATGAACCTGCTCAACATACTGAGCGGACGCGTGCAGCAGCTCGACAGCCATATCTGGAGCCTGGACGGCATGACCCTGAGAGAGCGCATTATCCGTTTCATAAAGGGACTCTCCGACTTCCAGACCGGTCAGAAAAGGCTCGCCATCAAGATGAATGACCTGGCGGTCCTCATGGACGCCACAAGACTGAACGTATCGCGTGAACTCAACTCCCTTGAGGCTGACAATCTGATATCACTGCACCGCAAGGAGATTCTGATACCCGCGCTTGAGAATTTGACAACCTGATTATTGGCTTGAGATGGACGAATCAAAAAAAGCGGCGATTGACCGCCGATATGCCAGGATGGCTCAGATCTGGGCCGAGAACTCCTATTGCGTAAGGCGCAAGGTGGGAGCCCTGGTCGTAAAGGACAACATGATAATATCCGACGGATACAACGGTACCCCCACCGGATTCGAGAATATATGCGAGGATGAGAACAACGTATCCAAGCCCTACGTGCTGCATGCCGAGGCCAATGCCATCACCAAGCTGGCGCGCTCATCGAACAGCAGTGACGGAGCCACGCTGTATGTTACCGCATCGCCCTGCATAGAATGCGCCAAGCTCATAATCCAGTCAGGAATAAAGCGTGTGATCTATACCGAACAGTACAGGCTGACCGATGGCGTGGACCTGCTCAAACGTGCAGGAATTGAAGTTGAATACATGGATTTGAACTCTGAGAAATGAACACCTTTAAAAAGATAATTCAGATTTTGTTTGTACTGGTCATGGGATTTATCCTGGGAGTGGAGATCATGATCGGTTTCTTTAAGAGACACACTCCCCAGATGGTTCTCGGTACCACCTCCGGTTCACAGAAGGTTGAGACCCTGATCAAGGCCATCGACCATAAATATGTGGATATTGTCGATATGGACTCCATCATAGACCGGGTCCTGCCCACCATACTTCAGGAACTCGACCCCCACTCCGCCTACTATCCCGCCGAGGAGACGCAGGAGAGCAATGACGAACTCCACGGCAGTTTCTCGGGCATCGGCATCCAGTTTTCCATGCAGGATGACACGGTCCGCGTGAACAACGTGATCCACGGAGGACCCTCCGAGAAGGTAGGCGTGCTGGCCGGTGACCGCATCATACTCATAAACGACTCCCTGTTCGCAGGCCGCAAGATACCCAGCAACGAGATCGTCAAGAACCTCAAGGGCCCCAAGGGCACCACGGTCAAGATCAGCGTGATGCGTAACGGCGAGCCCAACCTGGTCGATTTCACCATAGTACGCGGTGACATACCTGTAAAGAGCGTCGATGCCGCCTATATGATATCACCCGAGAACGGCATCGGCTACATCATGATAAACAAGTTCGGCGAGACCACCTTCCAGGAGATGATGGTCAGCCTGGCCGAGCTGAGCAGCAAGGGCATGAAGAAGCTTATCATCGACCTTAGAGGCAACAGCGGCGGTTATTTGGGCGCAGCCATACAGATGGCCAACGAGTTCCTGCCCAAGAACGACCTTATAGTATATACGCAGGGTGCGCACAATCCCGTGGCAAAGCAGTATGCCAACGGACACGGCCACTACACCTCCATTCCTCTGGTTGTCATGATCGATGAGTCATCGGCCTCAGCTGCCGAGATATTCACCGGCGCCATCCAGGACAACGACCGCGGTACCGTAGTGGGACGCCGCTCGTTCGGCAAGGGTCTGGTACAGGAGCCGATTGACTTTACCGACGGCTCGAGCCTGCGCATAACCATAGCCCGTTACTATACCCCCTCGGGCCGATGCATCCAGAAGCCCTACGGTGATTCCGATGAGGATTACGCCATGGATATAGTAAAGCGCTACGAGCACGGAGAGTTCTTCTCGGCCGACAGCATAAAGCTCAACGAGAACGAGGTGTTCAAGACCAAGGGCGGCCGTACCGTCTACGGCGGCGGAGGTATCATGCCCGATGTATTCGTGGCACAGGATACCACCGGTTACTCCGACTACTACTCCAACGTGGTACGCAAGAGCCTGGTCAACAAGTTCTCATTCAAGTATGTGGATAAGAAACGTTCCGATTTCAGCGGAATGAAGACCCACAGCGATATCACGGGCTATCTGGATGCTGACAACGTGCTCAACCAGTTCTACGATTACGCCGCCAGGAACGGAGTCAAGAGAGACAACACCCTGAGCCGTCCTGCCCGCAAGCAGATGCGTAACGCCCTCTACGGCAACATCATTTACGATGCTTTGGAGATGCAGGATTACATCACCTTCATAAACCTCTCCGACCCCACCGTCATCCGGGCCATCGACATATTAAAATAAAAATCCTCTGAACACCGTAGGTGTATGATACGGGTAACCAGCCGTTTCAACGGCTGGTCGGCTAAACGTATAGACGGTTCATCTAAGGACAATCTGTGTGATCACCTGGGCCCCGGCTTCGGCGTTGAGACGGGACACCAGTTCGGTGCGCCTCATCATAAGCTCGTTCCGGAGCGCAGCCGATGTAAGGGTTACGAACAGGACCTGGTTGTAGATACGGAGTTCCTTGGTATAACGTGAAACGGCCGGGCCCAGGACCTTGCCCCATGCCTGGATGACCCTGTGCTCGTTGAGCGGAGTCTCGAGTCCCATCTCGCGCAGATACTGCTGTATCACGCCTCCCACCTTCTCGGAGTCAGTCTTTTTCATATCACCTCGCCCTCCTGAACGGTGAATACCTTGTGGTCGCATCCCGAGCCGTCAAGAATGCCGTCAATATGGTTGCGGTCCACATCGGTTATGAATACCTGTCCGAACTTGCTGTCATCGGACACAAGTGAGATGATACGGCTTACCCTCTCGGCATCCAGACGATCGAATATGTCATCGAGCAAAAGGATGGGACGCTTGCCGCACGCCTCACGGAGCAGACGGTACTGAGCAAGTTTGAGAGCCACCAGATAGCTCTTGTTCTGCCCCTGCGAGCCCTCGCGGCGTATGGGATAACCGTCCAGGTTCATCTCAAGTTCATCCTTGTGGATGCCGTTCAGGGTGTATCCCACGGCGCGGTCACGACGGCGGTTCTCATCGAGCTGGGCCATCAGGTCACCGCGTTCCAGGTGTGATATATAGGAGAGCGATACCTGCTCGCGGTCCACGCCTATGAGCGAGTACATATCGCTGAAAATGGGGACCAGACGGTCGGTCAGGCTGCGACGTTTCTCATAGATTTTCTGACCCGTATCGGCCATGGTCTGCTCCCACATCAGGAACAGCTCACGGTCCGGCTCATGCTCCATCTTAAGAAGCGCGTTACGCTGCTGGACAGCCTTGTTATATGAGATAAGGAGTTTAAGGTACTCGTTATCGTACTGGGAAATGATTATATCCATGAAACGGCGGCGTTCGTCACTTCCGCCGCCTATGAGTTCGGTGTCCTGGGGCGATACCATGACCAGCGGTATATATCCTATATGGTCCGAGAAACGCTGGTATTCCTTGCCGTCGCGCTTGAACTGCTTGTGCCCCTTCTTTGACACACAGCCTATCACGGTCTTGTCGGCCGATGGTAACCTGTAGGTGCCCTGAAGCTGGTAGCATTCGGCTCCGTGCCTCAAGGTCATCTGGTCCGTCAGGCTCAGGGAGCTATGGCAGAACGAGAGGCAGTAGACCGCATCGAGAAGATTGGTCTTTCCCATGCCGTTTTTACCCACAAAACAGTTGAGTTTAGGGGAAAAATCAAGGTCAGCCTGGAGTATATTGCGATAGTCCTGGACGAACAGATGTTCAAGTAACATTGGGACAGAGTTATGGTTTTCCTGAACGCGAAATTAATTTCTTTTCCCCTATATCGACTCTTTTTTATTACAAATTGTTTTCACAAAGTAAAAAATGACTATTTTTGCACCCGCTAACAAAACGACGCAATGGCAAAAAAAGCAGTAAAACCCGCTCCCCAGCAGGACCAGAAAGGCCTTGAGGAGGCATTGACCAAGTCAGAACAGTTTTTTGAGAACAACAAGAAGACCATATTCGGTTGTCTCATAGCAATCATAGTAATCATCGCCGGCGGCATGCTTTACAATGCCAAGGTCGTTCAGCCCCGCCAGATCAAGGCTGCCGAGGCCATCTTTCCCGGTGAGAGCTATTTTGCAAACGGCGACTATCAGACCGCCCTTAACGGTGACGCTTACGGTTTCGAGGGTTTTGAGGAGCTCACAAGCCAGTATCAGAGCACCAAGGCCGGCAAGCTGGCCAACCTCTATGCAGGTCTCTGCTACGCACAGCTTGACAGTATGGAGCTTGCTGAGAAGTACCTCTCCAAGTTCAGCGGTAACGACCAGATGGTATCACCCGCTGCCCTGGGCGCACTTGCCAACGTCTATGCATCACTTGATAAGGTAAGCAAGGCTGCCGCTACATTCGAGAAGGCTGCCAAGAAGGCTGACAACAACCTCCTCTCACCTTACTACTACCTGCAGGCAGGTATCATGTACGAGTCTCTGGGCAAGAACGCTCAGGCTCTCAAGCTCTACAAGACTATCAAGGCTAAGTATCCTGAGTCAAACGAGGGTCAGGAGATCGAGAAGTATATCACCCGTCTTACCAGCAAGTAATTGCCTGACGGGTTTAAGGCCGGGTGAATTCCAGAGTGGCCAAATGGGGCAGACTGTAAATCTGCTGTCTTTCGACTTCGGTGGTTCGAATCCATCTTCACCCACAAACCAAGGCGTCCTAACGGGCGCCTTTCTTTTTGGAGGGAGCCAAAGGGGACGGTTCTGTTTGGCTCCTTTTTCCAGATGAGCTGCGGTAGCCAATGGGGACGGTTCTGTTTGGCGCCTCATTGCAGAAAAAAAACTCTGTGCAAATCAGTGCCAAACAGAACCGTCCCCAATGGCGGAAAAATTGTACATTTGCACAATCAAATTATTTCAATTATGAAAATCACTATTATCGGCGCCGGAAACATGGGAGGCGCAATAGCACGCGGATTTGCCGCAAAGAATGTGTTCGCAGCCAAGGATATAACCTGCTGTGACCGTAGTGACGCCACACTTGACGGACTTAAGAAAGACGTACCGGGCATCGGTATCTCAAAGGATAACGCAAGTGCCGTAAAGGGTGCCGACATCGTGCTGTTCGCAGTCAAGCCATGGATCCTTCCCTCAGCAGTCGAGGAGGTCAAGAGCGCTCTGGACTACAAGAAGCAGCTCATCATATCGATCGCTGCCGGCGTAGGTCTGGACAAGCTTGCCGAACTTTTTGACAAGGGTGCCGATAAACCCCAGGTCGTTTACCTTATCCCCAACATAGCCGTTGAGGTTGGCGCAGGCGTGTTCTTCTACTGCTCAAATACCGCAAACAAAGAGAGCCTTGAGCTCATCCAGAAGCTGTTCGGCCAGGTAGGATTCGCCAAGCAGGTTGAGGAAAAACAGATGACCGCAGGTACCGCACTTGCATCATGCGGTATAGCATATGTGTTCCGATACATCCGCGCCAACGTGGAGGGCGGCGTAGAGATGGGATTCTACCCCAAGGACGCCCAGGAGATCGTGCTTGGCACCATCAAGGGCGCAGTTGAGCTGCTGCTCGCTCACGGTTCACACCCCGAGCAGGAGGTCGACAAGGTTACAACCCCCGGCGGCATCACCATCAAGGGCCTGAACGCCATGGAGGAGGCCGGATTCACCAACGCCGTCATCAAGGGACTTAAGGCCGGCAAGTAATGAAGCTGGTCTATTTCCACGGATTCATGTCATCGGGAGCAAGCGGGACCGTGGAGAGTCTCCGTCATCTGCTTCCCGATGTTGAGGTACTTGCGCCCGATATACCCGTAGACCCCGCCGAGGCGCTACCCTATCTCAAGGAGTACGTGGCTGAGCATCGGCCCGACCTGATTGTGGGAACGTCCATGGGAGCCATGTATGCCCAGCAGATGTTCGGGTACAAAAAGATATGCGTGAACCCGTCGTTCAACATGTCGACCATGTCAAAGGTCATGAAGGCCAACACCACCTACCCTTTCCAGAACGGCCGCAAGGACGGAGCCAAGACATTCAAGATTACCGGACAGATAATCAAGAACTTCAATATGATGGAGCGCCAGCAGTTCAAGGGCATCACCGACTTTGACCGCGAGAACACCTACGGACTGTTCGGCAACCACGACACCACGGTCAACTGCTACGACCTATTCCGGAAGTACTACACCAAGGCACAGCGGTTTGAAGGCGAGCACCGCCTCAACGACAAATCCCTCCGTACCGCCGTCATTCCCCTGATCAAACAAATACTAACACATTAGGGACGGTTCCTAATGTTGCAGTTTTCCGGGAAAACTGCAACATTAAGAACCGTCCCCACTGTTAAAAAACAGCGGTCGGAAGGAAACCTCCCGGCCGCTGCAACACACAGTATAGAGAAAATTATTTATATAAGAAGCGACGTATGCTGCGCTTGGGAGTGCGCTCAAACGGCTCCGTGCGGATTTCAAGCTTTGAAACCTGAGAATATGCGGGAAGCATGTCGTTGATCTTCTTTCTATCCTCCTCCAGACGTGCCAGAACCTGCTGCTCGTTCAGACCTGCAGCCTTGCCGGCCTCGTAATCAGGCAGAACCAGGGCAACCAGCTTGCGTTCGCGGTCAACGATCAGAACTTCCGATACCATAGGCTGGTTCATGTACATATCCTCAATCTCCTCAGGATAGATATTCTGACCCGAAGGACCAAGAATCATGTTCTTGCAACGGCCCTTGATATAGATGTAACCCTGCTTGTCGATGGTACCCATATCACCGGTGTGGAACCAGCCTTCAGGGTCGATGACATCGCGGGTGGCGTTGGGGTTCTTATAGTAACCGAGCATCACGTTGTCACCCTTGACAAGGAGCTCGCCCATCTCACCGGGAGCTGTGCTGAATACCTCAACCGGACATCCGGGAACAGCTACGCCGCAAGAACCGGCCTTGTACTTCTCCCAGTCGATATAAGAGATAAGGGGAGCGCACTCGGTGCTTCCGTAACCTACGGTGTAGGGGAAGTGGATCTTGCGCAGTATCTTCTCAACCTCGGCATTCAAAGCAGCACCGCCTACGATCAGGCAGTCCATCTTGCCGCCGAAAGCGTCGATGATCTTGGAGCGGATCTTTCCGCCGATTATGCGGTTGATACCGGGGATAGCCATGAGAACCTTCATCATGGGTTTCTCCATGACGGGCTGTATCTTCTGCTTGATAACCTTCTCGATTACCAGAGGTACGGTGATGACCAGAGTCGGCTTTTCCTCGGCGAATGCATCGAACAGGATCTTGGGTGAAGGCATCTTGCCCAGATAGCAGACGCTGGCACCGAGCAGGAGCTCGAACATGAGCTGGAATGCCAGACCGAACATATGAGCCATAGGCAGGATTGAAACCACTGTCTCATCCTTGGTAAGAGGCAGCACGCCGCAGGCGAACTTAAGGTTAACCAGCATGGCACGGTAAGGAATCATAACGCCCTTGGGATCGCTGGTGGTACCTGAAGTGTAGTTCAGCACTGCCAGAGCATTGGTATCTTCCTCAGCGTCATACTTGATATCGTCTTTGGTAAATCCGTTGGGATATTTCTTGTCGAAAAGCTCATCGAGAGTCTCCATAGTCTTGGTCAGAGACTCTGAACGGCTTGCCTTGAGTGACATGTCGTTCTGGAGTATGATACCGGCTATATCGGGCATCTCGTCAAATACCATGCCGCTGAGCACAACATCACCTACCATGAGGAGCTTGGCCTCGGAGTGGTTTACGAGAGTATGTATGTTGGCGGGCTTGAAATCGTTGAGGATAGGTACGGGTATTGCACCATATGTATATACACCAAAGAATGACACGCCCCAAGCAAGGCAGTTCTTACCGCAAAGGGCAACCTTGTCGCCGCGCTTTACACCTGCACCCTCGAGCAGGATGTGTACCCTTGCAACGCGCTTGGCCAACTCACCGTAGGTGATTCTCTCGCCGCGGAAATCGGAAAGAGCTATGTTAGACCAATGTCTGCGGAAACTGTCCTCGTACATCTTGATGACGCTTGTAGCGTTCATGTCACAATCCGGAGTTCTGTAAATTAATCTTGCCATTACAAATGTTTTTGATTTATTCGGCCGCAAAGGTACCCCATTGACGCCACTATATATAAGGATGGGAATTATTTGGGCCGGCCGCCTCAAAGGATGTGGCAGAATGCCGCAAAACGGCGGATGGCAATTCGCCACACCCCGCCGATTTGGGGCGAATAAGATATTTTTATATCTTCGCAGTACAAATATTATCAATCAAATGGGCAAGATTCCGAGTTACATGTTCACCAGGAGATTCCTTTTCCTGACGGTCTTGTTCATCGTCATGTTCTCCATACTGTTCCTGCAGCTCTATTCGCCGTTTTCAACCACATACTGGTTTGAATTCGACCACAGCTACAAGATGCTGGGCACACTCACCATGTACGCTTTCACCGTACTGTTCCTCCTTGCGAGCAAGGTGTTGCTCATTCATCTTCACAGCCGATACGAGATAGGAATCTGGGGACTGATACTTTTTTCCGTATCGGAAGTATTCATAGTATCGGTCATATACGTATCCATAACCATACTGACACTGCAGAATGACAACAGCCCGCTGTTCCTCTTTCCGAGAGCGTTCTTCTGCATTTTCCTGATAATGCTGATACCCTATATCATAGCATATCTGTTCGGATACGCCAAGGGGTTCAAGATCCAGTCGGAGAACAACACATTCCGGCCCAGCGGCACCCTGATTGTCTCAATCCATGACAACAAGGGCAACATCAAGCTTTCGCTAAGGATAATGGACATACTGTATGCCGTATCGGAGGACAACTACGTGAAGGTATTCTACGAGCAGGACGGAGAACTCAAGAACAGTATGATCCGCACCACCGCCAAGAACATCGAGGACGACCTGGAAGGTCAGATAACCCGATGCCACCGCTCTTACCTTATTAATATAGCCAAGGTCAAGTTCTTCAACAACGACCGCGACAACCTCTACGTCATCCTGGACCACGAGGGAATCAATCCTATTCCGGTATCACGTTCGTACCGCGACACCATCGCAACCTTGCTTTCCAAGTGAGGCACAAAAAAAAAAGAATTCACTCGCGTGAACTCATTTTTTTCAATTTCCTCCGCGGGAACTTTTCCCTTGGAGTGGGCCTTACAATTTTCACAAATTCTGGTGCCCGAACCTAATTACTAACCTAATTACTAACCAATTAATGCTTATGAGAATTATCCTTTGTTTTCGACCGCAAAGGTCGGCACTTTTCTGATACGTTGTCACTTAAAAGAATTAAATTGACGTGAATCTGTGTTAATGGAAAATTCTCATTATTTCAAATGTTAATTGGCTGTTATTCTGTCAAATAGCAAGGTTAAGCACCTGTTGTTAAGCCAACCGAATAGTTAAAATGGGTTCCAAATGGCCGGAAAGCGCTTTCAAATCTCTGCACAAAAAGAGCAAAAAGCTCCAAAAACAGAATTCAAAACACGGTTGTAACACACCCGGATTCCGATCCCGGCAGCGAGCTGTCGCTGAAACCGGATGCAAAGTTAGCTCCAAGTAACAAAAACACCAAATACTGCGCCACTTAATGAAAAAAATGAGTACGTTTGTGATTTAGAATTACCTAAATCTATTTAAGCATCATTATGAGAAAAAGAAAGTTGATTATTGCGGCAATGTTGCCTCTTCTTGCCGTATCATGTACTAACTCAAGTAACCAGACTGCCCAGACAGCAGTCCGTGACAACAACGTAATCGTAAATGTACCCCGCGGAGAGCAGGCTCCTCCCGCAAATCCCGGTCAGCGCAACTTTGGCGGCATGATGCCGATGGGAGGCGCCAACCGTCAGCGTGCACAGCGCCCTCAGGGCCAGGCTCCTCAGCGCCCTGCTCAGATGCCCGCCATGCAGCGTCCCGCTCCGCAGGTCCGCACGGTATCACTCAAGGAACTCTCCATGAGCGACCCGTTCATATATCCCGATCCCGAAACCAAGACCTACTGGCTCACCGGTACAGGCGGTACACTCTACAAGAGCACCGACCTGGAAATGTGGACAGGCCCCTATAACGTGATTGACCTCTCAGGCACATGGATGCAGGGACAGTTCGTAGCCGCCGCCGAGATCCACAAGTTCGGTGACAAGTTCTACTATGCCGGCACATGGAACAACCACGGTGTATGCATCGAGCAGGTTCCGCGCCGTTACAACGTGCCTCTGAACCAGACCCAGCTTCTGGTGTCCGATAAGATCGAAGGCCCCTATCTGCCTCTTGTAAAGGATTCCACATTCTGCCTCGGCCCCACAGACTGGGATATCATCGACGGAACCCTCTATGAGGAGAACGACACCGTATACATGGTATTCGTACACGAGTGGACACAGATCATCGACGGTACCATGGCTTACATGCCTCTGTCAAAGGACCTGACACACAGACTGGCCGATCCTACAACAATATTCCGTGCATCGGAAGCCGCATGGAGCAAGGAGATGAACTCAATCGGTGAGGCCACATTCGGAATGCGTATGCCGGGTTGGGTAACCGACGGCCCGCAGATGTTCCGTACCGATACCGGCCGTCTTGGCATGCTCTGGTCAAGCTGGGGCGAGAACCGCTACGCAAACGGTATTGCATGGTCCACCAGCGGCAGCATCAAGGGCCCCTGGATTCAGGAAGAGGTCTCATTCAAGGGTGACAACTCAGGTCACGGCATGCTGTTCCGCTCATTCGAAGGCGAGCTGCTCTACTCCGTTCACCACGACGGCGGTACCGGCCGCAAGCCTGAGATCTGGACTGTCGATGCTTCAGGTGACAATCTGATTCTCGGCAAGCGCATCCATTAATAGCATACCTTTTTATAAAATAAAACGCAAACCGTGGGTGTTAAGCCCGCGGTTTGTTGTATCTTCGCGCAGCAAACAGTTTTAACCACCAAAATGAAAATTTCAAACCGCGCTGAAATCATGCCCAGCTCGCCTATCCGCAAGCTTTCAGGCATAGCACAGAAGATTGAGGCTGAAGGCATTAAGGTCTATCACCTCAACATCGGTCAGCCCGACCTGCCCTCACCGCAAATCGGTCTTGACACACTCAAGAACATTAACCGCAACATTCTGGAGTACACCCCCTCACAGGGCTTCCTGAGTTTGCGTAAGAAGTTGTGTGACTACTATGAGCAGTATCAGATCAAGTTTGATCCCGATGACATCATAGTTACCAGCGGAGGTTCTGAGGCGGTTCTGTTTGCGTTCATGACATGTCTGAATCCCGGCGACGAGATTATTGTCCCCGAGCCTGCCTACGCCAACTACATGGCATTCGCAGTGTCGGCCGGCGCAATAATCAAGCCCATCGTATCGACCATAGAGGACGGCTTTGCCCTGCCTCCCATCGAGAAGTTCGAGGAGCTCATAACCGAGCGCACCAAGGGTATACTCATATGTAACCCCAACAACCCCACCGGTTATCTGTACTCACGCAAGGAGATGCTCCAGCTGCGTGACCTGGTCAAGAAGTATGACCTCTATCTGTTCTCCGATGAGGTATACCGCGAGTTCATCTACACCGGTTCGCCGTACATATCGGCCTGCCATCTGGAGGGCATCGAGGACCACGTGATTCTGATTGACTCCGTATCCAAGCGCTACTCCGAGTGCGGCATACGTATTGGCGCCATAGCCACCAAGAACCAGGAGGTACGCAACGCCGTGATGAAATTCTGCCAGGCCCGTCTCTGCCCGCCTCTCATAGGCCAGGTAGTTGCCGAGGCTTCAATATCGGCCCCGCGCGAGTATATGAACGCCACTTATGAGGAGTTCATCACCCGCCGTAAGTTCCTTATTGACGGTCTGAACAAGATTCCCGGAGTATACTCCCCCATACCTATGGGCGCCTTCTACACCACCGCAAAACTCCCCATCGACGACTGCGAGAAGTTCTGCAAATGGTGCCTGACCGATTTCCGCCGCGACGGCAAGACCATCATGATGGCCCCCGGTACAGGTTTCTACTCAGAGCCCAAATACGGCCGCGACCAGGTTCGTCTGGCATACGTGCTCAATGTTGAGGACCTCAAGGAAGCCCTCAAGCTTCTGGCCGAGGCACTCGAGGAATACAACAGCCTGCCCAAGAAACAATGAAGCGCATAGCCACCCTGCTGCTCGCACTGCTCACCGTAACGACCACATTCGCTGCGGCGCCCAAGCGTGAGTTCCGCGGTGCGTGGATACAGGCGGTCAACCATCAGTTTGAAGGCATACCGACAGCAGAGCTCAAGACAGAACTCAGCCGCCAGCTCGACTCGCTTGCCGATTGCGGCATAAACGCCATACTGTTCCAGGTCCGTGTTGAGGCCGATGCCCTATACAAGTCAGACCTGGAGCCGTGGAGTGCCTATCTGACCGGATTCCAGGGTGAGGCCCCTGATGAGGACTGGGACCCGCTGCAGTTCATGATCGATGAGTGCCACAAGCGCTGCATGGAGCTGCACGCCTGGATCAACCCCTTCCGCGCCAAGACAGCCCCCACCACCGATTTCGCCCCCAACCACCAGATGAAGGTACACCCCGAGCGCATAATAGCCTACGGTGACCTGGCGCTGTTCAACCCCGCCCTACAGGAGAACCGCGACTACATCTGCCAGGTGGCCGCCGACATCGTAACCCGCTATGACATAGACGGATTCCACATTGACGACTACTTCTATCCCTACCCCGACGGAAACCGTAAGTTCCAGGACGACGCCTCATTCAAGGCCGATCCCCGCGGATTCGCCAACAAGGAAGACTGGCGCCGTGACAATGTGAACCTCTTTATAGAACAGCTCTACAACACAGTAAAGCAGATCAAGCCCTACGTCAAGTTCGGAATCTCCCCCTTTGGCATATACCGGAACAAGTCCGATAAGTACCCCGAAGGCAGCGAGACCACCGGTCTTGAGAACTACAGCGGTCTCTATGCCGATGTCATGCTCTGGATAGAGAAGGGCTGGATGGATTACTGCATACCCCAGACCTACTGGAACACCGGATATAAGGCTGCAGACTACGCCATACTGGCCAAGTGGTGGTCAGACCATGCCGGCGACTGTCTCATGTACCTGGGGCAGGACGTGGAGCGCACCATCACCGGTGTCGACCCCAACCACCCCGAGAGCAACCAGCAGCGCCACAAGCTTAACCTGGAGCGTATCCTGAACGGACTTCAGGGCAACTGTTTCTGGCCCGCCAAGTCAGTAGTGGACAACCCGCGTGACTACCGCACCGTGCTCAAGACGGAATACTACAACACCCCTGCCCTTCAGCCCCTGTCAGCAGGACTGCCCTCCAACACGCCGGGCAAGGTACGTAAGCTCATGCCTGTAGAGACCAGCGATGGCCCCGTACTCTTCTGGACCGCCCCCAAGGCAAAGAAGGAACTTGACAAGGCCGTGCAATATGTAGTATACAGATTTGAGAAAGGCCAGACAGTGAATCTGGATGACCCTCGCAATATAGTGGCCGTAACCAGCCGCTCATACCTGAACCTTCCCTACCGGGACGGCACCACACAGTATATCTATGTGGTTACCGCTCTGAACCGCATACAACGCGAATCAGCCCCCGTCAAGTGCAAGGTAAACCTTTAATCAGGGGGATTTTTTCCATTTGCATTTAACTATAGCCCATAACAGGGATATTAATACCGGAAGCCGGAAAAAACGGCAAGACAAAGGCGACACGTCAAATTGATAATATCGCAATTATAATAACCAAGGAAAATCAGCTGCAATTTTTATTTGCAGCTGATTTTCTTTATGTTACAATAGTACAAAGAAAGGCGGTTTTGTTAAGCATTATGTTAACGAAGGATAAGATTTTAACTTCCAACTTAACATCAGCCCGGTTCTTGACTCTTATATACGAACGCCGGTTGAAACGGGGTCGGGAAAAACCCGACACGTTTTAGGGGCACAAAAAAAAAACGAATAACAAACAATAAAAAATAAGAATTATGAAAAAGACTATCATCGCTGCCGTTGCAGCACTGTTTCTGACAATTGGAGCAAACGCTCAGAGTGTTAACGAGAACAACGCTACCGTAAAGGACGTAGTTGCAGAACTCAGCCAGGCCGATGCACTTCAGTTCATCCCCATGTATCAGAAGATGCTTTCAGATATTGAGGATGTATGCCGCACCGAGAAGTTGAACGACGAGGCCAAGACCGCCAAGATCGAGAACCTCAAGGACGAGTACACCGAGAAGTTCAGCACCATCCTGGTTACAGCCCAGAACGAGGTTGCAATAAACAGCATCCCCATGGAGTACATCAACAACCGTGTTGCAAAATAAGCCCGATTGATATTATAAAAGTATCAGAATTGACAAACGGGAGGGCCGGCACTTGAGTGCCGGCCTCTCTTTTTGTCCGGAACCCATTTAAGCATTATCTTTGCATCCGCTTAAGATAACAGAAATGGCCATAGAGCAAGCAATTTTCAGACGTTCCGAGCTGTTGTTGGGCACCGACGCCATGCAGCAGATTACCACAAAAAAGGTTATCATATTCGGTG
>CACZCX010000032.1 GCA_902779875.1 uncultured Bacteroidales bacterium | reverse complement strand
ATTGGAATCACGGTGCAAATCTAAAAGTCGTTAAACGAAACGCCGTTCTTAACGCCACCCTCCAGGGCTCTCGCTTAACGTCGCTGCACTGATGGTCCCAAAATCGGATATACTGCTCCTGCGAATGGAAACAATTATCTATATTTGCGGAGATATGGAATTCAAGGTTTACAGGGAGTTGGTGACGGCGGCACGGCCGCTGTTTGAGGCTGAGGATTGGAACAGGCTTAAGGGGCTGCTCCGCGAGGGTATTTCCAAGGGCGCTTACGGTACCGACCAGCATGGAGTATCCACACTGGAGAGATGCATACGCACCGGTATCGTCATCATTGAGAAGACCGGACTCAAGAAGGCCTCTCTTCTGACCGCCCTGTTCGACCCCATGGTACAGCAGGGACTGATAGCACCTGAGCGTTTCCGCAAGGAGTTCGGCGAGGACGCCGCTCGTCTCATAGAGGACATGTGCCGCGTTAAGGAGCTCTATGCCAAGCATGATTCCATTGCCGATGAGAATTTCCGCAAGCTCCTGGTCTCATTCGCCCAGGATGTACGTGTCATCATCTGCCTCATAGCCGACCGCTATGTGCTCATGCAGATGCTTGCAGCCACCACCGACACCGATTACCGTCTGCGCGTGACTGAGGAGGCCAGCCTGCTCTATATCCCCATGGCCCACCGTCTGGGTCTCTACGCCATCAAGAGCGAGATGGAGGATATGGTCGTCAAGTACGAGCATCGTGACATCTACAACGACATCGCACGTCAGCTGAACGAGACCAAGCGCGCCCGCGAGGCCTACATCCAGTCGTTCATCGGGCCTGTAAAGCAGCGCCTTGAGGAGGCCGGACTCAAGTTCACCATAAAGGGACGCACCAAGTCCATATCAAGCATATGGAACAAGATGAAGGCCCAGAACACCACTCTGGACCACATATATGACCTGTTCGCCATACGAATCATACTGGATTCGCCGGCCGACAAGGAGAAAGCGCAATGCTGGCAGGTTTACAGCATCGTGACCGATATGTACCAGCCCAACCCCAAGCGTCTGCGCGACTGGCTGAGCGTGCCCAAGAGCAACGGTTACGAGTCACTTCATATAACGGTCAACGGCCCCGAGAACAAATGGGTGGAGATACAGATCCGCACACGCCGCATGGATGACATCGCAGAACGCGGTCTGGCTGCCCACTGGTCATACAAGGGTATCAAGAGCGAGGGCGCCGCCGATGCCGTAATGGCCAGCATACGCGAGATTCTGGAACATGACACCAGCCCTGACGAGTTGCGCAAGAACTTTGCGCTCGACATGTATCAGGAGGAGATATTCGTATTCACCCCCAACGGTGAGGTGCGTCAGCTGCCCAAAGGTGCCACCGTACTCGACTTTGCGTTCTCCATACACAGCCGCATAGGCCTTACCTGCGTGGGCGCCCGCGTGGGAGGCCGCAACGTGCGCATAAGCCACAAGCTGCAGAGCGGCGATACGGTCGAAGTTCTGACATCGGCCACACAGGTGCCCAAACAGGACTGGCTGAACATAGCCGTGACGTCACGTGCCCGCATGCGCATACGTCAGGGCATCAACGAGATACGCAACCGCGAGGCCCAGGCCGGACGCGAGTTGCTGCAGCGCCGTTTCAAGAACCGCAAGATAGAGGTTGACGAGAGCGACATGTCACGACTGATAGTCCGTATGGGATATAAGGGACAGGCTCCGTTCTTCCATGCACTTATGGAGGAGGAGATATCGGTCGATGACGTACTCAAGGTATATGAGGAGATGCACGCCCAGGCTGAGGCCGAGGCACACAGCGCGCAGGACTTTGACATAGAGAAGACCTTTGCCGAGACGGAGAAGAAAGCCGGGCAGGACAGCGACGTCCTTGTGATCGGTGACAACCTGACCGGACTGGATTTCAAGATGGCCGGCTGCTGCCACCCCATATACGGAGATGATGTGACAGGATTCGTAAGCATAAACGGCGGTATAAGGATTCACCGCAGTTCATGCCCCAACCTGCTGCGCATGAAAGAACGCTATCCCTACCGTATAGTACGTGCACGCTGGTCCGGCAAGAGCGGCAGCCAGTACAGCATAACCCTCAACGTGGTGGGCCAGGATGACATCGGCATCATCTCAAACATATCATCCATAATAAACAAGGAGCCAGATACAATGCTCAGGTCCATAAATATAGATTCCAACGGAGGATTGTTCCAGGGCAGGCTTACAGTGCTGGTCAGTGACCTCTCATCACTTGACCGGCTTATCAAGAAGATTAAGCAGGTCAAGGGAGTCCGCGAGGTGGAGAGAACATATTGAAGACAGTATACCTTTCATTACCTAAACCAATATAGAATATGAGAATTAATTATTTAGGATTGCTTATTGCAACCATTCTGATGGGTTCCTGCAAAGGGACTCAGGTGGGTGTTATCAACAAGCCCACGAGTGCCACATCAAACCTTGAGGGTCACGAGTACCCCAAGATCAACCCCGACCTTTCGGCGACATTCCGTAATGACTTTCCCGATGCCAAGACCGTGACGGTAAACGTAGGCGGAAAGAACTACCCCCTGACCAAGGGTGCTGACGGATTATGGGAGGTTACAACAGACCCCCTTGTAGTAGGTTTCCATTACTACACTATGAATGTTGACGGTAAGCGCATATCGGACCCCAACAGCAAGGAGTTCTACGGATCCAACTACTGGCAGAGCGGAATTGAGGTTCCTGAGGCAGGCGTGGACTATTATCTTGAAAAGAAGGTTCCCCACGGTGAGATCGAGATCGTAAAGTATCAGTCTGAGCTGACCGGTGCAGAGCGCACCACCTGGGTATATCTGCCGCCGCAGTACAAGAAGGACAAGAACCGCCGTTTCCCGGTGCTCTACCTGTTCCACGGAGCCGGTGAGGATGAGACCGGATGGGGTTCGCAGGGATTCCTCGGCAACATAATGGACAACCTGATTGCAGCCAAGGAGGCCGAGCCCATGATCATTGTCATGGAGCATGCCGTAGCAACTGACCCTAACGCTACCGGACGTCAGAATATGTTTGACTTTACATTCTTCGATAAGGTAATGGTAGAGGACATCGTTCCTTATTTCGATGCACATTACCGCACCCTGACCGATCGTGACAACCGCGCCATCTGCGGTCTTTCACTGGGCGGATTCCAGTCATATTACATCGGCCTTAACCATCCCGACCTGTTCGGTTGGATAGGCGGATTCAGCGGTTCGGGCCGCGGTCCCAACGACCGTCGTGACGCCGAGATGTATCCCAAGTCAATCAATGACCAGTACCACCTGCTCTACATCTCAATAGGTACCGACGAGCCCGCCGGCATGTACCAGGGTATCCACGACCTGCATGTAGCGCTTGAGGATCTGGGAATCAACCACATCTACTACGAGTCTCCGGGCACCGGTCATGAGTGGCTCACATGGCGCCGCTCCCTGCACCAGTTCGCCCCCATGCTCTTCAAGTAAAAACTGCAACATTAGGAACCGTCCCTAATGTGTTAGTTTTGCCGCAAAACTGCAACATTAGGGACGGTTCCTAATGTTGCAGTTTTTTGATCGGGTTGGCAGGAGATGTCGGACCAGGACTGGTTCCGGAGCCATATGGTATGGCAGCCGACGGACTGGGCGGGAATGATATCCTTATCGGGGCTGTCACCTATCATGACCGTCTCCTCGGGTTTGAGGCCAAGGGCCTTTACTCCCAGACGGAAAATCTCAGGATCGGGTTTGCGCACACCGACTACGGCCGATTCTATGACATCTCTGAAGAGGCGTTCCAGCCCGAATTCCTTAAGGACGGTGTGCATATTGCCGTAAAAATTCGTGACCAACACCATAGGGTACCGCAAGGCCAGCTTCTCCAATGCCGGTCCGGATACCGTCTCAATATGCTTTACCACTTTGTTGTAGCAGTAGTCCAGGACCGTATCCTGCTTGGTAAAGAGAATACCCTTTGAATTCAGGAACTGTGTCTGCAACACTATCTTGGTCTGGAGTGTCTTGCAGAACGAGTAGTCGGGAGTGATGATCTGATTGCGGCCAAGGGTACGTTCCGCGTAGACATAAGCTTCACGGAGAACATCCTCCGGCATATCCTGAACCACCGAGTAACCCTCCCGGAAAGCGTTGAACCAATGGATGCCGTCGGAATCGATGGTTCCGCCAAAATCTATGAGTATGCCCTTAATCATTCCTTTTGCCGATTTTCATTATCAGAACTCCTATCACGGTCCATACGACCTGACGCAGACGTGCCACCAGAGCGGTGTAGAGACCGTAAGCGCCCGGCACCTGAACCCCTCCTGCCGCAAGAGCCATACCGCCCTCGTAACCGCCCATCTGCATGGGTGAGAAGAATATCAGGTTACTGAACAGTGACGAGAACGCCATCACCAGTATGCTGTCCCAGAAGGTGAATCCGGGCATGAAAAGCCCTATCAGGAGCCAGTACTCCAGACATGAGATGACACGTGCGGCGAACTCCAGCAGCAGCGACCAGCGGAACGGCCAGCGGCGCCGGGTATGGAGGAACGCGATCTGCCGGTCAACCTCCTCCAGGTCTTCACGGTGTCTTTCAATATAGGCCGATGCCCACCTCCTTACAAGCGGTATACGGCTCAGCATTCCGAACACCCTGACCACAAATCCCTTGCGATATCCGAGCGAGAACACCCAGAGCACAAGTACAAACACCACCGACATGACGCCAAGCAGCAAACCCATCCACATATCCAGCCCATACCGGCCGCCCACCACAAAATGCAGCACCACATAAAGCACCACAGAGGCGAGCCAGAAACAGAAATGGGAGCATATATGCATCATGGAGTAGAGAATCACGGCCGATGTAGCCTTCCTGCCGCCCACATAACCCGACAGTTCAAGTATGCGGTACGGCTCACCGCCCATTAGTCCGAGCGGAGTGACATAGTTCAAGGCATAACCCGATACTGTGAGCTGGAACACCTTGGCCGGCGGCACCCTGCGTCCGGTGCCGTCATTGATTATGAGTCCGAACGAGCAGGCGTTCATAATATAGATGAACCCCCATAGCAGGATGATTACGGGAAACCATATGCCGGCCTGGGACAGGACAGAGCGTACCTGGTTCCAGTCAGCACGGAAAGAGAGCAGCATCACGACTACCGCCGCCACTCCGAACAGGAAGAATATGGTATCCCAGCGTCTCTTCATAATTCGTCAGTCATACGGCGGCATACCCTCTCGTGGTACGCCCTCATGCCGTAGAATATTATGTTCATGACCGTAAGCTCGAATATGAAATATATCCAAGGCTGGCCAATGAGCAGCGTAACGTAAAGCACTATGGCGCGAGTGTTGAACGTGGAGATGTTGGTCCACTTGAGCACCGGATAGGTACGGCGGCAGAACTCCCTGCCAAGCTCGGCAGGTATCTCACTGCCGTAACGTGCCTTCACCGCCTCGCGGAATTTCTGGAAACCGGGAGTCATACCCTCCTGACTGCGGGTATAGTTTTGGTAGAAAAACAGCCATATCTTCCAGAACCAACGGTCCCTCCATGAGGTCGATGCCTGCTCGGCGGCCAGCTCGCGGCTGTCGTTGAGTTCCGAATGGTCACCGTGGAACAGCAGGTAAATATTGCGGTAATAGTCTGCAAGACCCGCCTGACGGGAATGGAACACCACGCTCGATACGAACTCCAACACCCATATCCAGATACCCCATACGCGCCCGCCTCCAAAAGGCATGGGCTCAAACGTGAGCCTTATGGCCAGGAATATATAGACCGATGCAAACCACAGGTCACCGGCGAACCCGTCAAGCAGACGTCCCCATAGGGTTTTCTTGCCTGTCATTCGCGCCAGCTGTCCGTCAGCGCTGTCCAGGAAATTGGCCAGCATGAGCATGCCTATACCCAGAAGGGTCCAGTCCATGGTGGTATGCCACCAGCAGAATCCGGCGAACACGCCCAGGAAAATCGATATCACCGTGACCACGTTGGGATGTATGTCAAAGGCGTTGAAGAACCTGGCCAGCACATACCCTATAGGACGGGTGAACCATATGTCGAGCCACTCCTCAGTATCCTTTGACTTGAAGGTAGCCTCTATCTTATTTCTGTTTTCTGTCATCGGTCTTGGAAATTATAAGTTCCGCGATTCTGCTTGCCGCGCCTACGGTACAGCTGCGGAAACTGGGCCAGTCATTGAAATCAATAATGGTGACGGTGCCGTCGGGCCCTACTATGGCATCACCACCATATACATCGACGCCAAGCAGGTCGGCGGCCCTCTCTGCCACGACAGTGAGACCCTCCACATCGACATAAGCCTGCTCAGGGCTGTCATTGTAACGCTCCAGACCGAACTTGCCGTCAGCGGCCGATGAGGCGTAGCAGTCGGTAAGCCCCCCACCTCGCACACCGTAGAACTTTACGATCCAGCCTTTCACATGAGCCTGTATGACGCACTCCCCCAGCCCACGTGTTGCCAACGCACAGAGTGCCGCAGAACACTCGGCCTGACATGAGGCATACATCACATCATCCTTATCAACTGCATGGCTGTCAGCCCTCTTGATCCAGCAGGGATAGGTATTCCAGCCCGCAGGAACAGCATCGGTGGAGCATATCATGCTCTCCGGAACCAGACCGGTCCCCTGCAGTATCCTGACCTGAGTAGCACGGCTGCAGCCTGTGACCGCATCGACGCTGTTTATGACAGGGACCGATGCCCCCCGCAGCACGTCAAGCGCCCGGGCGCTGCGGCACATCTGGAATATGCCGTCAACTCCTGCCGGTATACCCCGTTCCACGAGTTCCTGTTCAGTCATGCATGACACCTCATGTCCATGGCGTACCAGTTCGGCTGCCACGGAACGGAATATGGCGGCATCGCCCGATACACGACCCGGCGAATACAACTCTGCACGACTTACTCCAAGATATCTCATTTTGCTATCTCCTCAGCTCTTGCCACATCACCCAGATGGTCCACATCGACCACCGGCCCCATATCGAACGCCTTAAGACGCATGCCGGCCTCAAGCAGACGGCGCTGGAAATAGCGCATCCTGGTCTGGCCGCTCTCCAGACAGTCACCGAGCACCTCAAGGGCCTTGGGTGCGAGAGCGTAGATGCCTGCCGACACATAACGGCAGCCACCCTTCTCATCCAGGAACCCTTTTATCATCATATCCCCGTCGACATCGACATAAAGCGGTTTCTCGTCATCAATAAGGGAGGTCACGCCCATCAACCCGTCATAGGGGCAGGAGGCGAACTCCTTCATCATGGCAGCGAAAGCGCTCTCGGAGAATATGGTATCGACAGTGGTCACGCAGAACCGTCCGGTTCCCAGATAGGGAGCCAGTTCAGCAAGGCTGTGCATGGGAGTGGGTGTACTCTTTACGGTGAGGTCCAGAGGCAACTCACGTGAGAGGCGCCTTACAAACTCACCGGTCTCGGGGTTATCGGCATTCACTATTACGGCAATACGGTCAGCGCCGCAACGCATCATGATACGGGCCAGACGCTCTATCATGGGAACGCCGCATATAGGCACCAGCGGTTTGGGCTGACCGGCTCCCTCAGATGCCAGACGGCTACCCTTTCCTGCCGATATGATGCCGAAACGCATGGGCTTGGGGTTTACTCCTTGTTGGGATCCAGATGCTTGAGCTTGTCGCTGTCATCGCGACGGTCAAAGTAGAGCTTGCCCAGCGGGTTGGCGCTTATAGCCTTCTCGTTACGGCGTGAGCGGTATATGTCAATGGCGGCATAGATAGCCTGACGCATGGACTCCTCGCTGGCCACGCCCTGTCCTGCTATGTCATAGGCGGTGCCGTGGTCAGGTGATGTGCGGACCACAGGCAGGCCGGCTGTAAAGTTCACGCCGCATTCCATATCAAGCGCCTTGAGGGGTATAAGGCCCTGGTCATGATACATGGCCAGCACGGCATCGAACTTACGGTAATCACCGCTGCCAAAGAATCCGTCGGCCGAGAAGGGGCCGAAACACTGGATCTTCTCTGCAGCCATCTCGTCAATGGCGGGTTTGATTATCTCATTCTCCTCCTTGCCGATGAGACCGTTGTCACTGGCATGGGGGTTAAGTGCAAGAACTGCTATGCGCGGTATCTCTATTCCGAAATCGGTCTTGAGCGAACGGAAAAGTATTCTGAGTTTCTCCTTGATGAGGTCCTTGCTGAGCAGCGATGCCACCTTGGATATGGGCTCGTGCACAGTTGCGAGAGCCACCCTCATGGAGCTGTTCATAAGGATCATGAGCGCCTTGTTTCCCTCACCAAGCTCGGCCTCGATAAACTCGGTATGACCGGGGAAATGGAAAGCCTCGGAGTGGATGGAGTTCTTGTTGATGGGAGCGGTCACAATGACATCGATCTTACCCTCGCGGTACTCCTTGACTGCGCACTGCAGAGCCTCGAAAGCGGCGGTTCCGGCCTCCTGGGTAGCTACTCCGAAATCAACCTTGACATCCTCCTGGTTGCAGTTGACCACGTTCAGGCGGTCCGGCTGTGCATCGGACGCGGAATCAACCACGTTGAAGTTGGTCGCAGACTCGATGGTCTTGCGGTGGTATGTCATCACCTTGGGCGATCCATAGACCACCGGGGTGCAGAACTCGAACATGGTGGGGTCACCGAATGTCTTGAGGATAACCTCATATCCTATGCCGTTTACATCACCGGCGGTGATGCCTACTACTATCCTTTCACTCATTATGCTGTCTTTTTAGTCTTCGGGGGTTATTACTATCTCATCCAGGTCAAAGCTGAACTTCTCCAGGTCCAGCTCATCGGGGAGCCTTAATGTATAAAGTGCCGCCTCAAGTCTTCTCAAGGGGTCTCTTTTCTCCTTGTTGGGGTAATAGATGAAGGCCTCGGCCACCACTACCCTCTGGTTCTTCTCGTCCACACGTGAGACCGATACGAACGGACCGCCCATATCATAGTCCTTGACGTTCCAGAGTCCGCGTACCACCTGGGCGTACTTGCCGTGCACCACCTCATCGGACGATATCACGAACGGCATGGTGGTCATCATGTACTTGCCCTCGGAAGGACCGGGGATATGGAGTTTCATCACGGAGTCACGTTTGTGCACAAAGTACTCCTTGGTGAATGTGTTGACGTCAGTGTAGGGATATGAGTAGATCACGATGTTGGTATGCTGCTCCACCCTCTTGACGAACTTCTCGCAGCGGGCCCAGACAAAGTTGCGGGCCTTCTTTATCTTGGTCAGTTCGGCGGGAACGTAGATGTCGCATCCGAATATGTTCTGCACCTGCTCCTCAACTACCGGCTGATGGTCCTCCTTGAGTATCTCACACTGGCGGTTGAGTTCCGATCGGTTGAACAGTTCGGTAATGACCTCGCTGTTGTCCTTGACAAAGTTGATGAACTTGAAGGCGCTTGGGGCCTGTATGGTCATCACGATCTGGGGTGACGCATATACATCCCTTGAGAATTTGATCTTGCACTTGCTGTAGGTGCTCGGATCTATCTTGACAATTATGACGTTACGTGTCAGACGCAGGGTCTTGGAGAAATTGCTCTGGTTTATCCTGCTCACCTTGAACAGGGGCTCTGACTGTGCAATGCCCGGCACGTCATCGGTCATGATGTTATAGAGGGTGTCGACCGCTCCGCTGTGGAATGAATCCTCACCAGCCACTATCAGGACCTCGTAAGGAGCTCCGGCCGATGAAGGTATAAACACCGATTTACGCGATTTACGTGACTTCCTGCTCTTCTTGGCCTTCTTGGCCTTGGCTTTTGAGGCAGTCTTGGTGACGGCACTCGCCTCCTTCCCGGTCTCGCTGCCGGCTGACTTGTCCGATGACTGGTTTCCGTCTCCGCAAGCCACTGTACAGAGCAGTGCAAGCAGGACCGTGCAAACTGTAAGGATATATTTCTTCATAGTCGTGTAAGTATTAGGATTGTTCATTTTTTGCCGTACTCAACATTCCGCATGCTGCCCAGATATCCTCACCGCGTGAAGCACGTATGGTAGTGAACACTCCGTGGTTGGTAAGCCAGTCACGGAACTCCGTCATACGCTCCTCCGATACGGGGCGCAGAGGACTGTCCGGGATGGCATGGAAACGTATCAGGTTGACCCTGCAGCTCAGTCCGTGAAGGGCTTTGACGAGCAGGCGGGCGTCATCAAGAGAATCATTCACTCCCTCAAACATGGTGTACTCGAATGAGAGACGGCGCTGATGGCTGAAATCATAACGGCTAAGCACCTCAAGCATCTCGGTCATGGAGAAGGCCTTCTCAGCAGGTATGAGTTCGCGTCGTTTCTCAGGAGTAGGTGCATGCAGGCTTACTGCAATATGGCACTCGCAACCCTCAATGAGCTGTTTGAGCTCACGGCGCAGACCTACCGTGGAGATGGTTATGCGCTTGGGGCTCCAGCCCATTCCCCACGGTGAGGTGAGGATTTCCTGTACCGCAAGCACGTTCTCCAGATTGTCAAGAGGCTCACCCATACCCATGAATACCACGTTGGTGAGGTTCTCCTTGCCCGGGAGTGAAAGGATCTGGTTCAGGATCTCGCCGGCGGTGAGACTGGCGGTATAGTGCTGACGGCCTGTCATGCAGAACACGCAGCCCATCTTGCAGCCCACCTGGCTCGATATGCACAGGGTAGCCCTGTCTCCGTCGGGGATATAGACAGCCTCTACATAATGACCGTCCCTGACCGGGAAGAGATACTTGACCGTTCCGTCAGAGGATGCGGCGGCATGTGAGGGAGCCTGGAGTGACACCTCATAATTCTCGGAGAGTTTGGAGCGGAACTTGAGCGATATGTTGGTCATATCGTCAATCGAGCCGACCTGCTTCACATAAAGCCAGTCGGCCATCTGCTTGGCTGTAAACATGGGCATACCGTTCTCCATAGCCACCTGCTGCAGCTGTGCCAAAGTCATTCCTATAAGATTCCTGAGGGCCATTATCCTAATCCTGATTCTGTACTATGAACGCGACTGCGTCTCTAATACGTCTCCTGTCTTAATTATTTATACTAACGTGCAAAGATATGAATTTTATTCAGTATTTTCGCTGATATGTTACAGACAGTAGATTTACCCCAATACGGCAGCTCCACATCATATGTCAGGGAGCTCCTCACCCAATACAAAGCACCTTATATCCTGCTCAACATAAGCGGCAGGGAAGTGACGGTAACCCCCGAGGCCGTGGACCGCATGGCAGAGTGCGCCCGCCGCACCGGAGCCGGAATGGTCTATTCCGATTACCTCAAGACGATGGGGGCCGATGCCATCGTACCTGCGCCCCTCATAGACATACAGGAGGGCAGTCTGAGAGATGACTTTGACTTTGGTGCCCTGGTCCTTGTGACCGATGCCGGCGCCCGGGCCTACCTGGACTTCAAAGGTCAGGAGTTCCGCACCGCAGGATTCTACCAGATGAGGCTGGCCATTCAGCGCTCCCTGCCCATAGTACGCGTACCCCAGCCCCTCTACACCATAGCCGAGACCGACTTCCGCACATCGGGCCAGAAACAGTTCGACTACGTGAACCCGCGTAACCGCGACGTGCAGATTGAGATGGAGGCCGTATGCACCGAGCATCTCAGGATGAACGGCGGCTACCTCAAACCCGGGGCAGGCGCCAGGGTCAACACCGATGAGGGCAGTTTCCCGGTGCTTGCATCGGTCATAATACCCGTAAGGAACCGCGTACGCACCATAGCCGATGCGGTCAGCTCCGCCCTCAGCCAGCAGCTGGACGGTCCTTTCAACGTGATCGTGGCCGATAACCACTCCACCGACGGCACCACAGAGATACTCGCCGATATGGCCGCCAAGGACAACCGCCTTATCCACATAGTCCCTGACACCAATGACCTGGGCATAGGCGGATGCTGGAACCTGGCTGTAAACGACCCCCACTGCGGACGTTTTGCGGTTCAGCTGGACAGTGACGACCTCTACAGCGGCCCCGACACCCTGCAGAAAATCGTAGACAAGTTCCGCGAGGGCGGCTACTCCATGGTGATAGGCAGCTACCGCATGTGCAACTTCAACCTTGAGACCCTTCCTCCCGGCATAATAGACCATAAGGAGTGGACCGATGAGAACGGACCCAACAACGCCCTGCGTATAAACGGTCTGGGCGCTCCCCGTGCCTTCTACACACCTGTAGTCAGGTCCATAGGATTCCCCAACGTAAGTTACGGCGAGGATTATGCCCTGGCTATAAGGATAGCCGGCGAGTACCGTATAGGACGTATCTTTGACGAGCTCTACCTGTGCCGCCGCTGGGAAGGTAACAGCGACGCGGCCCTGAGCCCGGAGAAAGTGAACGCAAACAACCTTTACAAGGATTCCCTCCGCACCGCCGAGCTGCAGAGACGAATCAAGAGCAACTCATAATGGAAAACCTATTCAAGCATCTGGACATCTGCCTCAGTGAGCAGCTCAGCGAGTGGCCCATGGCACGCGAGGCGTTCCATAACCTGGAGAGCGTGGAGACACGTATCCTCTCCTCATCGGGACTGGCCCTGCAGCATAACCCCGCCCGCATAATATCGACCACAGCCAGGATCAAGCCGGCCGATATAGCCGCACGCTCCTGCTTCCTCTGTCAGGAGAGCCGCCCTGCCGAGCAGAAGGCCATGGATGCAGGTGACGGATTCGACCTGCTCGTGAACCCCTACCCCATACTGAGGGAGCATTTCTGCGTGGTGAGCCATGAGCACAGGCCCCAGGCTTTCAAGGACTGTTACAGGAAGATGCTTGCCATAGCCGCAGAGCTTGAACCCGGATACATGATATTCTACAACGGTCCACGCAGCGGCGCATCGGCCCCCGACCATCTGCACATGCAGATAGGACGTTCCGAGGGCATACCGTTGGTTGACAAGTTGCGCGCCAACGAGCCGCCCGCAACTGACAAACCCATCGTGATACAGCCGTTCGGGTTCCCCATCACTGTGATCAAGGGTTCCGACCCCGACCTGGTCTGGAAATGCGTAAGCTCCATGTCGGTCTATGACGGCGAGTACGAGCCGCGCATGAACGTGCTCTCGTTCAACCGTGAGGGACAGGTCATAACCGCCATCATCCCTCGCGGGAAGCATCGGCCCGACTGTTATTACGCAGAGGGTGACGCCAAGATCATGGTAAGCCCCGGCGCCGTCGATATGTTCGGTCTGGTAATCACGCCGCGCAAGGAGGATTTTGAGAGTCTCACCGAGAGACAGGTGCTTGACATATACCATCAGGTTACCCCTCAGCAGCCCAAGATCAAGGTCGGGATCATGGCCGGCAGCGAGATACGGTTCTGCCTGAATGACAGCTACACCGACGGTCACAACAGCTTTGAGGGCGAGATGGCCATACGGGCCGAGAGCGGCCGGCTGAACTGGAACGGAGTGCTCGTGGACAGCGTCACGCTCAAACCCAACGAGCACGGCAGCACGTTCACCCTGCATGACGTGACCATAGGAATAGGATTCCACTGGGAGCGCCGGGAGGACCAGACATTCTCAGGCCAGCTGCGTTTCATCATGGACCAGGGACAGGTCCGCGCCATCAACATACTGCCTGTAGAGGAGTATCTGGCCAGTGTCATATCATCGGAGATGAAGCCCACCGCCAGCCGCGAGTTCCTGCGTGCCCACGCCGTGATCTCACGCAGCTGGGTGCTGGCGCAGCTGCGCTCACCCCACAACAAGACCATGGCCGTTTCCCATGACGCCGAACCTGCGGCCCACAGCT
Organism: uncultured Bacteroidales bacterium; assembly: GCA_902779875.1. Lineage (GTDB taxonomy): Bacteria > Bacteroidota > Bacteroidia > Bacteroidales > Bacteroidaceae > Colenecus. Next base: position 12,107 of record CACZCX010000032.1, on the reverse strand, counting down.
ATCTTACGGACCGCATCATAAAGTGGTACGACCACGACCAGCACACCCTGTTCGATGTATGTGCCGATGACCACTGCCAGCGTTACCAGGGCCGCACCCGCATAATAAGCGCCGAGGCCGAGGCGGCCGTGCGTGACACTCTCGGACAGACCCTTACATACCAGGGACATCTCTGTGACGCACGGTTCAGCAAGTGCTGCGGCGGCATGACAGAGCGGTTCGAGACCTGTTGGCAGGATGAGGCCAAACCCTATCTGGTTGCTCTGCGCGACAGCAGCATCCATGAGGAGTCCCTACCTGACCTCACTGTCGAGGAGGATGCGCGCGAGTGGATACTATCCGAACCCAAGTCTTTCTGCAACTCGGCCGACGGTAACATACTGTCTGAATCACTGAACGGCTATGACCTGGAGACCCCGGACTATTACCGCTGGAGAGTTGAATACACCACCGCCCAGGTATCGGACATATTCCGCCGCAAATCGGGTCTGGATATAGGTGACATTATTGGTTTAAGACCTGTCAGGCGCGGACCTTCGGGCCGAATCTTTGAACTGGAGGTTGAAGGTACCAAACGGACCGTAACCATCGGCAAGGAACTTGAGATACGCCGTACGCTCTCTGAATCACATCTGTTCAGCAGCGCATTCGTGGTTGAGAAGACTCAGGACGGATTCGTAATAAAGGGAGCCGGTTGGGGCCACGGCGTGGGACTCTGCCAGATCGGTGCCGCCGTGATGGCAGCCAAGGGCTACACCTACCGCGAAATCCTTCAGCACTACTATCCCGGCACTACACTAGGCCGTTTCTATTGATTTAGCCAGGCGCGGCGCTCGCTCTCGGAGAATTTCTCTATGGCGTAGCGCAGTGCGGTGCGCGGCATGCTGTGGGCGCGGGGTTCGAGCCACCGGCGCAATTCATCGGCGTCACGCTTGCCTGCTTCACGCAGCAGCCAGCCCACGGCCTTCCGGATAAGGTCATGTTTGTGGTGCAGCAGAATCTCAGCTATCGCGTATGTATCGGAAGTCTGTCCCTTGCGGATGAACTGCATGGTACTTACCATTCCTATGCGCTGTTCCCATATGGTCTTTCCGTTTCGGGCCAGGTCATAGAGGAGCGTGCGGTCCCTGTCAAGCAGCCATGTGCCGATGAGGGGATAGCACGACAGGTCCACAAGGTCCCAGTTGTTTATGTATGCGGTATGTGAGAGGTAAAAATCCACGCACTGTTTCTGCAGGTCGGGATTCTTACGGTTATGGCTGAATATCTCCACGAGGGCCAGCAGGGCAGCCAGACGCACCTCGTGATACTTGCAGGTAACGCACTCCTCAAGGTTATCAAAGCTCACCTCCTTCCAGCACTCCTTTACTACGGAACGCGTAACAGGCACCTTGATTCCCAGGAACTCATCGCCCTCACCGTACTGGCCGGGGCCTGTCTTGAAAAAGCGCATCAGGCCCTCCACCTGTGAAGGGTCTGCATGCCGCATCATCTCATCAAGAAGCTTATTCATAGCATGCGCTGATTATCTGAGCAGCTCTGTCAAGGGCCTCCGGCTTACCGGCATCCACCCAGTTGTTATGGTCCGATAAGACCGAACGGAGCCTGAGTCGGGCCGCATTGTCGACATAGAAGTCCGTTATTGAGAACTTAGGTTCAGGAATCTCATCCAGAAGCGGCAGAAGCGAACGTGATACCACATGTATACCCTGGAAAGCACGGGGATCATACGCGGTCCTGTCAAATCCGGGATATGGGGAACGCACCTGCCCGGTCTTCTCATTACTCCATCCGCGCAGCATCGACCCTTCATCAAAATAGAGATACCGGGATGTGGACCGTTCAGCCACCACAAGAGTCGCGTCGGCCCCGCTCTCCACATGACCGTCATAAAGAGCCTTAAGGTCAACACCTGAAAATATATCCACGTTATGCACCAGAACCGGCATGTCATTGTCAAACAGGCGCATGGCCTTTCGTATTCCGCCACCGGTATCCAGCAGAAGGTCACTCTCATCGGAGAGCCGTATATCCAGACCAAAACAGTTATGCTCCTCAAGGAAAGCCTTAACCTTGGGTGCAAAGTGGTGTATGTTGACTACGAATCTGTCAAATCCGGCCTCTGAGAGGTGATGCAGCTGGTGTTCCAGCATGGTACGTCCGGCCACCTCGACCAGAGCCTTGGGACGGTCCGATGTCAATTCACCCAGACGGGTTCCCAGTCCGGCTGCAAGTATCAGGGCATTCATAACTCGATGCGTTTTTTCTGTTCGCGGTGTTCCAAAACGATATGAATACGGTCACCGAACCTGGCCTTGAGATGCTCGGCCATATGGTTGGCGCAGTAGAGCGAGCGGTGCTGTCCGCCTGTACATCCGAATGCCACCAGCAGGTTGCGGAATCCGCGCTCCACATATCGGCTGACCGCAGGGTCAACCAGCCCGTAGGCATGTTCCAGATACTGCTGCACCTCGCCCTGGCTCTCCAGGAACTCGATTACGGGGGCATCGGCCCCTGTTATCTTCTTGTACTGCTCATACTTGCCGGGATTATGCATGGCGCGGCAGTCGAACACGAATCCGCCACCGTTGCCGCTCGGATCCTCCGGCACGCCGCCCTTGCGGTAGCTGAAACTCATGACCCTTACGGTAAGCAGTCCGTCACCCGGATCTCCCGATGCGCTGAAACGCGGCAGTCCGGCAAGCTGGCGGAGCACCTCGTTCAGATATGGATAGTCCGATGCACCCACGCCTGCATCCAACAGCTGTCTTAGGTTGGAGATGGCGGCAGGTATGCTCTCTATGAAATGCTGCTTACGCTCAAAATAGCCGCGGAACCCGTAAGCCCCCAGCACCTGTAGGGTGCGGAACAGGACAAAATGCATGAGTCCCCTGCGGAACTCAGCGGGATCCGCCTTGCGGTAGCGGCCGAGTGAACTTATATATGTATCGATGAGATGCTCACGAAGGTCTGCAGGATAAGCGGCACGCGCCTGCCACAGGAACGATGCCACATCATATTCCACCGGTCCGCGGCGGCCTCCCTGGAAATCAATGAACCAGGGCTCTCCGTCACGCACCATCACGTTGCGGGCCTGGAAGTCGCGGTACATGAACGTGTCATAAGGAGCATCCTTGAGAAGCACCTTGACCAACCTCTCAAAGTCATCCTCCAGACGGGCCTCGTGGAACTCCAGCCCGAAGGGTTTGAGGAAACTGTATTTGAAATAGTTCAGGTCCCACATTATGCTGCGACTGTCGAATGACTCGCAGGGGAAACATACACTGTAGTCCAGCCCATTGCCGCCTTTGAACTGAAGGTCGGGCAGCAGAGTCATGACCTTTTCAAGAAGCGCCTTCTGTCCGGGAGCGTATACGCCGCTCTCACGTGCGCTCTCCATAAGGCCGAACAGGGAGTCGTCACCCAGGTCCTCAAGCAGATAGCACATTCCGGATTCCGATACCGCCAGAATCTCAGGGACAGGAAGTCCGGCTGAACGCAGATGACGTCCGATGCTCAGGAACGCGGCGTTCTCATCCTTGTTCGTACCCTCTACGCCGACCACGGAACCTCCGCCGGGAAGTATGTATCGGTAATACACGCGGTTGGAACCGGCAGCCGTTAGCCTTACCTGAGACTCCGGCTCACACCCGGCAAACTCTCGCAACAGTTCTATAGGATCATTTTTCATATCTGAATCCAAAAATACTCCAACCGCATGGCATATGCAAAAGATTTGCCCTCATTTATAAACAGTAATCCCCGGGCCGTAGAAGGTCCGGGGATCCTCTGTGTAAGCAAGCCCCCACTTACTTACGCAACCGGGTTTATGACCTGTGACGCCTTCCTGAGGAGATCTACCATCTCCTGGACTGAAGGTACACGAGGTGAATGTATGTCATAGACACCGGGTCCTATCTCATTGGGATATTTGAATTCGGCAAACGCGCCGAGCAGGTTCATCTGACTGCGTGCACACTCGATTGTGATGACATCGGCATCCATATCGGCTATGTGACGGATGATACCGTTAAAGTCACTGTAGCACATGTGAGTGTGTATCTGAGTGCTGTCCTCTACGCCCGATGACGATATGCGGAATGACTCGACCGCCTTGTCCAGATACTCCTTGCGGGCCGACTCCCTGAGCGGAAGTCCCTCACGGATGGCGGGCTCGTCAATCTGGATTACCTTGATTCCGGCCTTCTCCAGATCCGACACCTCGTCACGTATGGCAAGGGCAATCTGTTTCATTGTCACGGCACGGGGCTGGTCATTACGTACAAAACTCCACTGGAGTATGGTTACGGGACCGGTGAGCATACCCTTGACAGGTTTGTCGGTCAGGCTCTGCGCATATGTTATCCAGTCCACGGTCATGGGCTTGGGACGCGACACGTCACCGAATATGACGGGCGGCTTGACGCAACGGCTTCCGTAGCTCTGAACCCAACCGTTCTGGGTGAACGCGAATCCGCTCAGCTGCTCGCCAAAATACTCCACCATGTCATTACGCTCAGACTCGCCGTGTACCAGTACGTCGAGGCCAATCTCCTCCTGCTTGCGTATGGTTCTTTCAATCTCACCCTTGAGCAGTGCAGTATACTCCTCGCGGCTTATCTCTCCCTTCTTGAACCTGCTGCGCCATGAACGGACATCGGCGGTCTGAGGAAACGATCCGATAGTTGTGGTGGGGAACAGCGGCAGGCAGAGTTCCCTGTGCTGCGCTGCTATACGTATTCTGAACGGACTCTTGCGGCGTGCAAAATCCGGAGTAACCGCAGCCACCCTGTCCCTTACAGCCTTGTTGTTTGTCAGGGCCGATGTACGACGGTTCTCCATATCTGCCTTGTTGCTCTCAAGGGCAGCCTTGGAGCTGTCAGACGGATTGCCGCCTGCAAGGTCGGCCAGAGTGACCACCTCAGCAACTTTCTGACGTGCGAACGAGAGCCAGCGCTTGACCTCAGCGGGCAGTGACTTCTCATTACGCTCATTCTCCAGGTCAATGGGTGAATGGAGCAGAGAGCAGCTGGTAGCCACGATAACACGCTCCTGACCGATAGCCTTCTTTACCTTCTCAATGATAGCGAGCGATGCCTCAAAGTCATTCTTCCAGATGTTACGTCCGTCAACCACGCCAAGACTCAGCCTGGTGTCTTTAGGCAAAAGCTTAACCACATCCTCCCAACTCTGAGGGGCACGCACCAGGTCTATATGGAGGATGTCGGGGTTAAGCTCTGCGGCCAGGCCTGCGTTATCGGCCAGACCGTCAAAGTAGGTCGTGAGAATGACCTTGAGTCCGGTGCCCTTACGGATCTCTGCAAACACCTTGCGGTAGGCATCTTTCACCTCCGCACGGAGATCGGTATTAAGGAAGGGTTCATCAATCTGCACATACTCGGCGCCAAGACGCTCAAGTTCCCTGAGAATCTCTATATAAACCGGCAGAAGACGGTCAAGCAGCTCAATGCGGTTGAATCCGGTCTCCTTCTCCTTACCCAGCAGGAGATAAGTCACAGGACCGATGAGCACGGGCTTGGTCTTGATACCAAGCTTGAGGGCCTCACTGAACTCAGCAGCCGCCTTGTTATAGGTAAGGGAGAACTGCTGGTTACGCGTGAACTCAGGAACAATATAATGGTAGTTGGTGTCAAACCATTTGGTCATCTCCATTGCGGTCACGTCAATACCGTCTTTCTGATAGCCGTGAGCCATTGCGAAATAGAGTTCGAGCAGATCACCCTTAAGCGAGTTGTAACGCTCGGGTACCGCTCCTACTGCCAGGCTGAGGTCAAGAGTCTGGTCATAGAATGAGAAATCGTTACTCGGGATCAGGTCAATCCCTGACTCCTTCTGCAGCTGCCAATTGCCCTTTCGTATCAGGGCTGCACTCTCCAGCAGCTCCTGCTTTGAGATCTTACCTGCCCAGTATGCCTCTTCAGCCTTCTTGAGTTCGCGGCCGGCACCTATACGGGGGTATCCTAAAATGTTCGTTCTTATGGACATGTTTCTACTTTTTTAAATCCGATGACTGATAATTTTTCCGTGCAATTGCGGGGCAAAATTATGTCACTTGAACAAACTATAAAAATATTTTGGTCAATTCGGGAAAATATGCTTTGTTTGCAGACAGAATACATTAATCATAGGTAAAATATTCTGCAAAAATCACTATAAGCAAATGAAAAACGACTACCGACTGGATGCTACCGACCGCCGTATACTGCGCGAACTTCAGAAAAACGGCCAACTCACAGTTAAGGAACTGGCCGAAAAGATACATCTCTCGCCCTCACCCACGTTCGAGCGTCAGAAACGCCTGGAACGCGAAGGCTATATAACCCGTTACATGGCCGTAGTCGATGCCAGTAAAGCCGGGAACGGCATCATGGTACTCTGCAACATACGCCTCAAGCAGCACTCGGAGGAGATGATACAGCAGTTCATAGATGCCGTTCAGGATATAGATGAGATCACCGAGTGCTATAACACCAGCGGTGACTACGATTTCATGATAAAGGTTTACTCAAGGGATATGCAGGCCTACCAGCATTTCATGCAGCACAGGCTGGGTGCCATGAGTTGCCTGGGCAGCCTCCACAGCGTCTTTGTCATGAGCGAGACCAAGAACACCCGCGGAGTGGCCATACCCGAGATATAAGTCACTTACTCAGCAATGCACACCTGGTGCAGCTACAAATTACAATAAGGTTAAGGTTATTCCAGATTCAGTATGACTATCCTGTCACCGGCCTTGAGGACTGTACGTCCGCTGGGTATGAGATATTTCTTTCCGCGGCGTACCATGACAATAAGTCCCTTGCCGGGATAATCGGCTATGCGCTGGCCTACCCTTTGACTGTCGGGCTTGACGGTCTTCTCCTCAAGTGATGTGGAGACATCGGTAAAGCCTTCGGTCAGGATTATGACCTCGTCACCGGGCTGAAGTATGGTCTTGCCATGAGGCTGCAGGCGCTCGCGGCCACGGACTATCAGGGCTATCAGCACATTGCCCGGTAGATCCAGGTCCTTGATGGCGCGGCCTGCCCAACTGCTGTCCGGTGTCACCTCTATGCGGCCGAAATTCATCTCGGTGGCATCGGAATAGTCATTGAAGGTCTTCATGACATCGGCTCCGGGATCGGCCATATCGAGCAACCTGGCGGCCCAGGGAATAAGGGATCCCTGGAACGAGATGGATAACAGCACCACCATGAAGACTATATTGAATATGTCATTCTCAAGGAAGGCAGGGTTGACCATAGCCATTATGGCGAATACGATCGATGCCGCTCCCCTGAGCCCCACGAACGATATGAGGGCCTGCTGCCGCAGGGGATACTTGCGGAACGGGGTCAGGATGGTGAGCACCGATGCCGGACGTGCCACCAGCAGCATGAACAGGAATATGGCCAGTGCCGGGAGTATGGCCTTATGCAGTTCGGTGGGACGTGCCAGCAGACCCAGAAGGAAGAATATGAGCATCTGCATCAGGCCGGTCACTCCGTCAAAGAAACTGACCATGGAGCGTTTGTCCTTGAAATCCTCGTTACCCAGTATGATACCCACCAGATAGGCGCTCAGGTAACCGTTACCGCCTATCAGGGTAGGTATGGCATATGAGGCTATCGCTATGGCGAAAATGAACATGGAGTCAAAGCCGTCGGTCTGGAAACTCACCTTGCGGAATACCAGGATGGCAATCTTGGCTATTCCCACGCCGCAGCCTGCACCGAACACGATCTGGGCAAAGAGATTCCAGACCACACCGCCTCCGGTTGCCGTTCCGTTCATGAGCGTGAGCAGCACAATAGTGAGCATGTAGGCGGCAGGATCGTTGCTTCCGCTCTCCATCTCCAGCATGGGAGCCGTGTTGTTCTTGAGTCCCAGACGCTTGCTCCTTAATATGGAGAAAACCGATGCCGCATCGGTAGAACCCATGACGGAGCCGAACAGCATACTCTCCAGCCACTCCCATCTCAGGGCGTAATGGCAGAACAGTCCCGTGAGACCAGCCGTAATGACTACACCCAGCGATGCCAGCAGCACCGACTCCCTGACAACGGGTCTCACCGCCTCCCATCGGGTTCCGAATCCGCCGTAGAACATGATGAATATAAGAGCCACCGTACAGGTCTCCTTGGCGAACTCGTAGTTGTCAAAGCGCACCTGCCACAGGCCGTTGTTGGCGAACACCATACCCAGCAGTATGAATGCCAGAAGTGCAGGCACCCCTATCTTGGACGATACGGAATTGAGCCATATACTCGTCACTATCACGACGACTATCAGAAGTAGGAAAAGTGAGGTCATAAACAATCCTGAAAACTCAGCCGTAAAGATAAGACAGCCGGCTGACAATTCAAAGCGAATCGCAGCCGGCTGACCAGCAACTACTATAGATTTTCCTGGTATTTATTCTGCAACCTGTATTCTTTTTCCGCTGAATGATGTGGGAGTCTTGCCGAACTTGAGTGAGAACCTGATGCTGTCGCCCTCAATCTGACCGGCAAACTCGGTTACGGTATAGCCAGGGAACTCAGAGCCCATAGCCAGAGGTACGCTGCTTGCGCTTGTTATGGCATCAACTCCACCGTTCCTGGTCAGTGTTACGTTGGGGATGATGATATCCATGGCGGGCATTCTCTGGGCCAGCTTGGCCTGATAGATGGAGATCGATACTGAGTCAGCCTTGTCAGTGTAGTTTACGCTGATCCTGGTATCGGGAGTCGTGGCGGTACCTGATGAGGCCTCGGCTACAAGTGTTCCTGAATAGAATACAGTGTCAACGACCCCAACCGCAGGCTCGTTCTTCTTCTCCTCCTCATTCTCTGTCTCAAGCTTGTCGCAGCTTACTACGGCTGCCATAAGGGCAAGCGCATAAAAAATTGATTTCTTCATAGTTTTATAGTTTGAATATTATTCCTGTCATGATTGTCCGCGGCTTGACGGGAGCAAAGAACTCGTTGCCCATGGACTTGAAGTAAAAACTGCTGCCCCCGGTTCCGGTCAGGTTCTCACCTCTCAGGTATATCTCCCATCCGTCCATAACCAGGCCCACGCGGCTCTCCAGCATAAGGCGGAAATCCTCCCTCCGGGTACCCTGCTCGTTCCAGCTGAACGGGCCCTCACCGCGAAGGGCGCAGTCCACATCGAGAGTCCTGCCGCCCACGGGAAAGCTGTATCCTGCTCCGGCATGCAGTGTGTGTTCAGGCACGTAAGGTATACGGTTGCCGGAGTAGTCGTTGTTTCCGTCATTGTAATCGGTAAAACGGGCGTCGCACCAGGCCCACGTCACATGCGTGCGCAACCTGTCCGGGTTCCACATGAGCTGAGCCTCCACTCCGTAACTACGGCTGCGTCCGGCATTGGTCATCATACGTCCGGTTGACTTACCGGGAGGGAATACGGTAAGCTGCTGGTTCCTGACATCGGTATAATAGGCCGATGCCTCCACCCTCCAGTCATCAGCGGCCATCCTCATGCCCAGTTCCGCATTCCATGCGGTCTCAGGGTCATATTCGGTATTCCCGGCCGATACCGACATGTACGGAGAGTCCATATAGACGCCCATATCATTCATGGTAGCGTTCATGGTCTTGTTCTGGAGGATATCGGAGAATATCTGTGTATTGAATCCGCCTGCGCGGTAACCCTTGGAGAGAGTGGCGTAGAGAGAGAGAGCATCGGTAGCCCTGAAGAGAACCGACAGTTTGGGCAGCACCTCGAAATGGCTGTGGTCCTCCGTGCCGGCATAGCGAACCTTGACCAGCTTGTAGTCTGTCATGACGGGTTCCATACGGTAATGCAGTTCCGTCTTGCTCACGTAATCCATCACGGCCCCCTCATAGTCGAACCTGAGTCCGGCAGCCAGGAGCCATCGGTCCAGGTCAAGCACCGACTCATGGAAAAGCGCCACGTTCCAGCTCTTTATCATAAAGTCCGAGTAGACCGGCATCACGCTCTCACTTATGGCCAGCTCCCCTATCTCGTCCGGTATGTTACGGTTCGCGTTATCCAGCATGAGGGTCTGTATGCCGTCACGCTTGAATATGACCGGAGCCTTCATCCGGTTGCCCTTGTAGAAGGCGAACAGGCCTGTCAGCGGCTGCCAACGGGCCTCGCTGTCGGTGCGGCGGAAATTGAGTTCCACCGTTCCCGCACCGCTCATCTGCTCCTGCTCAAGGGTAAACACCGGACGGGATGTATAGTCCTGATCCATGTTCATGTCATCCGAGAGCATCTGGAATGAGGCTATGGCATCAGTCTTTATCCTGTCACCGTAATAATCCAGCTTGACACCCTCTATCACGGAGAGACGGCGGTAGCTGCCCTCGTCGTTGTATGAGACGGGATACTGTACGCTGTCGGTCCACAGTCCGTAGGCAAAACCTCCCTCCCTGGAGAGACTCGCCTGCAGCATGTTGGCAACTATGAGCCGCTCGCCCGAGTGGAGTTCCCATTTCCAACGCATGGAGAGGCCGTCAAAGGGGTCGCAGAGCTCGTCCTTGTATTCATTCCTGAAATAGCCGTCCTTATGCCTGTAGGTAAGAGACAGTGCATTCCGTCCTGTCACGAACTGCGCACCGGCCCTCATGGTCCCGGCGGTTCCGTATTCCACACTCACCTCAGGCGCGGCATCCTCCGACGGTGACAGGGTACGCAGCGAGAGCACGCCCCCCATGCTGTTACGCCCGTAGAGCGTTCCCTGGGGACCGCGCAGCATGGTTACGTTGCGGACGCCCTCCCAGTCAAAGTCATAGGCGTTCTTGTCAAGTACGGGTATTCCGTCTATGTAGAGACCCATCACGGGATTCTCCATACGGGAACCCAGTCCGCGCAGATATATGGTCGATGTGAGCGAAGCCCCGTACTCGGGTATATGCAGTCCGGGCACCATCTGCGAGAGCGACTGCTCACGGTAAGTGCCGTTCCTCTTAATGGTTTCGTATGAGAAGGCCGATACCGCCGATGCTATCCTGTCCGTCTCCACCTGCTCCTTGAGGGCGGTGACGGTGACCGACGGGAGCTCCACAGGCATCTCCGGCTCGGCAGGTACGGTAAAGAACAGAGGTATGAGAAGGACTGTTTTCATTTCGGCTGCAAAGGTCCGCAATAAAAACGGTCTGTTTTAGAACAGGTGTTGCCGGAATTAGGATTATCCTTGCATGGATTTACGGAACTCTGACGGGGTTTGTCCGGTGACCTTCCTGAAGAACCGCGCAAAATATGACTGGTCCTCCAGGCCCACTGCCGCGGCCACGTCAATGACAGGTATTGAGGAATCCGAAAGCAGCTTCTTGGCACGGACCACCCTGGCTATGTCTATCCAGGCTCCCACGCTGCGTCCGGTGGACTGCTTGACCAGACGACTCAGATAGTTGTCACTTATGCCCGATGTCCTGGCGTATGCGCCTAAGTTGAGGATATCCCTGAGAGGATCGAATACAGACTCCAGGAAATCCCTCACGGCCTTTGGAGCAGCGAGCGTGCTCTCCCACCTGATCCTTGACAGGAACAGGTCAAGTCCCTTCTCAATGAACACCTCGTCATGCTTATGGAATGAGGTGAGCATCATATTGAAGAACTCCGCCATAAAGACCGCCTCGTCAAACCAGAAAGCCTGGTGTACAGGCGCCGTCATATACATGAGTATACGGCTGTCATGCACCGCCGACGGGGCGAATCCTCCGGTATATCCGGTAGCATCGTTGTAGTAACGTATTGAAAAGGGGCTGTCTACCGGAATGATGAGCACATGACCCGGCTGGCAGAGGAACGGAGTCCCGCCTGTCTCCACCAGGACCTCGCCCTGTGTCACATAGATGAAACCTATGAGCGGGAGCCTGGATACCGGCACCTCATCGGTCCTGACATGAGTGGTGCTGTCCAGCTTGCGTATGTAGAAACGCATCCTGGATAGATCCATCCCGGGATTGTGATGAGGCTGCCTTTGCATGGTGCAAAGATAGGATTATTCCGCATAAGAAACCATAGTCATTTCAAGCGATTCTCAGGTATTATGCCGTTATGCATTTCACAGGCTGATCCGGACACCCCATAGGGATGCCCGGACCGGCTGCAAACAAGGGAGAGTATTTTCAGGT
>CACZCX010000031.1 GCA_902779875.1 uncultured Bacteroidales bacterium | reverse complement strand
TATCTCCTGCTTGTTCAGCACTACGGTCAGCTTGTAGTTCACACCGCTCATGCTCTTTCCGGTTGCAATGCCTGAAGACCAGGCTGAGATGATGTCATCGGTCAGAAGGATGCGGTAGTCATTTCCACCTACGTTAATTGCATCGGCCAAGAGGTTTCCTGAAGTCAGGGCTACCTTAGGCACTGATACTGCCTCATATGAACGGCAAGGCAGGCTCTGCGCGGTAGTTGATGACGCACCGGCATACATCTTTACGGTTGTGGTGCCGCTGGCTGCCACATCACCTGTGGTTGCAGTGAATGTACCGGTCAGGTTCATTCCGCTTAGGGTTACCGAGGCACCGGTAAGGTCACCGGCCACAAAACCCTCGCCTGCCACAAGTACTATGGTGAACTTGCTCATGGCATGACTGTAGGGAACAGTCAGAGTGCCGTGTGCGTTACGGGCGTGGTTGTATGTAACCATCGTCTGGCTGGGAGACCACAGCAGGTCATTGGCCTTCAGGGTGCTGGCCGAACGCTGGTCGGCGGATGTCGTCCATCCCAGAACGCCGGTTTCCTGGATCAGTGTTGTTGACGGAGTGCCTCCGTTATAGCAATAACCGTAGAAAGTATGCAGGCCGTGATCAGCTGTACGAAGATCGGTCGCAGCTGTTGCGGAGTTGCTGAAATCATCCCAATAGAGAGGCACGGTGGGCTGACCGTTTATGACGGTAACCAGCTTGGCCTGCACATTGTTGTAATCTCCGTTGTCATCAATGACGTGACGGACATAACAGAGCAGCTCGTCATCTGTCTCAAACGCTCCGCCTACGGCTCGTGTCACGATCCTGCTGCCGGACAGAGTCGGTTCCAGAACCAGCGGCAGACTCTCCTGAGGAGTGTCAATACCGGTTCCCACACCGCTGCAGCCCATCAGGAGCAGTGCTGAAACAGAAAGAGCTATATACTTCTTGAATGTCATTTTATCAGTCTTTTTCAGAACCATACATCCTCACTTGCCTCGACAGTAGTCCAGTCGGTAAGGGTTGCAGTCGTCTTAATCTCAGTTTTGGTGATCTTGAGGTTATACACGTAGTGTACGCCTGACTCCCATTCGCTTACAGGGGCCGATGTCAGGGCACCTGCGACTCTCACCTTGATGGGAGCCACATCGGCATAATAGATATCCCTTTCGGTATGAGTGTCATCCTTATACACCGTGATACGGAATCTCACCTTGTTACTGCTGTCGGCATTGACCAGAGTCTGCGGTATCATGGCGTCATGATAGTGTACGCTGCTGGTGCCGACATTGCTCATTGCATATGTCTGGCCATCGGTCGTTACCGTGGCGCTGCGGTCGCTCAGGGCTATCTCGCCGGCGGTACCCACATTCAGAAGTTCCACCTCACAGTAGGTAAGGTTTACATAATCGTCATCCGAGGGATCACTTGAAGTGACGTTCACCTCCACCTGACTCATCATGTAGCGGAAATTCATGTTTATGGCCGATGTACGGGCGCATATACCCTCCTGGCGCATATCGACCGGAGTATGGTCGTCATTGTCACACATGTAGTCACTGCCGCTGAACTCAGGCATTCCTATTATCAGATTGCCTGGGAACGCTGAATCATCATAACCGGCATTGGCAACCTCAACCACCTGCTTGGAGGCGGCGTTCTGCGTTACCGTCGTGCCAGCCGGGAATATTCCGCGGAAATGGTAATGCTGGCTGTGACTGGTCCAGTACAGGACTGTGGTCGATGTCCAGTCGGTCGTTCCGTCATTGTTGATGGCGGGAGTGGCCTCGTGCTGGTAATCGGCATCAATGGTCTCACTGCGCCAGAAAGCGAAGTTGGTAAATCCGGCGGGTACGGGGCCGCCAGCGTCTCCCACCACGGTATTGACGTTGATGACGGGATAAACCTCATCGGAATTAACGGTTTCCCAATCAGTGACGGTAGCTGTTACCCGGATTCCGGTCTTGTTGACGGTTATGTTCAGTATGTAGTTATAACCGGACAGAGTCTTGAAATCTGTGTGACCGCCTTTGGCAGTGATGGCGTCATGTATCTCCTTTGCCTTGATGTAGTAGATGTTGTCATCGGCGTTAAGGACTGCTATGACGGCATCGTCATCGGCTCCGAGTTGTGTGCCGGGATAAACCACTGCCTGTTTGATGACGGTAATGTCATTATCGGTAGTGCTTGTGGTTCCTGCAATCACTGTTGATTTGGTGCCGTTGCTCGTGGCATTGGCGTTCTTGATGCTTACCGTACCCGTTGCCAGCACGTAGTTGTTGTCGGGGTCGGCAATGCCTGCCAGAGTGGTTGCGGTTGACAGAGTCACTGTAGGATCGGCCTCAAACTTATTTGTGGTAGCACCTACGGAGCCCAGGGTAAAGCCCTGCCCTGCCTTGAGGTTTACGGTTATCTTGCTTAGAGGATGGACGAACACCATCTTACGGGCAGCGTCATCATTTCTCTGCTCGAACTTATAACCCGTAAGGTTGTTCGATACGATGATGTCACCGCTCAGCACATCGTCTCCGTCAGTTACTACGTTCCAATCAAGGCTCTCCCAGGCTGCATCGTCTGCGATGGCTGGAGCAGCACTCTTGCCGTCAACAGCCACACCCAGAATCTTAAGACCGCTGGCACGGCTTGCTGCATTGTCCGGGTCACCGGTTCCGTAGTCATCCCAGTAAAGCAGTTCGCTTTCGGTGAATGACAACGCATTGACCTTTGCACCCGGAGTGGCGGCAACCGTCAGGCAAGTGGTCTTCTGACTCACAGGATCCGTTTCAGATATTCTCTTCCATATACCGTCCACCTTGAGCCTGACCTGAGTTCCGGCCTGCATGGCGTAGAATGTAGGTTCACCTGCACGCGTAGCTATCCTACCCGCAGGAGAACTGGCCACGCCCACGTTCAGGTCGATGGCTCCGCCCTCACGGTTGTCAGGTGATTCCCACAGCTCGTCACTCGTGCAGGACCACAGTCCGGCTACAAGCAGGGTTATGAGAGAGAAAACAATCTTCTTTCCTGTCATGACGGTTTATCAGTCTTCGAGAGATATTTCCTTGTTATCGGCTACGACATTTACCCAGCCCTGAACGGTGCAGGTAATCTTGTCAATGGCAGCCTTCTTGAGTGTGAATGTGTACTCGTATGTGTGACCGGGATACCAGCGGGTAATAGCTGCGCCCTGTGCCTGGTTCTTCTCATTGTCAACGGAGGTAGCGACAATCTCACTCAGATTCTTTACGATGTAATACTGGTTGTTGTCACCTGTAACGATGGTGATTCCTACATAGTCGTCATCGTTGCTGCCGCGTACAAGAGCCTGGGGAACTACTGCATAGGTAAACTGAGTTCCGGCTGCATTGCCGTCCATCGTCAACTGACCGGGTGTTCCTGTAGGAGTAACCAGACCGTTACCCATCTGAACCTGTCCCTTTTTATGGATCTGGGTTATGTATACCTTGCTGCCTGTAAAGTCAACCTGGTCGGCACCGTCAGTGGTCTGCAGATTTACAATGACCTTACTCAACATATGCTGGTCGGTGATATTGATATTTGACTTAGTGGCACCTATGGCAGGTGAAAGGGCATCTTCATATCCCTTTGTGACATCATAGACGGGCTCCTGAGTCATGGGAGCGCCCCAGTGAGGATCGGTAGATGCTGCAGGACCGGCATGGATTTCAAAATAGTCCTGGTCTGCAGAGGTAACAACCGCAGTGTCTTTATTTACCGTACGGAAGTGATAGTATGACTTGTTGTTATCAAAGTACCAGTCGGTATCCCAGCCGCCGTTACCGTTATCGGTCAGGCTGGAAGCCTTATCGGTATAGTCACCGTCCCAGTTCGTACCTACATAGGAATCAGAAATTGTAGGGCTCTCGTCAAGCAGGCGGTACAGATCAAAATTCGTGCTGGATTCACCAGACTGAGAGTCATAAATGCTATTGAGAGTGATACGGGCGTTTGAAGGCTCCCAAACGGCGGATGTAACATCAACCCAAGGCTCAACCACTGCAGTAACGTTTGCAATCTGGGTCTTGTTTACAGTTATCTGGAAGATATAGTTCGAACCCTGCGCCATGGTAATCTTGGTGCCGTCATTGGTGACAGCATTCTTCAAGGCGTCATACATCTGAGCCTGTGTGATGTAGTAAGTGTTGTTATCGATGGTGAATGACAGCAGATTTGTGACCGATGTCTTGCTGATTTCGTAATCAGGAAGGATCTGGGCCATCAGGGAGTATGCTACTCCTGCTGCGGGGGTAAGTAAAACCATCTTGTCAATGTATCTTGTCAATGTCATCACTGTTTACGTCTGACCATGTGCCTGCACTGAGGTCAAGGTCACCCGATACGGGAACGTTCAGAACCTGTACGTTGGTTCCGGTTGCGAACTGGAAAGATCCGTCACCTGAGAATCCCTCACCCTTAACCAGGTTGACGGTGATACGGCTCAGAGCATGGTTGAAAATAAGGTGTCCCTTGTCAAACTTACCGGGGCCGGTTACATCGGCATCGTCCCTGAGACGGAACTTCATCTGACCGTCCTCAAGGTCTGCGCTGTAAACCGGATATTTTTCGGTTGCGAAATCATACTTGTAAACACCGTTCAAACCACCCTCTTTGATGTTGTTGCTGTAGGTCAGGTCCTCGTTTGCAAGGGTCTCGGCAGTCTGTTCGGTTGAAACGGTCCAGTTGATCTTTTCATTCTCGGTAGCCTCGGTGAACCAGCCGTCGCCTCCGGCGGTCAGTTTCTGCTCAACATTCTTTCCGTTGTTCACCACATCGGTTTTGTTGGGAACTGCCAAAGCAAATACAGAGAGCTTTGCTGCACGGCCGAAAGCATCATCCCAGTAACGGATATAGGCTCCGTCGGTGGAGATGTCAGAATACTCCTTACCGGAAGCGGCTGCAGATGCTGTAGCGACGGTACGGGTGTATTTGGCGGCTGTTCCGTTCTCACTCTTTATGCGCATGGCAATCTTGGTCGATGCGGTGAAACCGGCACGTGTCATGGGAGTGTGGTTCTCCTCAACGGAGAATGAGATTGAAGTCTTGCTGTTGGGATCGATATTCTCGATATCGTCCTTGATGTCACTTGTACATGCTGATGCTACCAGTAAGGCGGCTAATGTCAGCGGTCGGAAAAGAACTTTCATTGTATAATTGTTTTTGTTTTGATTCTGTTTTGTTATTGCTCAAGGTTTGTCTCAAGCGATCCGAACACATCGGCCCACGGGGTGAGTTCCGCAGTGCAGTCTATCGTGAGCGGATAGAACTCGGATATCTTCATTATATAGGTGTAGATGTTGTTTGATTTCCACTCAAAGGAGACTATGTCATCATCCTTGACCGGTACATCGGTATAGTGGATTGTCTTGGCGGCCTTGTCATAGATGATATGGCCGTCGGGACTCGTAAAGTCGGTCTTGTAATCCAATCCATAGACATCGAACGATATGGTCATCCGGACTCCTGTCTGCGGTATCTGCAGCATGCCGCCGGGGCATTCGCAGTAGTAGGCATGGGCCCTGTCAACTGCCGCGTTCAGGTCTCCCCTCAGGGAGCTGCCGGTCTCCAGGAGGACCTTCTCGGCATCATCGGCAGCCTTGACAGTCGATGTGAACGTACCGTGGAGCATATCGCTGTTTGCCAGGTCGGCAGTATAGCCCCGGCCCTGGGTGATGAAGTCATCCGATACAACCTTAACCTTTAAGTTATAGATCTGGAATACATCCGGCGTCTCCTTGCGGTAGGTGTTGTAAACGGCAAAACGCACCTTTGACGTGAAATGATGGAACGGAAGCGCCACATACCGGTCATACAGGGTGGTGGCACCGTTCTGCGTACGGTCCTTGTTTATCAGGGCGTTACCGTTAAGCAGGTCCGTATCATTATTGTTCGAGCCGTCGGGGCATCCCACCTGTGCAGGCATATAGGGCTCGGCTCCCGCGGTCAGCACTCCGTCACTGCTGGTCTGGTATATGAATGAGACCGATTCCGGGATGGTGAGTTCAGTGTCTGTAAGGGTAAAGCCCGATATCACGTCATGAGGCGGACATGGACTGATGGCATAGAACCGGTACGGGAACGCATTGGTATCCCAATAGCGACGCACCTGGGTCTTGTAAAAGCCGTCGGCGGTGGAACCCACATAATCCCAACGGGACAGGTTTGCCCATGTGTCAACATCGTATCGGACCTCATAACGGTCCATGACGGTATACTGTCGGCTCCCGCCGAATCCCTTCCAGCAGCTTACCAGGAAGCCCTGAGTGAGATAGCTGGTCTGTGAGGCACGGGTCACCGGCGCACTTACCGCATTCTGATAGAACCGCATGGGTATCTCCTCATCGGCCGTCCGCTCCGGAGTGATTTTTGAATCAAAGGAACAAGCGGTGAGACCGGCACAGACAAGTGCGCCGATCCACCGGATCAGTATGTTCTTATGATTAGTATTCGTTCTCATTGAGATCGTACTCCACAACAGTAGCGCCATCAAATACGATAGGATATACTGTAGGATTGGCGGGAACAGTAGGATCGTCTACGTCAATGTCAGTACTCTGAGGATCTGTTGTTCCTGTTGAGTTCTCGGTGATCTTGAATGTGTAGGTGTATCTGGTGTTGGGCTGCCATGCTGCGATATAGTTTGCACCATCCTTGGCAGGTACATATACACGGGCATCGTTCACGGTAATCTCCTCACCGTTATCCTGAGCAATCAGCTTGTATGATACATGGAAGGTGAAACCTGTCTCACTGTCTTGAGGCTGAGCCACGGGATAATAGACTGTGGGAGAGACTGCGTAGGTCTGGGTACTCGGATTCTCGATATCCTCAGGGATTACGCTGTACTCGATACCGGTTACGGGAGCAGTGTAAGAGGCAACGCCGTTACCTGCACCGGGAATGGCGAACACGAGGTTGTCATCGGTCTGGGTGGCACCAGTAAAGTTTACGGTTGCCGTGGGATGGTTGATATCGGTTGCGAAATCTATGGTTGCAGCACAATCGGTATAATAGTCGGTCTTGGTGTAGGTCTTGGATGTGCCGCTGCCGGTCACCTTGACAGGTGTAGCCTGGATGCCGTTTTCAGTGGGAGTGACATTGATGATCTCTACCTTGTAACCGCGTACATTCTCATAGAAGCGCAGGTTGACCTGGGCGCCCAGGTGCTTGAAGTTGAGCTTTACATCCTTAAGCTCGGCGTTGGTAGCCACGGCTCCTGCATAGATGAACTCCTGGAGTGAAGCGTCATCGTAACCGGCTACCTGAGCGCTGTTGGCCACTTTGATGAGTCTGTCATGCTCAACGAAAGTAACGCCGCTCTTACGGTAAGGAGCATATGCATAGAATTCTGTGTAAGTGTAAGCCAGGTCCCAATATCTCAGATACTGGTTCTGATTGGCTGACATGTAGTCAGTCTGGGAATCCTTATAGAAACCGGCTGTTCCGTTATAGCTGTACTCCGATGTTCCCAGATTCTCGTAGAACCAGGGTGATGTGTGGTCAGTCTCACTGCCCGCATTATTTTTCCAGGTCGATGCGCCGGACTTTTCATAACCCTTGGCAGTACCGTCAGAATAACCTACAAGATAGTTGTTCATAACGTTCTTTGAACCCGATGTGCCTGTCTTGTAAGCCCAGACACCAAAGTTGTAGTGTCCCAGATCCTCAAGGTTAGTAGCACGGGTGATGTTTTTCTTCTCTACGCTGAAAGCGATAGGAGCCTCATCATCGGTCCTTGTCTTAGGACTGTTCACCAGTTCGTCGCTGCTGCAGCCGGCCAAAACTACCGTAGCGACTAACAGAATCATTGATTTTCTCATAATTAAATGCATTTATGTTATTTGTTTCTTAAATCTCAAATTCCCAATATACCTCATCATAATCCTCTACGGTAGGAATAAAGAGGCTTCCGGTGTTTGCCGGTCCCGGGTCGGGAGGAGTGAGCTGCGAGCAGTCAATCCAAACCGTAAGTATGCCTCCGTGAGCCTGTGAGCGGCACTGGTCGGTCACATCGAACTCATAGGTCATGATACCATTATTATTCCATATCAGGTCAAAATAGAGGTAGTTCTTAAGGCTGGTGCGGGTTCCGTCGTACATGGCGCCGGCACGGGTGTAGGGTTCGTTGTCACAGAGTCCGAATGTGGTTAGCTTAGCGCCTATCACGTCACTCTTGCGGCCTTTTACCATGAGGTCTTTCTTCATTCTGGTGTTGAAATAGACCACGGCCGGTTTGTTGCCTGTGTGACCGGTATTCACGTTGGTGGAGCTGGCCATCGACGAGAGGGCGGCGTTTCCGTTCACGCCCTTGATCCTTCCGTCCTCGTTGTTGTAAAGGACGAACTGTACCAGATAAATATATACCAGCGGACGCAGCTTAGTCTCTATACGCTTTATGTATATATCCTCGACGGGATCATACTCATAGTCGTTCAGGTCCGATGATATATAGATGTTCTCCGGGTAGGCTCCATAGAATATCTCAGGCTGATTGAGCAGGCCTAAGGCTCCGGTGGTATCGGCATCGGAACCCCTTGTCCTGGAGAGTATGCTCCTGGAGAGGCCGCGTGTGCCGGTCGTAGTGGCCGTGACGGAGTCTATGGTCTCATTCATGACAACCACCTGTGTTCCGTCCTTGGAGTCTATGTCACTGTAGAACAGCATATCATAATAGCCGAACAGGAAATAGCGGCGGAACCTGTTGGTACGGATGCTGAACGCATCGTCGTTCAGATGAATGGGTGTGGGATTCTCACCTTTATAATAGCGGTGTACCTCATAACTGGACGGCGTGGTGTATCCTATGCTTCCCCATATGGAGTCATCCTTTTCATCCCATCCGTAGTACCAGTTCTCGTCAAGTGATATATTATTATCCCAGATTATGCTGAGTTGCGTTTCGATCTTGGGCAAGAGCATATCAAGCCCCTGTCCGGGAAGATGAAGAGGAGGTTCGATGCATGAATCCGCCATGCATATGGCTACGGCCACAGGGATAAGTACCTTATGTATCTTGTTAAGCAACGCTTTCATCGTATCACCTCCTTTCTCTTTCTGTAAATGATATCATACGTCAGGTGTATTCCGGCATTGGTCGGACCCAGCCAGATGAAACGGTGGTTGCGCTCCATGAAATCACTTGCGCTGCCATGGTAGTTATAGTAGTAAAGGCCGTCCTCCACTCCGTTCAACGGGTTTCCGTACACATAGGGGTCATATCGGGTCACGAATACGCCCAGGCTCAGGCTCAGTTCAAGACGCAGGTTACCTTTCTTGTTCAGAGGCCGTGTATAGCCCAGACCCAGACCGGCACCGCCGCCTTCACCTTCCCAGCCTTTCTCCTTGTTGAATCCTATGCCGTAAACCGATCCTTCGGCGTATGCACTCAGGTAAGTTCCCAGGAACTCTCCCCCGCCCTTGAAATAACGGCGTACCTCCAACTGGCCGTCACGTACCTGGAAGAACCTGTAGTCATCCCAATGGCGGTGGTTGGTGAATGTGAATCCGGCGTTAAAGGTGTAGTGTCCGTCAAGCGGATAGTACTCGAGCTGAACGTTGGCACCGGGTGCGAATCCGAACTGAGGAACGAACATGAGGTCATGTATGAGGTTGGTCCTGACTGCCACCATATGACGACGGGTATACTCCTTGGGCGGAGCCGGGGGGAAGTAAGGCTCGAAATGCAGGTCGGGGATGGTGCCGATGCTCATATCGACCGTATCGATCTTAATACCCTGCATGACATGGAGCGGATGGGGTGCGTACCACATCACCACGCGGCTCTGGCGCAGCTTAGGGAAATAGACCTCGAGCAGACGTTTCCATGTGCGTCCTCCGTTCAGGGCTTTCAGTTTCTCCTTGCACAGGCGCTCGTCACCGTTGCAAGCTTTCCATATATCACCTACCACACCCGCTTCGGGGTCATCGGCCTGTTTCATGAGAGTTACCAGGTAACCGTAATCCTCAGTTATGAAGTTGGAGCTCATGGAACCCTCCGAGATCTTGAGGTCGGAATCACCTCTGAGGAACTCGATGAGGCGTCTGGTGCGATCGCGGCTCAGACGGACGTTATTGTCATAGGGACCCTCGGGCGATGCGGCACCCTTTACGATTACGCCGCAGAGCACAAGGTCCATCTTCTTGATCATGGGAACAAGGGTGTCATTGAAATATGCCACGAACGGGTCGCTTGGCATGAGTTCCGTGCGGTTCACCTTGAAGCGCAGGCCACGTGCTACATGATCGAACAGAGAATCTGATATTTCAGGAGGATTGGTCGTGAATCTATCAGCCACGTAGACAAACGGACAGTCTGGCAAAGGATGGAAGGAGACATTGCCAGTCGACTGAGCCTTCATGGGCAGAGTCTGGGAAAGGACTATAGTACAAACACAAACAAACAGTATTAGTTTGTCAACAGATTTGTGCACTTCAGGTTAAAATTATTGTAACAACTTCCTATATTTTCAGAAAAGGTGCACAAAACTACCTAAAAACACGTTTAGAATATACTACAGACGCATAATCAAACCAAACAATATTAAAAATGCCTTAAAATCCCGCGTTAAAAAATTCTAACAGATTTTCTAAAACTGATACAGTAGGGACGGTTCTTAATGTTGCAGTTTTCCGGGAAAACTGCAACATTAAGAACCGTCCCTATTGTGTTAGTTTTTTGCTTACAGCTTGATATCCAGACTCTTGAGGTCGGAGTCGAGTGACGAACCACCGTAGAGGATGCGGTAGTTACCCGGGCGGAACTTGAGTCCGTCGGTAGCCTCGTCATAGGCGCTGAACGCATCCTTATTAAGGTCGATGGTCACGGTCTTGGTCTCACCTGCAGCAATGTTCACGCGGGCGAATCCAGCCAGTGACTTGATGGGTGCGCCGGCATCGTCAAGTGACTTGACATAAACCTGGATAACCTCATCGCCGTCAATCTTACCGGTATTGGTGACAGGAACGGTAACGGTCATGTTTTTGGCCTTGCCGGCTGTCTTGGCGTCACCGTAACTGAATGTGGTGTAGCTCAGTCCGTAACCGAACGCATACAGAGGCTCACCCTTGAAGTAACGGTAGGTGCGGTTCTGCATGGAGTAGTCCTGGAAATCGGGCAGCTGGTCAGTCGATGCATAGAAGGTGACCGGCAGACGTCCTGCGGGGTTGTAGTCACCGAACAGCACATCGGCAACGGCCTCACCGCATGCCTGACCGCCGTACCATGCCTGGAGCAGAGCGTCATACTTATCCTCCACGTTACCGAATCCGATGGCACTTCCTGATACGTTTACAAGAATGACAGGCTTGCCGGTGGCATCAAGCTTGGCAAGCAGCTCCTGCTGAACCTCAGGGAGTTCGATGCTTGAACGGTCGTGTCCCTCACCCTCTATGTCCGATGAGATACCGCTTACCATTACGATTACATCGGCCTTGGATACCTTGTCAACGACCTTGTCAAAGTCAACGGGACCACGGCTATAGATATCGAATGAGAATGAAGCCGAGCGGGCCTCGGGCTGTGAGAGTTCGATTGATATCTCATAGGTCTTGCCCTTCTCAACCTTGAAGGTGGTGACAGCAGCTGCTCCGCGACCGAATCCGCCGAATCCGCCGAATCCGCCACGGCCTCCCTGACCCTGGCTCTCAACAATGGTCTTGCCGTTCACTTTAAAGGTGTAGCGTGAACTTCCGCGTACGTTATAAACCATATCACCGGTATAATCGGCGGTAAAGCTGCCTGTATACTTGGCTGAGAAACCTGTCATGTTCACGCCGTCGGCCCAGGGGCAGTCCTCATGTGCCAGGGCGGGTGATGTGGTATTCAGGCTCAGAGGCTCGTCATAATCGACCGATGCAACCACGCTGCCGCTCCAGTCAAGAGTGTTGTAGTACTCTGCATGGAGTCCCTTGCCTCCGTTAATCTGACCTACGTAGTGTGTGGTTATGGAAGCGGCATTCAAATCGCAGCCCTTCTCATAGATGATCTCAGCACCGGGAGCAGCCTCACGTATACCATCCAGTATTGTCTTGGTGTTGGCAGCTGAGGGATAGCCGTTGTAGTTACCCAGAATGACACGGGCGTCATCGGCATTAGGACCGACAACCGCAATCTTCATATCCTTACGGAGCGGGAGGATGTTATCCTTGTTCTTAAGCATAACCACAGCCTCGTGAGCAGCCTTGCTGGCAAGAGCGGTGTGCTCGGGGCTGCTCAGCTGCTCGAGT
Organism: uncultured Bacteroidales bacterium; assembly: GCA_902779875.1. Taxonomy (GTDB): domain Bacteria; phylum Bacteroidota; class Bacteroidia; order Bacteroidales; family Bacteroidaceae; genus Colenecus. Next base: position 29,429 of record CACZCX010000031.1, on the reverse strand, counting down.
CCCAGGTTTGCCCACGGCAGGCTCTCGGGAGCATCGAACATACCCAGCTCAAAGCGGGCCTTGAGGATACGCTTTACATTCACGTCGATATCGGCCTCGGTTATGAGACCCTGCTCTATGGCCTGTGTGAGTGAACGATAGCTGGTTCCGCACTCGATATCGGCACCTGACAGGACTGCGTCGGCCGATGCGCTCGCGGCATCCTTGTGTGTGCCGTGCTGACGGGCGTTGAAAAAGTCACCTATGGCACCGCAGTCGGTTACGACCAGACCCTTGAAATTCCATTTGTTACGCAGGATATCCTGCAGCAGGCGGTTGCTGGCACAGCAGGGATCACCCTCATAACGGTGATAAGCACACATGACCTCCTGAACGTTACCCTCCTCAACCAGGCTCTTGAAAGCCGGCAGGTAGGTCTCCCACAGGTCACGGCCCGATACTGTCACGTCAAACTGGTGACGCAAAGGCTCAGGACCGCTGTGAACTGCATAATGCTTGGCGCATGAATGCAGTTTGTAGTATTTGCTGTCAGTACCCTGCATACCCTTTACGGTCTGGGTACCCATAACGGCGTTCAGATAAGGATCCTCACCCGGAGTCTCCTGGCCACGACCCCAGCGCGGATCACGGAATATGTTCACATTGGGGCACCAGAACGATAGTCCCTGATGCCATATGCTTCCGTTGGGCTGTGTCACGCCAAGCTGATGATGGTCGGTGGTGTTCCAAACGGCACGGGCCTCATCGGATACGGCTGTATAGATCTCATACTGCTGAGGTGCATTGAAGGTGGCACCCAATGCAATCACCTGCGGGAATACGGTAACATCGTCATAGCAGATGCCGTGGCAGGCCTCATTCCACCAGTTGTATGCGGGAATATCCAGACGGTCCACCGATACGGAGCCGTTCATCATAAGGCCTATCTTCTCCTCGGGAGTAAGCAGTGAAAGCAGGTTTTCAGCTCTCTTGTCAAAAGAAAGTCTTGGATTCTGATACGGGTACTCATAGTGTTTGCAGCCGGGAAGCAGCATCACGGCTGCCAAAAGGCACGGAAACAGTGCTGATTTTCTCATAACATGATTGTTTTAGTAATATAGTTGGTTTGGGAATCCAAAAGTAGTAAAATGATACGACAAATCAAATCCCGCCGTTCAGAACTTCACCTCACGTCAAAAGACCAGAGCGGACCGTTGCCGTGTCCTATTTGCAGGTTACGTCCGCGGGTTATGGCTTGGGTAACCAGGGACTTGCCCGTCTCGACCGCCTTGGCCAGGTCAAGACCCTGTGCCAGGGCTGCCGCTATGGCCGATGACAGGGTGCATCCCGTGCCGTGCAGGTTCGATGAGTGGATGCGTTTGCTGTAGAAACTGCGCGTGGTTCCATCGGCATAGAAGAGACGGTCCACCATCTCCTCCACCTCGGCATGGCCGCCCTTGAGCAGGAACGCGGTACGGAAACGGGAACTCAGCTCATGGCCGCCCCTGTCTATGTCGCTTATGGAAGAGAGCTTGCCACCCAGCAGAGCCTCGGCCTCAGGAAGGTTGGGCGTTACGAGCGTACAGCGCTCCATGAGCATATCCTTGATATAATCCATACAGTCCGGTTCCATGAGACGGCGTCCGCTGGTGGATACCATCACCGGGTCATACACGACGGGCACACCCCTGGCCGCCGGATGTGTAGCCAAAGTCCTGACTATGGTCTCAGCCACCTCCAGGGTGGGAATCTGTCCTATCTTGATGGCACTGACGTTAAGGTCGTCGAGCACCGAACAGAGCTGGGAACGGACAAGTTCGGCCGATACAGCCGTCATGCCCTGCACCCCTACCGTGTTCTGTGACGTAAGTGCCGTTATCACTGTTGCCCCATAACAGCCCATGGCGGTTATGGTCTTGAGGTCCTGCTGTATGCCGGCCCCTGCCGACGGGTCACTGCCCGCTATGCTTAATACTATTTCCATGCGTCTCCAAGTATCATTGCTCCACCAAAACCCATCTCCAGGACCTCAGGTATACGGCTGAAAGTCACTCCTCCAAGCGCCAGCACACGGCTGTCAATAATGCCGTCACGGTGTGCGGCAAGGATCTCGTCACGGCTGAACGCCGAACGGTACCCCTGTTTTGATATGCTGTCGAATACGGGTGACAGGCTCATATAGTCCAGCCCCTCACCCCTGCATCCGGCCAGTTCCTGAATGGAATGGCATGAACGGCTCACCGAGCCATGCCATCCCTGAGGAGGCTCCGGATTACGGCTGTTCAGATGCACTCCGTGCAGGCCGTACTTCACGGCCAGTTCAAAATGGTCATGCAGCACCAGGCGGCCGTATACCGCTGATGGAAGTTCCTGCAGCAGACGTTCCAGTTCATCAACAGTTGAACCGGGCTTACGTATATGGACAAGGTCCACATCGGAGCGGCCCAGCAGCTCCACTATGCGCAGAGCCTCAGCAACAAGGAAATCAGGTTTGGTTATTACAATTGTCATATAGCTTTACCGAACAAGTCAAATGATGCGTCCCAGTCTTTCCAGACCGGTTCACGTCCAAGTTCCCTCAGGCGTCGGTTTATCACCTTGGCTGTACGCTCGTCATTGACCGAGAACTGCTCGAGCGCCTGAGGATAGGTGTGGTAACCGCCGGGATTCACGCGGCTCTGCGCCGACATGGTGGTCACGCCTAAGGTGCACATGTTGTCACGTATATAGGCAGGCTCACGTGTGGAGTATGATATATCCACGTCATGGTCGAATATGCGCATGGCAAACGTGGCCTGTGCCAGTTCACGGTCAGTCATTATGCAATTGGGTTGGAATCCCTCATTCTGCGCAGGGCGCATACGCGGGAAATTGACCGAGTACTTGGTACGCCAGTAGTGTTTCTGCAGGTAACGCAGATGGTAGGCCATCATGGTGACATCGGTCCGCCACTCTTTTTCAAGTCCGATGAGCACGCCCATGCCGATAGAGTGGACACCGGCCTGTCCCATGCGGTCAAACCCGTTGCAGCGCCATTCAAAGCGGCTTTTCATGCCACGCGGATGGTAGATATTGTAGTTTTCCTTATGGTAGGTCTCCTGGAAGCAGATAACTCCGTTAAGTCCGTGATGTGTCAGTTCCAGATAATCTTCTGCAGACAGCGGCATGACCTCAATCTTGATATTCGAGAAATAGCGCTTGGCTATGTCAATGGCCTTGGCTATATAGGGTACTCCGGCCTTGGCGGGGTTCTCGCCCGTAACCAGCAGTATATTCTCAAAAGGAGCCAACTGCTTTATGGCGCGGTACTCATCCTCTATCTGCTCCGGGGTAAGTATGGTGCGTGCCATGGGGTTCTCGCGGTGGAACCCGCAATAAACGCAAGAATTGGAGCATGAGTTCGTTATGTAAAGCGGTATGAACATGGATATGGTACGTCCGAACCGCTCCTCGGTATATTTGCGTGACAGCCGCGCCATAGTCTCAAGATAAGGCTCGGCGGCAGGTGACAGCAGAGCCATGAAATCATTCACGTCACAATGGCTCTTGGCCAATGCGCGGCGTACGTCATTATCGGTCATGGAGGCTATCCGTTCTGTAGTCTCTTCCCAACTTATATTCTCTAATTCGTCTGAAAACATTTTTCGGTGTTTTTAATCTTTTTGTCTTTTACTGCATGGTTTGAATGCATACTCAACAAGTTCCTTAATGGTTGGATGGGCACCGCACAGGGCACATTCAGGGTTATGTTCAAACTCCAGGCGGTTCCATCTCATACTGATGGCGTCAAAGGTGAGCAGCGCATCGGTAAGCAGTTCACCGGTACCGGTAAGGTACTTGATACACTCCGTAGCCTGTACCGTACCCAGCATGCCGGCTATGCTGCCCAGCACGCCCACCATGGAGCAGGTCTCCACCTCATTCATGGCCGGCGGTTCAGGAAAGAGGCAACGGTAGCAGGCCGATCCGGGCACATGTGTCATGAGTTGCCCTGCATAACGCAGTATGCCGCCAATGGAGCAAGCCTTACCCTCCATGACACACGCATCATTGACCAGATACTTGGTTGAAAAGTTGTCGCTGCCGTCAATTATGAAGTCATACTCCCGGATAAGACCCGCAGCATTATCCTCAGTAAGGAAATAAGGATACTTTACCACCTGTACGTCGGGGTTCAGCTCCTTTATGCGCTCTGCGGCGGAGTCAACCTTAAGCTGTCCCACACTTGATGTGGAATGTATGACCTGACGTTGCAGGTTGGTAAGGCTCACCATATCACCGTCCACAAGTCCGATGGTACCGACGCCGGCCGCCGCCAGATAGAGAGCCACCGGAGAGCCAAGCCCGCCGGCACCCACTAACAGCACCTTGGATTGCAGCAGCTTAACCTGAGCCTGCTCACCAAATCCGTCAAGAATCAGATGACGGTTATAGCGCAGTTTCTGTTCGCGTGTGAGTGTCATTTCTTACCAAGTTTTCGCATGTCATGTGACAGTCTTGCCGCGCAGAAGTCGGGACCGCACATGGTGCAGTATTCACCGTCAGTGTGGCCGGCTTTCTCAAAATATTCAAGCGCACGGTCAGGGTCAAGCGAGAGGTGGAACTGGTCGCGCCAGCGGAACTCGAACCGGGCCTTGGAAAGTGCGTTGTCACGTATGGTGGCACCGGGATGTCCCTTGGCCAAGTCCGCCGCATGGGCCGCTATCTTATATGTTATGACGCCCACACGCACATCATCCTTATCGGGCAGTGCCAGATGCTCCTTGGGAGTCACATAGCAGAGCATGGCCGTTCCCAGCCAGGCAATCTGTGCGCCTCCTATGGCACTGGTTATATGGTCATAGCCGGGTGCTATATCGGTCACAAGAGGACCGAGCGTATAGAAAGGAGCCTCATGGCAGCTGCTTATCTGACGCTCCATATTCTCCTTTATCTTATGCATGGGTACATGTCCGGGCCCCTCAATAAAGGCCTGCACATCTTTTTTCCAGGCACGTTCCACCAGCTCGCCCAAGGTGTCAAGTTCCGCGAACTGGGCCGCGTCATTGGCATCGGCCGTACATCCGGGACGGAGTCCGTCACCCAGCGAGAGGGCCACGTCATAACGGGCCACAATATCACATATGTCATCAAAATGTTCATACAGAAAACTCTCCCTGTCGTGCAGCAGGCACCACTTGCTCATTATGCTGCCGCCACGGCTCACGATTCCACACAGGCGGCTGTCAGCCAGATGCACGTTCTTAAGGCGTATGCCGGCATGTATGGTGAAGTAATCCACGCCCTGCTCGCACTGCTCTATCAAGGTGTCACGGTATATCTCCCAGGTAAGGTCCTCAACATGTCCGTTCACCTTCTCCAGAGCCTGGTAGATAGGTACGGTGCCTACGGGTACGGGGCAGTTGCGCAGTATCCACTCGCGGGTCTCGTGTATGTTGTTGCCGGTGGAGAGGTCCATCAGCGTGTCGCCGCCCCACTTGCATGACCAGACGGCCTTATCGACCTCCTCCTCAATCGATGAGGTGGTGGCGGAGTTGCCTATGTTGGTGTTTATCTTGACCGCGAACCCGCGTCCAATAATCATAGGTTCGCTCTCGGGGTGGTTAATGTTGGCTGGCAGCACGGCACGTCCGGCGGCAATCTCCTCACGCACGAACTCCGGCGTGATATGGGTCGATATGCCCAGCTCGCGGCAGTTCATATTCTCGCGTATGGCCACGTACTCCATCTCAGGGGTTATGATTCCGGCTCGTGCATAGGCCATCTGGGTAACCGTACGGCCCTGTCCTGCCCTGTCAGCTATCCATTTGGCGCGCAGGCGGGGCAGTCCTTTCTTAAGGTCCACCTTGTAGTCAGGGTCGCTGTATGGTCCGCTGGTATCATAGATATAGACCGGGGCGTTGGGCTCGGTGCGGGGTATGCCCCTCTCGTCACGGGTTACCGTAGGAGTGAGGTTCACCTTGATCATTCCCACACGGACATCGGGGAACAGCTGTCCGTTCATGTATGCTTTCTCACGCTTGGCGTAGGCTTTGTTGTCGTTAGGCATAAAGTCTGTTTAGAGGTTAAGGAATGAAGTAAGCGGGCTTGTAGCATCGGCACTGTCACTTATGGCACCAAGACCGGCCAGGTAAGCCTGACGTCCGGCAATCACGGCCTGGCGGAATGCATCGGCCATGGCTACGGGATCACCGGCCACGGCGATGGCGGTGTTGACCAGACAACAGTCGGCACCCATCTCCATAGCCTCGGCGGCATGGCTGGGAGCGCCTATTCCTGCATCGACCACCACTGGTACGGTAGCCTGCTCGATTATGATCTGCAGGAAATCCTTCATACGAAGTCCCTTGTTTGTGCCGATGGGTGCGGCAAGCGGCATAACGGTAGCCGCACCGGCCTCCTCAAGATGCTTGCAGAGTGTGGGATCGGCCTGACAGTACGGCAGCACCACGAATCCAAGCTTTACCAGCTGCTCCGTGGCCTTGAGTGTCTCAACGGAATCCGGCAGCAGATAACGTGGATCCGGGTGTATCTCAAGTTTGAGCCAGTTGGTTCCGAAAGCCTCACGGGCCATCTGGGCGGCAAACACAGCCTCCTCGGCATTACGTACGCCCGACGTGTTTGGCAACAGCTGTATGTTACTGAACTGCGTGATATGGGTGAGCAGGTCATCCTGCCTGTCCTCAAGTTCCACGCGTTTCATGGCCACAGTCACCATCTCCGTGCCCGATGCCTCTATGGCCTTTGACATAAGCTCACTGTTACTGAATTTGCCGGTTCCCAGGAACAGACGGGAGTTGAACTCACGTCCTGCAATAATTAGTTTATCCATTCTGTAGTATTTTTATTATCTGTTTCATCTTTTCTGCCGGGTTCTCGTCACGCAGCACCGTTCCGCTAAGCGCGATACCGCTCACACCGGTCTCCATTATAGCCGGTATGTCCGATGCCTCTATACCGCCTATGGCAACCAGAGGAATCTCTATCCCATGCTCTTTCATTTGGCTCATTATGTTGCGGTAACCCTCCAGTCCCAGTATGGGCGACAGATTCTTCTTGGTGGTGGTAAAACGGAACGGGCCGCAACCGATGTAATCGGCCCCGGCTTCCCAATGCGACTTCACATCATCAAAGGTGTTGGCAGTACCCCCTATTATGAACCGGTCACCCAGTATGCGGCGTGCATCGGCTATGGGCATATCCTTAAGTCCCAGATGCACACCGTCGGCACCCAGTTCACGGACCAGCTCCACGCGGTCATCGATAATGAAAGTGGCACCTGACTTACGGGCTGTATCCAGCGGCATCCGCCCTCCAGCGCCACGCGTATGGAGTCCAGGTAGCCGAACCGCTCGTTGTGGTGTGATATGAACTGTATCATCCTCCGCACACAGCCTTTATTATCACTATATCCTCACCTTCCCTGACTGAGGTGGCACTCCACTCTCCACGGGGCACCATACGGTTGTTTACGGCCATAGCCACGCCTTTGGCCGGCAGTCCCATCTCACGGGCCAGTTCCATGAGTGTGGCAGCGCCAGTCTCTGTCTCCTTGCTGTTGATCCTTATCTTCATATTCAGGCATAAAAAAAGCTCCGGGCAACTGTATACAGTCATTCCACTATTGTTTCCTACGGCGGCATTACCCGCATCAGGTACATTGGGTATGATCTCAGCCTCTGTGTCCCGGACACATCAGCACCCCGAGTTCAATTTCGGCTGCAGAGTTACTCCTTTTTTCTGAACCCGAAAGGGACTGTCCGGACAAAAAGTGTTAATGAGTTACACCAAGGCCCAATATGTAACCTTTAGTTCAGTCTTACCAGTGAAGAGATCACTACACCGGCACCGTGAGCCTGGGTAGCAAATACACGAGCCTTGGCCTTGTCCGGGCCATCGACATCGACATAAACAGTAAGTCTGGTTCCGTCCTGAAGGTAAGCAGTCATGACAAGAACGCCAAGAGCATTGTCATATTTGGGTGCCGACAAGTCGGTAGTCATGCTGGAACGGTACTGACTCAGAGCAGTCAGGTCTATGGGGACAAGAGTCTCCTGAACCGTTGAGAGCGAGCACTCGTAATAACCGGTGTTTCCGTCAGCCACATAAGCCACTCCGTCATGGAATTCATTCAGATTCTGCGGGAAATGCGTCGGGAGTTCCACCTCGTTGTACGTACTGTTTACAAGGTCTGCACGACAAAGAATTGCGCGTCCGCCCTTTTCTCCAAACCAGCTTACGACTCCTCCCGTAATGAAATGGTTGTGACGGCAATCATAGTATGACTGCCCGTGGGTGGTAAGATGGGGAGTAGGACCAAAGTACGTGAGAACCGGTTCCTCAGTCAGTGAGGGTACGCCGTCTTCAATGACCACTTTATAGAAAGCTGCCTTATCGCCTCGGGTATAGCGGTCACATCCGAACTGGAAATCAGGCTCCCGAGCGGAACTCCATCCCTCGGGCGCGAACTGCATCATACCTCCCCATTCAGCTAATTGAAAATAGAATTCATAAGTACCCTCCGGGAAGACGTACTCGGTATATCCAGAAAGCTCCTGCTCTTTACGTATTTCACATACCACAGTCACATTGTCCGGTATTGAAAAATTATCACATTCGCAAACCTTGTATACTGTTCCATTGGAATCCTTAATGGTAATCTTTGAACCCTCCGGAACCGTGACATTATAGATGCTGTAGTTTGTCTGCCAATCAAATTCACTTGTCTGCAAATTGGGCGTATACTCAGTTTCACCAACTATAAAGGATGCCCTGCTTAAAGGATAATCAATCTCCTCCTGGGTATATCCGTTGTTACGTGACAAATAAAGTTCGTTATCAACAAGCATCAGGTCAAAATCCTTGTCAGTGGCAGCTGTTCCCTGTATGGCAACCGCCTCGTTACCTCCCGGGAATATCACGGATGGACGTCCCTGCACCCTGCTTCCGTCCTGAGCAAAAGAGGGTATGACTCCCAACACCGAACCCGTATTCAAAAGGAAATCGATGTAGAAACTTGAATTCAGCACATACGACACATCAAGGACGTTACCGCGGTCTTCCATACGGGCAAGTGAAGGATTATGATCCAGATAATAGATATCACGACCGATAATCTCTATCACTCCCTGTACGTCATTCTGGGTATGAGCCATCCCCGGATTGCACAGTGACGGTGTAGAAGGACCTTGGTCCAACAGGAACAGAGCTCCGTCACTAAGTCGTACCATATAGTTCATATTAATATTATTCTGGTCAACGAGAAGACGGTTGACCGAGGCTTTCAGGTTACCGTCGGGCAGTTCGTCATATCCGGGATAGTCATAACAGCAGTTGCAGAGCAGAAGCCATTTGTCACTGATAGCATATATGTACTCAATCTTAAGTCTCAGATTGGTTGTCAGTGAATCTCTGGTCTCTATGGTTTCATCAGTCTCATGGTCCTTTGACTTTGTGACCACCTCGACATCATATGATACCTCAACCATAGTACCGTCGGCCGATACCTTGTAAAGAGGCGACGCGTAGTTGAACTGCGGCTGTCCGTTATTGTCGCCCTCGCCCCTGGTCATGACTCTGGCACTGCCGGCTTCGGCAGCAAGAGCAAGGGTTGTGGCTCCTGTAAGGTCCACATGACGGAAAGCTACATTCATGTCATAACCATTGCCATTATGGTCAAAATGATCGTCATCTTCACATGAGAGACAAAGCAATGTTGCTGTAAGCAGCATGGATAGTATACAAATGCGTTTCATAATCCTTTTATTTAATGTTCAATGTGCCAAATATAGTCAATTATATCCGATAATGTGAATAAATATTAAAATAAAAAAGACCCTGCCCATGAAAAAACAGGCAAGGTCTTCTGTATGAGGAATCAGCAACGGATTACTCCCACTCGATTGTGGCAGGCGGTTTTGACGAGATGTCGTAACATACGCGGTTCACGCCCTTGACCTTGTTTATGATCTCGTTGCTTATGTCATGCATGAACTTGTATGGAAGCTCAGCCCAGTCAGCTGTCATGGCATCCACGCTTGTTACGGCACGCAGTGCAACGGCGTTGTCAAAGGTACGTTCATCGCCCATTACTCCGACGGTACGGTCAGCCAGAAGGATTGCGCCTGCCTGCCATATCTTGTCATAGAGACCCCACTCGCGCAGGCCGTTTATGAATATGGCATCGGCCTCCTGGAGTACGGACACCTTATGGGGAGTAATCTCACCGATTATTCTAACTGCCAGACCGGGACCCGGGAAAGGATGACGGCCTATGAGGTTCTCGGTAATACCCAGACGACGGCCGATGGCACGGACCTCATCCTTGAAGAGCCACTTGAGAGGCTCGCAGAGCTTGAGTCCCATCTTCTCGGGCAGACCGCCTACGTTATGATGGCTCTTGATAGTCTTACCGGTTATGTTGAGGCTCTCAATACGGTCAGGATAGATGGTACCCTGGGCGAGCCACTTGGCATCGGTTATCTTGGAGGCCTCGGCATCAAACACCTCAATAAAGTCGCGGCCTATGATCTTACGTTTCTTCTCAGGATCGGTCACACCCTCCAGGTCCTTAAAGAACTTGGCCGATGCATCCACACCCTTGACATTCAGGCCCAGGCCCATGTAGTCACGCATCACGTCGGTGAACTCGTTCTTACGCAGCAGTCCGTGGTTTACGAATATACAGGTCAGGTTCTGACCGATAGCCTTGTTGAGCAGTACGGCAGCAACGGTTGAGTCCACACCGCCGCTCAGTCCCAGGATAACCCTGTCAGAGCCCAGCTGAGCCTTGAGTTCAGCAACGGTCTTTTCAATATATGAGTCCGATGTCCACTCCTTGCGGCTTCCGCAGATATTGATTACAAAATTCTCAAGCAGCAGTCTGCCCTGGAGCGAATGCTCCACCTCGGGATGGAACTGGACACCCCATACGCGCTTGTCAAGGTTCTGGAATGCGGCGAACTTTACGCTGTCGGTGCTTGCAGTAACCTTATAGCCTTCAGGAATTGCAGTGATAGAGTCACCATGGCTCATCCAAACCTGTGAGCCCTTGTCAAAACCTTTGAACAGGGGGCAACCCTCCTCAATGTATCCCAGATTGGCTCTTCCGTATTCACGTGTACCGGCCTGCTCTACCTTGCCGCCGTATGTGTAACTGAGCAGCTGAGCGCCGTAGCAAATACCCAGCACGGGATATTTACCGATAATACCTGAGAGGTCCGGACGGAACGCGTCATCGGCATAAACGCTCAGGGGTGAGCCGCTCAGTATGACGCCAATCACGTCAGGATCATCCTTAGGGAAACTGTTGTAAGGGAGGATTTCGCAGAACGTGTCAAGCTCTCTCACCCTACGGCCTATAAGCTGTGTGGTCTGTGAGCCGAAATCCAGAATAATGATCTTCTGCATAGATTGTTGACTTGATGGTATTTTGAGACCGCAAAATTACAAAAAATATGATTCTTTAAGGCATGATATAAAGAGCATATATTGTCTCTTCACACTTTTTACACAAACGCGAACCAATAGCCAAAAACTGGAACAGAGGGTTTGTTTGAAGAGTCTATTTTGCGTAACTTCGCAGCTGTCATGACCAAGAACAGCAACATAACGGTACCCAAACTGATCCTGCAGAGACGTTTCCTGCTGCAGTCCGTACTGTTTGTGTCACTGTTCTCCATGCTGTTCATGGCACTCTACCAGCCGTCACTGGCATTCTCCACCACTTGGTTCGGATTCCACTCATGGAAACAGGCCGGCGTTACCGCCCTCTTTTATACAGTCGCCATCGCCACCCTCATACTGAGCAAGATACTGCTCTCTAATTACAGCGATGAGCATGACGTTTCGGTACGCCGTCTTCTGGTATGGCATATAGCGGAGTTTTTTGTCATAGCCGCTGAGTACTACTTCTTTACGGTCTATTTCAAGCTCGGGTCGGTAGAAATACCACAGTTGCTGCTCAGGATACCGCTCTGCGTGGCGCTCATACTGGCCATCCCCTACACCATAATCTGGTTCTATGCCCAGTACAAGGCCAAGAAGGAGGAACTGGAACTCTTCAAGGTTACCCACAAGCGTGAGATAATGGAATCAACCGACCACCCTCTCATACAGTTCCGTGACAGCCAGGGCAAGCATAAGATGTCGCTCAGTGAGGACTCCATATTCTATATAGAGTCACAGGATAATTACGTACAGATTTATTATGATTTGGAAGGTAAGCTTTCCAGCTACCTGCTGCGTTGCAGCACCCAGAAAATTGAGGAGGACCTGGAGGGCACATCCATAATCCGATGCCGCCGTTCGTTCCTGGTCAACACCTCCAAGATTGTACGTTACGGCAAGGAGCGCGGACATCTTACCATCACGCTCGACCAGCCCTCAGGCAAGACCATCACGGTCACTCCCGCCTATTACCGCACAATTCTTACACGACTTGACAGCCGCACTCTCTGATCAGAAAAGAGTGACAGAGAATCCGGCTATAGCCCAGAATCCGGGCTGCGGCACACAGCCGTAGTCGTAGTAGCTCTTTCCGGTCAGGTTATTGGCTTCAATCCAAACATTGTAACGGCCGCCATTGTACTTCAGTCTGGCATCGGCTACACCATATGGTTCATAGTCACATACCTTTCCATTGGTATCGGTGAACGAACCGGCACGGTCCTGATACCTGTAAGTCAGACCAAGTTCCATACTCAGGGGCAGATTGATATTAACTCCAGCCACAGCCTTGTGCTTGAGATACTCAAGAGTGGAGCGGCTTTGGATATTCGGGACATCGACTTTTTCCTGACTTATGTAGTTGTATGACAGGTTCACTGACTTGAACAGGCTCTGTCCCGGCAGGAGTGTCTCCAGGCTGAAAGCAGCGTTCAGTTCAGCACCCCAGGAGTTGACCTGAGTAAAGTTTACCGATTCCCAGTGACGCTGGTCTTGAGCCTCCGTCAGGTCCATTATCCAGTCAATCATATCACTGCAACGGTTATAATAAACCGATGCCGATGCCTGGATGCCCCGCAGGTCTGTGTATCTTAGACCCAGGTCCACAGCCCTGAGTTCCTCGGGACGCAGGTGCTTATCGGCCTTGTAACCTCCCACGCTGTAATAGAGCTCGGTTACCGAAGGTAGTCGCAGCGATGTGTTGTATGTAGCAAAAAGTTTGAGTCTCTCACCCAGATTTACACTCATGTCCACGCCGGGATAGAAACGCATATCCATGCCGTTCCATGAGTTGCGTACGCCCACCACTCCGGCACTCAGCGAGAACCATCTTATGTTAATGTTGTGCTCCAGAATCAAACTGATATTGGTCCGGTTCAGACCCAGCGTGTAATCACGGTCAGTACCTTTTATGTGCTTGGGTTCGGCCAGGGGCTCTCCCAGGTTGCCGCTTATGAGGTTCTCGTTCTTTATCTCGGCGCCCAGTGCGGTACGGCCCAGTTTCCAGTCAAACCAGCTGTTGAATCCCACACCGGCCACATCGGAACGATGGTAGTTGAAAGGAACGGGAGTCTCGCTTCCTCTTATCAGCTCAAACCGGTCCTCGTTATGGTTCCACCAGGCACTCGGATGAATATGCACCCTGCCTATGGTGTTCTCGGCCTGCAGAGCGGTGTAGGTCTTGAGAGTATGCTCGAACTGCTCGTCAAACTTGGATGAGTAGAAGGTGTTGCTGCCCCAGTCCTTTATACTTGCGCCGGCATGCCAGCTTATCCTGATATCCGAGTCGGAATAGCCGCCCTTGTAAAACATTTTCTTATACTGCAGGTCGGAGTTCAGATGTCCGGACTTGCTGCGGCTGTATCCGTCACTGCGACCGTAGTTGACTGAGAGCAAATTGTTCCAACCACCCGCTGCGGCACCCACATTGGCGCCTGCGGCAGCATAACCCCAACTGCCAGCCTCCACATGGGCCTGACCGCCGGTACGTACAGCCGTCCTTGTCACAATATTGATGGCACCCATAAGTGACGATGAGCCGTAAGCCCTGCCGGCAGGCCCCTCCAGTACCTCAATATGATCTATATCATTTATATCAACCGGGAAATCAAAAGAGTTGTGTCCGGTCTGCGGGTCACATATGTTTATACCGTCAAGCAGTATGGCAACCTGCTCAAAGTTACCTCCGCGTACGCCTATATCGGTCTGGGCGCCCATAGGTCCGCGCTGGCGCACATCCACGCCTACCGCGAACTTGACTATATCATTGATTGACTGAACTGCCAGCGAGCCAAGCTGCTCCTGTGTCAACACCCCGATAATTCTTGATGCCATAGGCAGGGGAGTCTTGATTCTTGATGCAGTAACCTCTATATCGGATGTAGCGTACGCGACTGTATCGGACTCATAAAGGATTGGAAAAACCTGGTCGCTCTCAGGGCTCTCTACAGCCAGAGCGCTCATAGGACACATCATTGACACCGCCAATGCATAATTAATAAATTTTCTTACACGAATCAATTCTTTACTCAAATTCATTTTCATAGTAGTGTTTTCAATTGGCCAGCAAAATTACTCCAACCATCCAACATAGACAAGTCTCAGAGGTTTACAATGTACATCCGAATGAGCAACCTCACGGCGTGCATATCACACCCGGGAGTATAAAGAATCTTTCTCTTTGAAAAAAAATATAAACAAGACCAATACAACTGCCATGTAAACTGCAAACACATACCAGGCAGAACTCCAGTCAGGCACATCGGCCCTGAACACGAACCTGTCCATCACCTTGCCGGCACCCATCATGCCCAGCGTGGCTCCCACTCCGTTTGACATCATCATAAAGAGTCCCTGTGCGCTGGCGCGTATTCCCGGTTCCACATTCTGCTCCACAAAAAGGGAGCCTGCTATATTGTAAAAGTCAAACGCTATTCCGTACAGTATGCAGCTCAGTATAAGCAGCAGCACACCGGGCATATCGGGGGTACCCATGGCGAACAGGCCGAACCGGAGCACCCAGGCCGTCATGGACATGATCATGACCTTCTTGATTCCGAACCTCTTCATGCAGAAAGGTACAAGCAGGAAACAGAGGGTCTCCGACACTTGCGAGAGCGACAGGAGTGCGTTGGAATTTTTTACCGCAAACGCATTTGACAGGGCCGGGTCCGATGCAAATGAACCCAGGAATGTATTTGCATAGCCGTTTGTAATCTGAAGCGCAGTTCCCATCAGGATGCAGAACCCAAAGAAGATTGCCATACGGCGCTGGCGGAACAGTCCGAAAGCCCTGATTCCGAACGCCTCGGTAAGTGTGCGGCCACGGCTGCCCTGAGTGGGACATGAAGGCAGTGTCAGGGCGTAGATGCAGAGTATCAGCGAGAGTATTCCCGACAGAATGAGCTGCGTATAGGAATCCTGCATGCTCACTCCGTTTACGGTTACAAAGTTCACCGTAAGCATGCTTACTATGAAACCCACAGTTCCGAACAGACGTATAGGCGGATACTCCTTGACAGGATCGCCTCCATCACGGCCTATTATGCTGTATGACACCGAGTTGGTAAGTGCCACCGTCGGCATAAAGAACAGTATGCTCATGAAATAGAGGGGATACAGCGTTCCGAACATGACGCTCTCGGCATTCATGCAGTAGAGTCCTGCCGCCAGCATGAAACCTCCCGCCAGCAGATGGCAAAGCGAGAGCAGACGCTGAGCCTGGATGTAACGGTCGGCGACCATTCCCATAAGGGCCGGCATAAAAAGAGAGACAATACCGTTGGCAGCAAAGAACCACTTGATCTGGCTGCCCAATCCGTTCTGTGCCAGGAATCTTCCTACCGATATGAGATAAGCACCCCATACGGCATACTCTATAAACACCAGTGTGACCAGTCTCAAACGCGTGGATACACTTGTCTTAAAACCATTTACCCTCATTAATGCGACCTTTTTCAGGGCGCTAAATTAGCAAAACCGCACGTAAACCCATGAAAACAGGCTATTGTTCATAATTTATAGTGTAAAAATCTCTTAATAAATCCTCCGATTATATTATCTTTGCGACAGTTTAATTATGCGCGCACAACACACGCGTGCAATTCCCAATGGGCAAAAGGACAGTATCTGAATATTTGCGTTCAATAGTCGTGGCGGCAATACTTGCCCTCGTGACTATACCTTCTTTAGCGCAAATCCGATCCAGGGCGGACAACCTGCTTCAGGTCGGTGATACCGTCGTAAAGCGTATCATGCCCAAGCCCGAATCCGACAGTCTTTACGTTGCCTCCGACTACACGGAGATTCACTTTAAGCTCAACAAGGCCGATCTGGATATCTCATACATGGACAACGGACTCTCGCTGCTGCACTTGGACCGTGTGATTGATTCACTTGGCATTGAGAACATATCGGCCATAGAGATCATATCGCAGTCATCACCTGAGGGTAGCCTGGAACGCAACACCTGGCTGACCGAGCACCGCTCCCAGGTCATGAAATACTACATGGACCGCGTATTCCCCGAACTCGAGTCCAAGATTGAGTTCAACAAGGTCATCGAGTCATGGGACAACCTGGAACGCTATGTAGCCCAGGACCCTCTGCTTACCGATGAGACCAAATCAAAGATCTTTGAGATCATCGACTCCACCCAGTACAGCGTGGCAACCAAAAAGGCTCTGCTCAAGAAATCACTTGGCAACGACCCCAACGTGGGCGATGTCTACGCATATCTGACCAAGTACTACTATCCAGTAATACGTAACTCGGGTATCTACATACTGCACATGGTGGAGCCGGAGCCTGAGTTTTCAAAGGAACCCGAACGTCCTCACGTAGAGGAGAAAGCCATCCAGCCGTCGGCCATCACCTATGAGCCCGAGAAACCGGTTGAACCCATACGCAAACGTCCTATCCTGGCCATCAAGACAAACCTGGTCTATGACGCCTTCTTTACCAGGGAGATGGGATGGGCGCCCATCTACAACGTGGAGCTTGAATACTACCCCTCGGAGAACGGCCGCTGGACCTGGCTCGCAGAGTACGAGTTCCCGTGGCATGTGATTGACAGCAAGCACCAGTATCTCCAGATACTCAACCTCCAGTTTGAGGGACGCCGTTATTTCAGAAAGGCGTCACATCACTCCGGTCATTACCTCTCAGCCTATATAGGCGCCAACCTGTTCGACATCTGTTTTGACAGCAAGACAGGACACGGCTACCAGGGCGAGGGATTCGGCGGAGGCCTGGGTTACGGCTATGTACTGCCTCTGGGCAAGAAACCCGACACCAAATGGAAACTCGAGTTCTTTGTCAAGGCCGGCGGTTACATGACCTATTATGACCCGTATGATGCAGGTTCACCCTATTCGGGCAAGTACTACTACGAGTGGTATGACGCCGCGAACCTGTTCATCAGACGTAACATGGTATTCCGATGGTTAGGTCCTACCGGCGCCGGCATATCTATCAGCTATGACCTGATTTCAAAGAAGGTCAAGAAACAGTAAACCGCTTTACATATCAAAAATCATAAGACATGAAAAAATTTGCCTCTGTAATTGTGTCTCTTCTCATATGCCTTTCACTGTCAGCCAAGAAGGATGAGATAATCAAGACCGGATGGAATTTCGGTCCGCTCCCCGTAGTGGGTTTTGACTCAGACCTGGGTTTCCAGTACGGTCTGTGCTGTGACATATTCAACTTTGGTGACGGCTCTTCATATCCCGAATACAAATTCAAGATCAACGTGGAGGCATCGACCTACACCAAGGGATCGAGCGTACTGCGCACCTACGGTGATTTCAAGAACGTGATACCTAAGGGCAAGCTGTTCTTTGACATAACCTACTTCAACTCTCCCAAGTTCGGATTCTACGGATACAACGGTTATGCAACCACATTCAATCCGGATTCCATGAGGATTGACAACGTGCCCACCGGCAATGACAAGCCCGGATTCTACTATATGTCACGCAACCAGTTCCGCGCCCTGGTCAGCGCCCGCAGGACCATCGTGGGCAACCTGAGCGCCGCCATAGGTTTTGCGTACTACCACATAACCACCTCCAGCCTGAATCTCAAGGATTACAAGGGACAGGGCACCCTCTACGGTGACTATGTGAGCAACTATCTCATCTACCCCACTGAGAAAGACGGCGGTAACGTGACCCAGTTCAGGGCCGGTCTTATATATGACTCACGCAACCACGACAGCGACCCCACAAGCGGTCTGAACATCGAGGCATCGGTTGAGTTCGCCCCCGATATGATTGACCGCAAGGGCTACAACAACCTGGGGCTCCACCTTAGCGCATGCCAGTACATACCGCTCTATCACGAGAAACTGACCCTGGCCTACCGCGCACTTATCCAGACCAAGCTCTGGGGAGAGATACCCTTCTACTTCACGAACAACATAAACAGCATGTTCTTCCGAAAGATGTACACCGAAGGCCTGGGCGGTAACGCATCGGTCAGAGGTCTTAACCGCAACGGCGTGCTTGCCGACGGATTCGGCATGCTGAACGTGGAGCTGCGCTGGCGTATCTATGACTTCAAGTTCATAAACCAGAACTGGCAGATAGCCACCAACCCCTTCTTTGATGCCGGAACCATACTGCAGCCTTACCGTATTGAGACTCAGAAAAGACATGAGGGATTCTATGCCGGTGACGAGTTCAGGCCCCACTTCACCGCAGGTCTGGGATTCAAGCTGGTCATGAACCATAACATGGTGGTATCATTTGAGGCAGCCAAGCCCTTTGACAAGAATGACGGAACGGGTCTGTGGACCAACATAGGATTCAACTACCTGTTCTGATCATGTGGCATCACCGGCTTTCAGCCCCGCTGGCAACCCTGCTTATGGCCGTGATGCCGTTGGCAGCCCTTGGTGCAGATGGGGATTTGTCGACAGCCAAGCAGGGATGGTCCGTGAACCCGGTACCCGCCATGGCCTATGACTCCGACTTCGGACTGATGGCAGGCGGATTCCTGGATATCAATTACTACGGCGGACTCTACCCCCGATACAAACACCGCATCTGTCTGGAGGCTCTCACCTACTCCAAGCATGCCAGTTTCTTCATGCTCCATTATGACTCAAGGTATCTCATACCGGGACTGCGCACATCGGCCAAACTCTATTATGACAACAACCCGCTCTACTGTTTCTACGGATTCAACGGAGCAGTGCATGACTTTGACCGCAGCCTGCACATAAACCGCAAGGACGGCATTGCCTACTACTGCTACGACCGCAAGTTCATGAACGGCCGTTTTGAGTTGGAGGGTTCCCTGACCAGCCATCTGGACTGGACCGCCAAACTCTCATACTGGCACTACTGGATAAGGGAACTCAACTGGGAGGGTTATGACCACAGCAACACTCTGATGCGCAAATACCGCACGCTGGAGCTTATAGCCGATGACGAGAAGGACGGCGGCAACCTGTTCGAGATACAAGCCGGACTCAAGTACGATACGCGTGACATTGAATCGGCCCCCACCCGCGGCATATACGCCGATTTCATTGCATCCTACGCCCCCGACCTCTGGAATACCGGCTATGACTTTGTCAAGCTGTCCGCCAGGTTCCGTCACTACCTGAGCCTGGGGTCCGAGCGTACCGTGCTGGCCTACAGCCTGGCCTATCAGGGCACCGTGGCCGGCAACCAGCCATTCTGGTCCCTGCCCTATATCATGCATTTCAAACCCTCCGACGGACTGGGAGGCGCCACCACCCTGCGAGGCATACTGTACAACCGCCTGACCGGCGACGACTACATGTGGACCAATATCGAGCTGCGCAAACGTATACTTGACATGAACTTTCTGGGACGCAGGATATTCGGAATCGTAACCCCGTTCTTTGATGCCGGAACCATACTGCAGCCCTTCAGGTTCGATGAGCAGACACAGAAACTCTATGCCGCTGACAATGTGTCAGCAGTATCATATGACCGGTACCGCTCCACAATGTTAAAAAAGGCCCGTGAAATTCACATGAGTTGCGGAATAGGCGCCCAACTCATAATAGATTATAATTTCATCCCGTCAGTCACCATTGGCATACCTTTTGATAAAAGAGATGGTGACTACGGTCTCTACATGACACTCGATTATATTTTTTGACGCTATATGACAAACAAGACTCCGGTCCTGCTGCTCACCGGTTATTTAGGCAGCGGAAAGACCACACTGGTCAACAAGATTCTCAGCAACAGCAAAGGCATTAAGTTCGCCGTCATTGTAAATGACATAGGTGAGGTTAACATCGACGCCAGCCTCATACAGCAGGGAGGCGTGGTAGGCATGAATGACGACAGCCTGGTTGCGCTGCAGAACGGATGCATATGCTGCACCCTCAAGATGGACCTTGTGGAGCAGCTCAGCCAGATCATGGCTACCGGACGTTTTGACTATATCGTGATTGAGGCAAGCGGCATATGCGAGCCCGGTCCCATAGCACAGACCATCTACTCAATCCCCAGTATGGAGGAGAAATACACCCGCCACGGCGTTCCCGTACTTGACTGCATAGTTACTGTGGTCGATGCACTGCGCCTGCGTGACGAGTTCGGCTGCGGCGATGACCTCATGAAGAAGAACATCGGCGAGGAGGACCTGGAGAACCTGGTCATCCAGCAGATAGAGTTCTGCAACATAGTGCTCATAAACAAGGCATCGGAGGTTACAGCCGGAGAGATGGAGCGTATCCGCAAGATAGTACGTGCCCTACAGCCCCGCGCACGCATACTCGAGTGCGACTATGGTGACATAGAGCTTGAGAACATACTGAACACCGGATCATTCGACTTTGAGAAGGTAGCCACCAGCGCCACCTGGATCCAGGAGATTGAGAAGCGTGGCGCCGAGCTCGAGCATCAGGATGATGATGACGATGATGATGACGAGCATGAGCATCACCACCATCACGACCACGATGATGATGACGACGACCATGACCACGAGCATGAGCATGAGCATGAGCATGAGGAGCATGAGCACCATCATCATGACCATGAGCACCATCATCACCACCATCACCACGAGGGCGGTGAGGTCGAGGAGTACGGCATCGGCACCTACGTATATTACGCCCGCCGTCCCATGGACCTGAACCGTTTTGACTGGTTCGTATCAAAAAAATGGCCCAAAGGTATCATACGTACCAAAGGTATGTGTTACTTTGCCGATGAGTTCGATGTTTGCTACCTCTTTGAGCAGGCAGGCAAGCAGATGACTCTCAAGAATGTAGGTCAGTGGTATGCCACCATGCCGGAGGACCAGCTGGCTAACATGCTGCGCCAGGATCCCGTGCTTGCATCGGACTGGGACAGCAAATACGGTGACCGCATGCAGAAGCTGGTGTTTATCGGCCAGAACCTGGACAAGGCGTACATTAAGGCAGAACTGGACAAGTGTTTAATTGAGAATTAGTGGAGGAGCTGGAAAATATATTGTCTGAGCATGGCATCAAGCCGACTGCTAACAGGTTGCTGGTGCTGAAGGCGTTGGCTGAGAGTCACCGCCCCGTTACCATGGCGGAGCTGGAGGATCAGATTGACACCATTGACAAGTCCGGCATATTCCGCACCCTCACCCTCTTTAAGGAGAACCATCTGCTGCATCAGATTGATGACGGCTGCGAGGGTGTGCGCTACGAGCTCTGCCACGCCCACGGTGAGACCGATGACGACCGTCACGTACATTTCCATTGCGAGGCGTGCCACCGCACATTCTGTCTGGAGGAGATTCCCGTTCCGGCAGTAGACCTGCCCCAGGGATTCATTGCTGAGACCGCCAACTTCATGATAAAAGGCATCTGCCCGGAATGCGCCGGCAAAGGCAAGACAGCCCACACCCATCACCACCATTAATGGAAAGGATTCTGCTTCATACCTGTTGTGCGCCCTGTAGCGGAGCCATCATTGAGTGGATGCTGCAGAACGGCTACACGCCCACCATATATTACTGCAACCCCAACATATATCCGTATGAGGAGTACATGGTCCGCAAGGAGGAGTGCTCCCGATACGCCCTCAGCCTGGGTCTTGACATAATAGATGCTGATTATGACCACAGTGCCTGGCAGTGCTGCATTGCAGGTCTTGAGGGTGAGCCCGAGCGCGGAGCCCGCTGTCTGGAGTGCTTCAAGATGCGCCTTCTGAGCGCCGCCCGATATGCATCGCAGCACGGATTCAAGACCTTTACATCGACCCTTGATTCAAGCCGATGGAAACGTCACGACCAGATTGTCGAGGCCGGCCAGTGGGCAGCCGCACAGTTCCCGGGACTGACCTTCTGGGACCGCAACTGGCGCCAGGGAGGCCTGCAGGAGCGCCGCTCACAGATAATAAAGGAGCAGGATTTCTACAACCAGCGCTACTGCGGCTGCGAGTTCAGCATGCAGGCCATGCATGATGACAAAAAGCAGACCCGCCAGCGCATAAAACGCCTCATCTCTGTAATGAGCCCTGAGCAGAAAGCCGCTCAGTCAGCCGCCGTATGGGAGCGTCTGGAACAAAATGAGGCTTTTATAAATGCAACCGACATACTCGCCTACTGGTCAATGGATGATGAGGTTCAGACACCTGCGTTCATAGACCGATGGACGGCCGCCGGCAAACGGTTCTACCTACCCTCAATTCAGGGTGATGACCTTATAGTAAAACGCTATGAAGGCGCCCTCAAACCGGGAGAGCAGTTCGGCATTCCGGAACCCGACGGTGAGCAGGTATCGGACCTGAGCCCCATAACGCTGATACTGGTTCCGGGCCGTGCATTCGATGCCCTGGGCAACCGCATGGGACGAGGACGCGGATTCTATGACCGCCTGCTGCCACAGCTGCCCCACGCCCTCAAGGCAGGCGTCTGCTTTGACTGTCAGAAACTGCCGTCGGTTTCCACCGATGAGAATGACATAAAAATGGATTTTGTAATATGATACTCTGGTACTCAGGATGCGGCAACAGCCGTTTTGTAGCTGATCAGTTATCGGCCAAACTTGGTGACAGCAACATGGTATTCATCCCGGAAGCTGCCCGCAATGACACTCCCCTGCAGTTCCGCGAGGGTGAGATCCTGGGTATAGTATTCCCCGTCTACTCCTGGTCAGTTCCGCGTCTGGTATCGGATTTCCTACGCAGAGCCAGCGTTATCGGCCGTCCGTCATATGTATTCGCAGCCTGCACCTGCGGTGACCAGACAGGCCTTACCTATGAGCACCTTAAGAAAGACCTGAGCAAGCAGGGGCTCAAGCTTGACGCCTTCTTCTCATTCCAGATGCCCGAGACCTACATCAACCTGCCCGGTTTTGAGCTGGACACACCTGAGAACGCAGAGCGCAAGATAAACGGCACAAAAGCACAGTTGGAGGAAGCCGTAAAACTGATACAGCAGCGCACAGGCGGTAATTTTGACAAGCTCAAAGGCGGCTCGTCATTCCTAAAATCAAACATCCTCAAGCCACTGTTCTACGGCCTGCTCATAACCGACCGCAAGTTCACCGTATCGGACCAGTGCATAGGCTGCGGCATCTGCGCCAAGAGCTGCCCGCTCCAGAACATCACAATAGAGAATGGCCGCCCCCACTGGAACGGCCATTGCACCAATTGCATGAGCTGCTACCACCGCTGCCCCAAGAACGCCATCAACTTTGGCAAATCCACCCAGGGCAAGGGTCAGTACTTTTTCAAATGACGCAGAAAAGGGGGCCAAAGGGGCCAAAGGGAACCGTCCCCTTTGGCCCCTTTGGCCCCCTTTCCTCACTCAGCAGGTTTTTCCTCGACGCTGAGTCGGAAGTTGACGGGGATGGTGTACTTTACCCTTACTGGCTTTCCTTTCTGCTTTCCGGGAATCCAGGCCGGCATGGCGTTCACAACCCTCAGGGCCTCGGCATCCAACAGGGGATCAACGCTCTTGACCACCTCACCTTCTACTATGGCGCCATCCTTGTTAACAATGAAAGTTACAAGTACACGTCCCTGAATGTTTTTCTCACGACACTCTTTTGGATATCTGATGTTCCTCCTCAGATACTCCAACAGACCGGCAGTACCACCCGGGAACTCAGGCTGATCTTCAACGAACATGAATGTCTCGTCATCCAGATCATTTTTTACATTATCAACTTCTATCTCATCCCCTTGAGGTATCATCTCCACATTAAGTCGTCTTACATCAGTGCTAATATAGACTTCATCATCGTTCTGTTGACCGTCAGTCGGTTTCTTACCGATCTCCTTACCGTTAACAGTAACGGTTCCATCCTTACTTACTCCTATTCCCGGCATCTGGCTGTTGTCGGTTTCCTCAGCCTTGACACTCGATGAGAGTACAATTGTGAATGCCACTACGGGCAGGATGAGTAACGCTCTCAGGCGTTCCCATGGACTTGAATAACTCTTTTTAAGCATAACAATACGTTTTTTGGTGAAACAATCTGCGAAACTGTTTACAGTTACCGCAAAGCGCCCTTGGAGCGCAGAACGCAGCAAACAAATCTGATATCTCTTTACATCCACACCCATACCGAGCACGGCGGCATCGGCCTCGAATTCATGCACCTCAATAAGGCTGTGCTTTAGCATCCACGCGGCAGGGTTGAACCACTGCAGGGCGCAGAATACCTGGGCAATTATCATATCGGCCGTATGATGGAGGTGGATATGGGCAAGTTCATGGGTGATTATTACATCTCCGCTGTTCTCATAGTCGCGGCGTGACATGACAATGGTGTTACGCCAGCTGAAAGGAGAGTAGCTGCGGTCAGTTATGACCAGACGCGACCCGTCCTCAAGAGTACAGCCACGAGAGCGACAGATCATCTCGGACCGGATGATTCCTATTATGACTCTGATAAGGCATATGACGACACCGGTCATATAGATTATCCAGAGCCAATCCGTAACTCCCAGATGAGTCTGAAGCTCAGGTTGACTGATTTGGGCCGATGGGCCCGTTGCAAACAGGGAAAATTCATCTAATATGATATTCACCACACCTGTCTGCTCAGCTTCACGCATATCAAAATGTACAAGCGGGAGCAGAGCGGCAAGCGCGAGCGATGTGAGCAGCACAAAACGGTTGAACCTATGGTCCGCACTGTTGCTGAGCACAAGACGGTAGATTGCCACCATCATGGCCAGCGAGATGGTTGAGATAATTAGGTAAATCATGACTCTGAGGTTTCAAGTTCGTTCAACATACTTATGAGTTCACGTACATCGGAATCGGTAAGACCTGATTCCTGGATAAAGGTGTTTACCATTGAGCGGGCGGAGCCGTCAAAAAGACGCTCCTTGAGATCGGTCAGTGTCCATCGGGTGTACTCACCCTTCTCCACCAGCGGATAGTATATATGCTTGCGACCGCTCTCCTCATATGATATGAACTCCTTCTTTTCAAGGATGCGGAGGAATGTGAGCACCGTATTGTATGCCGGCTTGGGCTCCGGCAGGAAACCTACCACGTCATCAACGCTGCAATGACGGTGCTCCCAGAGCACGCTCATTACCATCTGTTCCTTATCTGTCAATGCTTTCATATGTCAACTAATGTTTTAGTTGTCACAACAAAGAAAGCCCCTGAAAAACCGGAAAACAAGAAAAACCCGCATAAATATCAAAAACATGCAGGACTTTAACCTAAATATTTAGTTGTTAACACAGAGGGGCACAAAGGGGACGGTTCTATCTGTGCCCTTTTTCCAGGAGAACTTTTGGGGTATCAGTATCTGAAACTACGCGCTTCGCGCTATCCCTCCCACTCCTTCGGAGCGGGCCCCTCCCGTTCACAACGACACGGGCGTCGATGGTTTCCGATACAGTTCTATACACCTAGGATTATTATCACAAGGGCACAGATAGAAGGTTTAGCTCGACGGCCCGTAGGGGAAAGTCAACCGTCCCTTTTGTGCCCCGGAGAACGGACTCGATGAGGGGAACTGAGACAGCATCCTTGATCAGAACGGTCTTGTCTTTGTCCAGAAGGTAGAGTGATGGGATGGCGGTAAGGTTGTAGGTACCCAGGGTACGCATCACGCACTCGCGGTCGTAGCCGTTGATCCAGGCAGATGGCATCTCGCTACGGTAACGGAGCCACTCGTCCAAATCCTGGTCGGGATATATGGCCAGCACCTTGAGCCGGCCCGATGAAACAGCCTTCATAAGAATCTCGGAACTGCATATACCCTCCCTCACCGTACGGCACATCTCGCACCCCGGGTTATTGATGAATATAAGCGTATAATCGGCCTTGATACCGTAAAGCGTACCCTCAAATCCGTCAAACAGTGTATATCGGATGTTATTGGCCTTATGTCCTATCCTGTTCTGAGAGAGAATATCCAGGCGGTAACGCAGACGCTCTCGGGTAGCATCATCGGTAAACGGGCTGGCAATACGTACGCGCAGCACCGGCATGTAAAGTTCATCATCACGCCACTGCGAGTTGGGATCGGCCAACACCTCACGTGCCGCCATCACAAACATATCAAAAGACTTCTTTGAGGCCGATGCCCGCGACATCACGTCTTCTACGCACCCGGGTCCCACGTCAGGCACACGCTCCAGAACCTGCACCCAGCCGGAAAACAACCGGATGAAAGCAGCACTATCGGCCAAGGTTATCTGTAGGGAATCCCCAAAATCAAAATCCCGCCACCAGTTGCGAGCATAGAAATCATCAATCCGCTCCTGTCCGGAAAGCATTGCCGGAGCCTTAGGCACCTTGTAATATACCTTAGACACACTGACTGTAGAGGGAGCCTGCGCACGGCGGCAGCCCACGGCCATCAGCAAAACCATCAGTATATATGCAATCCTTCTCATAGCAGTTACGGTTCGGTGTAGGAGACGCAGCGGACAGACAATGCACGACACTTATCATAAGAACCGCCACTACTCCGATAACCATTATTGGCGGAATAACTTCTGTTTGCCCAAAGTCCGGAGAAATCCTTGATATCCGTATAGAATTGGACAGAACTACTCCATATTCCATTAAAGTATGAACCCTGACAAGGATAGTATATCACAGCTCCGTTGGGTAACGTTTTACTGAGTACCATGTTTACCGTAGAACTCACCGTTCCTGACGGTGTACCCATACAGTTGTCGGGAGGCAGTCTCCAACCAGGCGGGCAGGGGTCAAATATACTCTTTGACGTCAGATAATCAGCACCCAGTTTGGTATCATACCAGTTGGTCGCGTTGTTGTAGATACGTCCTTCAGAATCAGCATCACTCTTGCTCCAGCTACCGGCTATGGTGATGTGCATCTCCGGATGATATACCGAATAACGCACGTAATCATCGGTCACTCCCGATTCTTCAAGTTGGGCATTAGTCCTGTACGGTATCCACTTCTCGTCATTATAACGGTTGTAGATGATTACGCCGTTAGCCACTGCATTCCAGTTCTTTGATGAATACGGGAACGGATCCTAACCGATGTCGCACCCAGATTGCGGTCCATCATGAACTCATCCTTAAGTGCTCCGTTCGGGCTTTTCCATATATCACCTCTATAGCGGTGTACCTGACCTCCCACAACATCATAAGCGTAACGGGCCTCGTAACCGCTGGCATCACTCTCCGGGGTGAGCAGACTCAGTGTAGCGTCCGGATTGTAATCAGTTACCCAGAAATGCCAGCTCCACAGGAACACATCATCCAGAAGCGTCTGTCCCGCATCCGTAAAACGGTGAACGCCCAGCACAAAGTTGCCTGCCAGTCCCGCCGGAACGGCAAATTCAAAGTAGTCCGTATAGTCTGTTCCGGTCCGTTTTATCCACTTGAAGTTGACATCCTCGACAAGCTCTACTGTACTGCGGATAATCTCCATCTGCCAACCGAAACAGCCCGGTTCAAGAGCGTTGTTGTTCACCTTCTCATAGCCATCGGTTATGTTCCAGAAATCATGTACGCGCTTTAAGGGCACGCGGACCGATTTCCATACTCCCTCCAACGACGGAGGCTGCACCATATACGAATTGGCAAGCGGCGTAGCGGTAAAGTCCTGCATGTGGAGATTCTCCACACGGGCATCGGTCTGACAGTCTCCGGCGCTTGTCAGGTTTATGGTATAAGAGTACCTGTAACCCGGAAGCAGGTTGAAGTCCTGCACCAGATCTGCGCCCAGATAGAAACGGTATGCCACTTCCCTGGACTCCGAATCACGACCCAATATGAGCAGATATGTAGAGTTGGACGGTGCCATACGCGGTTTGTCAGCCGGTACAGCGTTGGTTACCGTTCCGCGTTTGTTGGCCGGCACATAGAAAGTGAATTTACGGCTCTCAGAGGTTCCGGTACCATCGGCCCAGTCTGTTGCGGGGTAGATGTACGGTTCAACATTCTGTTCAGTCGGATAGATGTCAGGGAGCGTATAATCCGTGTAATAGTACAGTTTCTGAACGCCGGTGCAGATTGAAACCGAGTTGATGGTCACGGGATTAGCAGTAGATCCGGTCTGATTGTTGACAGTAACGTCCACCCTGACCGCATTGCGCACCAGCGATACGCTGATAGGCGCCATACCGTCTGTTATTGTAGCAGTGGTCTTGCCGTTCATTATGATGTTCCAGCCCGATGTCCATCCGCCGTTGGCACCCGTGTCGTCAATTACCGTCTTGCCCACATTCACTGCATCGGCCAGAGTACGGCATCGGCCCAGTTCGGCAGTCTTGTCACCGGTATTTGCCACCAGCAATATTGTATTGGCCGATGACGACGTAAGCAGTCTGATATCGGTAGAGGGCGTATAATCGGGATAGTACCACGCCTTGAGCATTTTGGCGTTGCCGTCGGTTCCGTCAAACTGAAGCACCCAAAGGTCCCTTATCTGGGTACTCTCCTGGGTAGACGGGTCAATATAACCGGCTTTGGTAGACGGAGCCGTTGACTGCATCGGCTTGACTGAGATATCCAGACGCACGCTCGTCTCAAGCCCTGCGACAGTCAGGTCTGTCTCAAGCCTGTCGCTGCAACCAGTCAGTATAAGCAGCAATGCGATTATGTATCCTGCGTATCTCATTCCACGATGTTATCAGTTACACAACGTACCGGGAAAGCCAGTGTATTGGTTCCGCCGCAGCCAGCCGCCTTAAGGCTTGCATAAGCAGCCATATTGGAATAATAGAGGGCGCAATACTGCTGACCGGGCCATGCCACATACTCTTCGGGACCATTCCATCCTCCAATCATTCCCGCTCCGGGTATGATGGCTGTAACCTTGTCAGACAGGACTATATCTGTGGTTACCGATGAACCTACGCTGGCATTCACCACATCCGATGAAGGCACAATCCATCCCGGCGGACACGGGTCAAATATACTCTTCATACTTGCCTTGGTAGCCTTCAAGTCACCCCAATAGTAACCAAAACTGTATTTTAGGTCATTCTGCCACAAGACAGTAGAAGCTATACTCCAGCCCAACTTGGTAGTGGGATGATTGACCGTATACGGGATATTATCCGCAAGTCCCGTCGT
>CACZCX010000030.1:657-20818 GCA_902779875.1 uncultured Bacteroidales bacterium | reverse complement strand
TCCTGCTCCATGATGGCCATGCGGCGGTCGATGACGTATTTGTCAAGCTTAAAGTTAGGTATTCCGTAACGAACCAGTCCGCCTGCTGAGGGCATCTTGTCAAAGAGGGTAACCTCATAGCCCAGTGCGTTCAGACGTACGGCTGTCGAGAGTCCGGCAGGGCCTGCACCTATTATGGCGACTGTCTTTCCGTTGCGTGCATATGTCTTGGGTTTTACAAAACCTTCACGGTAAGCGTGTTCTATGATCGAGCACTCGTTCTCACGAACGGTTACGGGAGCATCGATGCAGAGGTTAAGGGCGCAGCTCTTCTCGCAGAGTGCAGGGCATATACGGCCTGTGAACTCAGGAAAGTCATTGGTTGCGGAGAGCAGCTTGTAAGCCAGCTCCCACTTGCCTTTGTATACTGCATCCTGCCATTCCGGCTGTTTGTTGCCCAGAGGGCATGCCCAGTGGCAGAACGGTACGCCGCAATCCATGCAGCGTGAAGCCTGCTGCTGGCGGCTGCTGTCGTTCAGTGTCTGCTCAACTTCACCAAAGTCAGCAATTCTCTCATGTATTGGTCTATGACCGGCCTCCTGTCTGGGTACGGTCAGGAAAGCTCTTGGATTTCCCATAGTAGTGTCTCTTTACAATTTAATAATCACGCTGAACGTTATCAATCTTCTGCTGCAGCGCCTTCATCTTCTCCTCCTGGAGGATACGGCGGTACTCGATAGGAGTAACCTGTATGAACTCACCTACATACTGTTCCCAGTTGTCAAGCATCTTCTTGGCCAGAGCTGAGCCGGTGTATTTGTAGTGTTTCTCAATGAGTCCGTGCAACTCGTCACGACCGGCCTTGTCCTCAATCAGGTCAAGCTCAATCATATCCATGTTGCAGTAGTAGTCAAAGTCATGGTTCTTGTCCCAGACGTAAGCCAGACCGCCTGACATACCGGCTGCAAAGTTACGGCCCGTTGTACCGAGTACAACCACGCGACCACCGGTCATATACTCGCAGCAGTGATCACCTGCACCCTCAACCACGGCAGTGGCACCTGAGTTACGTACGGCGAAACGCTCACCTGCACGACCGTTGATGAATATCTCACCGCTGGTAGCTCCGTACAGGATGGTGTTACCTGCAATGATGTTCTCTGAAGCGTCAAACTTGCTCTCGGCGGGCGGGCAAATTGCGATGCGGCCGCCTGAAAGGCCCTTACCTACGTAGTCATTGGCCTCACCCTCAAGCTTGAAGCTTACACCCTTCATAAGGAATGCGCCAAAGCTCTGTCCTGCCGATCCATTGAACCTTACGTTGATGGTATCATCGGCCAGACCGTCATGTCCGTACTTGCTTGCTATCGCACCTGACAGCATTGCACCGGTTGCACGGTCTGTATTGATTATATCGTATAACAATTCAACCTTTGATCCATTCTCTATGGCATCGGCCGATGCCTTGATAATCTTCTGGTCGAGTATCTGACTAAGGTCATGCTTCTGGTCCTCTTTCTTGTAGAGGTCACCGTCAATCTTGGTAAGCATACGGCTAAAGTCAAGGCCGCGTGTCTTATCATTGAACTTGTCGGTATCTATCTCAATAAGGTCTGTACGGCCGATGATATCCTCAAACTTGCGGAATCCCATATCGGCCAGGAACTCTCTTACACCCTGAGCCATGTACATGTAGTAGTTAACAAGGTACTGGCTGTGACCGCGGAATTTGGCACGGAGTGCAGGATCCTGGGTAGCTACGCCTACAGGGCAGGCGTTCGTATGACACTTACGCATGAGCAGGCATCCCAGCACGATAAGCTGAGCAGTACCGAATCCGAACTCACCGGCACCCAGCAGAGCCATCGATATGACGTCACGCGGGGTCTTGAGCTGACCGTCAACCTGAACCTCAATCTCCTTACGCAAACCGTTCAGGACCAGAGTCTGCTGTGTCTCACTCAGACCTATCTCAGGAGATATACCGGCGTAACGGATTGAAGAGGCAGGTGATGCACCTGTACCGCCCTCAGATCCTGATATTACAACCAGGTCTGCCTTGGCCTTGGCCACACCGGCTGCGATAGTACCTACACCGCTCTCAGCCACCAACTTGACGCTGATCTTGGCCTTGGGGTTAACGTTACGCAGGTCAAATATGAGCTGTGCCAAATCCTCGATAGAATAGATATCGTGATGAGGAGGAGGTGAAATCAGTGAAATTCCGGGAATTGAGTTACGTGTACGGGCAATAATCTCGTTTACCTTGAAGCCGGGCAGCTGACCGCCCTCACCTGGCTTGGCACCCTGGGCGACCTTGATCTGAATCTCCTGTGCGTTGACCAGATACTCGGCTGTAACACCGAATCGGCCCGATGCCACCTGCTTGATGCGGCTGCTCAGTGATACGCCGTCCACATCAGTGTGGAAACGATCGCTGTCTTCACCACCCTCACCGGTGTTGCTGCGTGAATCAAGAGTATTGAGAGCCAGAGCTATTGCCTCATGTGCCTCCTTGCTGATGGCACCGAATGACATGGCAGCTCCGATAAAGCGCTTAACGATATTCTCTGCGGGCTCGACCTCATCAATTGATATAGGATTGCTCTTGAATTTGAAGTAGTTGCGCAGGAACAGCTGCTCGGGACGGTCATCCACGATTGAGCAGAACTCCTTGAACTTCTTGTAGCTTCCCAGACGGGTTGCAAGCTGCAGTGTTGAGATGGCCTCAGGTGTCCATGCATGACGTATACCGTCCTTACGGAACGCATACTGACCGATGAACGGCAGGACATCATCGGGTTCGGTCTTACCGAATCCCTGCTCCTGCATGCGTACGGCATCCTTGCAGATTCCGTCAAGCGTTACACCGCCTACGGTCGATGATGCTGTACCGAAATACTTGGCCAGAAGCTCCTGGCTGAGACCTATTGATTCAAAAATCTTGGCACCGCGGTAAGAACGTATGGTGCTGATACCCATCTTACTGAGTATCTTCTTAAGGCCCTTGTCAACGGCCTTGATGTAGTTGTGCTGAGCTGTCTCGTAGTCAAGCTGGATCTCACCCTTCTTAACCAGGTCATCAATTACGGCAAATGCCATGTAGGGGTTGACGGCACTTGCGCCGTAGCCCATAAGCAGAGCCACATGCATAACCTCACGGATCTCACCGCTCTCTACTATAAGAGCTGTCTGTACACGCTTCTGGATTGATACCAGATAGTGGTGAATTGCGCTTACGGCAAGCAGTGAAGGAATTGCAGCATGAGTATCGTCAATGCCGCGATCGCTCAGTATAATGTAGTTGATACCGGCGTCAACAGACTGCTCAGCCTTCTTGCAGAGCTCCTGGATGGCATCGGCCATACCCTTGGCGCCTTTTGATTTCTCAAAGAGAATAGGAAGTTTTTCGGTGTTGAATCCCTTGTAGCGGATGTTGCAGAGCGTATCAAGCTCTGTGTTTGTAAGAACCGGTTGCGGCAGACGTACCATCTTGCAGTGGCCCTCACTGGGAGTAAGGATATTCATGCCAACGGCACCGATGTACTCGGTAAGTGACATGACAAGTTCTTCACGGATAGGATCTATAGGCGGGTTGGTAACCTGAGCGAACTGCTGTCGGAAATAGTTGAACAGCAACTGGGGACGGTCAGAAAGAACCGCCAGCTGGGTATCGTTACCCATTGATGACAGAGGCTCCTGGGCTGTCTGGCACATAGGAACGATAACGCGGTCAATATCCTCACGTGTATAATCAAACGCCCTTAAGCGTCTTGTGTAGTCTGTAACATCATTGGGTGCCTTACGGCCGCTCTTAAGCTTACCCAGTTCCACACGTCCTGCGCTGAGCCATCCTGCATAGTCAAGCTCGCTGGCCAGAGCATCCTTAACCTCATTGTTACGGTATATCTGACCGTTGTCAGTATCAATAAGGAGAATCTTACCGGGCTGGAGTTTACCTTTCTCCACTATCTTGGCGGCATCGACCTGGATACAACCGGCCTCAGATGCCATGATAAGCATACCGTCATCGGTGATAAGATAACGTGCGGGACGCAGACCGTTACGGTCCAGCATACCTCCGGCATAGCGGCCATCGGTAAAGAGCATGGCTGCAGGTCCGTCCCACGGCTCCATAAGGATTGAGTGGTACTCGTAGAATGCCTTGAGCTTATCGCTGATAGGGTTCTTTTCATTGAATGACTCAGGAATCATCATGGCCATTGCGTGAGGCAGAGACATACCTGAGCGTACAAAGAACTCAAGTGCGTTGTCAAATGACGCACTGTCGCTCATATCGGGCTGAACGATAGGATGAATATCGCTCACATCACCCAGAGCCTTTGATGAGAGCACGCTCTCACGAGCCTCCATCCAGCCGCGGTTTCCGCGAATGGTGTTTATCTCACCGTTGTGAGCCAGCATTCGGAAGGGCTGTGCAAGAGACCATGTAGGGAATGTATTTGTACTGAAACGGGAATGCACCATGGCTAAGCCACTGGTAAAGAACGGACTGCTGAGGTCCGGATAGTACTCACGCAACTGCGTGGAGGAGAGCATTCCCTTATAAACTATGATACGGCATGAAAGTGATACAATATAGAAATCACGGTTGTCAATCCTCTGCTCAACATGCTTACGGATCTTGTAGAGCTTGGTCTCAAGACCGTCTGATTCGGATGCACCGGTAACGAATATCTGTACAGTGAAGGGCTCAGTTGCACGGGCAGCCTCACCCAGGATATTGCTGTTCACAGGTACGTCACGTACGTTGGTGAGCTCAAGTCCCATCTTGGATACCTCCTCACGGATAATGTCCAGATACTGACCACGCAGTTTCTCATCCTTGGGCAGGAACACAAGACCTGTTCCGTAACTGAGTCTCTCAGGAACGGGAATACCCTGCAGGAGAATGAACTCGTGCGGTATCTGCAGCATGATTCCGGCTCCGTCGCCCGACTTGTTGTCGGCAGCCTCGGCACCACGGTGCTTCATGTTCTCAAGCAGTGTGAGTGAACTGTCTACAAGCTGGTGTGTCTTTCCCCCCTTTAGGTTTACCATCATGCCTATACCGCAGGCATCATGCTCGTTCTGAGGATCGTATAATCCACGTGTTAGTTTCATATAATAATGTTTTTCAGTACTTTAAATAAATCAACACTCCTGTATATTCTTCAAAAAGGGTGCCGCCGTAAGGCGGCCACCCATTTTTCAATTATCAATTCTGATTATCAGTTGATAAACAGCAGTTCTCTGTATTTCGGCAGAGGCCACATATCGTTGTCGACAATCTCCTCAAGTTTGTCGATTGACTTACGCAGCTTGAACAGAGACTCGGCAATATCATGATATGCGAGAGCCTTCTCATATTCATCGGTTATAGCGTTAGCCTTCTTGCGAGCCTCAACCATGTCATCAACCTGGCTGCGGAGCACGGTAACCAGACCTGAAATCTCAGTTACAAGATCCTTGCTTACTACTGACATTGAGTCAAAGCTACCGCCGAACACATCCTTCATAAGGGTGATGTTCTTGAGCAGTTTGGTCTGATAAGCCAGAGCTGCAGGGATGATGTGGTTGGTTGCCATACGGCCGATTACACGAGCCTCAATCTGTACCTTCTTGGTGTAGGTCTCCCACTTAACCTCGTTACGGGCTTCAAGCTCCTTCTCTGTATATACATCCAGCTTGGTGAAGAGGTCGATAGCCTTCTTGGTTGTGAATGACTTGAACATCTTGGGCACGTTGGTCTCAACGTCAAGACCACGCTTCTTGGCCTCCTTCTGCCACTCCTCCGAGTAACCATTGCCGTCAAAGCAAACGACATCGATGATGCTCTTGATAATGGGCTTGAGGGTATCCATAATGGCAACGTTCATGCTCTTGCCTGCCTTCATAGCCTTGTCGACATCCTTCTTGAAGGCGATCAGCTGCTCGGCTACTGCTGCGTTCAGGGCTGTCATGGCACCTGCGCAGTTTGCGCTTGAACCTACGGCACGGAACTCAAAGCGGTTACCGGTGAATGCGAACGGTGATGTACGGTTACGGTCGGTGTTGTCAACAAAGATCTCAGGAATCTCAACCAGACCTACTGACTTACCCTTCTTACCGGCAATCTCGATAGGAGTATCGGAGGGAACCTCGAGCAGTTTCTTGAGAACTGATGTCATTGTCTTGCCAAGGAAGGCCGATACAATGGCGGGAGGTGCCTCGTTGGCGCCCAGACGGTGAGCGTTGGTGGCGCTTGCGATAGAGGCCTTGAGAATGTCGTTGTGCTTCTGTACGGCAGCCAGGACGTTTACAAAGAATGTAACGAACTGCAGGTTGCCCATGGCATCCTTACCCGGAGCCAGCAGCAGTGTGCCGGTATCGGTACCGAGTGACCAGTTGTTGTGCTTACCTGAACCATTGATGCCGTCAAAGGGCTTCTCGTGGAACAGAACTACAAAGCCGTGCTTGCGGGCAATGCTGTTCATCACGTTCATGATCAGCTGGTTCTGGTCGTTTGAAAGGTTGGTCTCGCCATAGATGGGAGCCAGCTCGAACTGGTTCGGAGCAACCTCGTTGTGACGTGTCTTAAGAGGTATACCCAGCTTGTAACCTGCAATCTCGATGTCGCGCATGAAAGCGGCCACACGTGAAGGGATGGCACCGAAGTAGTGGTCATCGAGCTGCTGGTTCTTTGAAGATGCATGTCCCATAAGGGTACGACCGGTAAGCATCAGGTCGGGACGTGCTGCGTAGAGGTCCTCATCGACCAGGAAGTACTCCTGCTCCCAACCAAGGTATGAAAGAACCTTGTTTACCTTGGGATCGAACATGCGGCAAATAGGCAGTGCGGCATCGTTGACAGCCTTCAAGGCTTTCTTAAGAGGTGTCTTGTAGTCAAGTGCCTCACCTGTGTATGAAATGAATACGGTGGGAATGCAAAGTGTATCCTCCTGGATGAACACGGGTGATGTGGGATCCCATGCTGTGTAACCGCGGGCCTCGAATGTGGCGCGGATACCGCCGCTGGGGAATGACGATGCGTCAGGCTCCTGCTGAGCCAGAGCTTTGCCGTCAAAGGTCTCAATCATACCACCCTTTCCGTCATACTCCATGAAAGAATCGTGTTTTTCGGCGGTACCGTCGGTAAGAGGCTGGAACCAGTGAGTAACATGAGTGACACCGTGCTCGAGCGCCCAGGTCTTCATGCCTGCTGCAACGCCGTCGGCTGTCTTGCGGTCCAGAGGTGCTCCGTTGTCAATGCAGTTGACAAGGGCATTGAATGTAGCTCCGTCAAGATACTTGCGCATCTTGTCGCGGTTGAATACCAGTTCGCCGAAGTAATCGGAGATCTTTGTGCTCGGGGTCTCGACCTTGGCTGCCTTCTTCTTGAAAGCGTCCTGTACTACATCAAATCTTAATTTACTCATAATTGTATGTTTTAATACGTTTTACAGTTCTGTTTGTTATGAAAGAATAAAGGCCAGTCCAAGCGGGCCAGCCTTTATTTGTTGTTATATGTGTTTTTATCAGGTGACTACTCTCCGGCTGGAATGAGATAAGTCATTACCCTGTTCATATTATTATGACGATTGCTGGACTGACGGAAACCACCCGCCAGAACACACACAGTACCATAATTTCTGAACTCTTTCATAACTATATTTGAATACAGCTTTCAAAAACACTGCAAATATAGTCATATATCTTTCAATTTGAGCAATATTTTCCATAAAAAACTACAAAATGTTCCGTTTTTCAAAACCGAGATAGAATTTTGCTACGTTTAATACAGTCAATATGCATTTTCATGTACACCTTTGACCGCGCGACCGCTCGGATCGTTGAGCTGGCTGAAACTCTTATCCCATTTGAGTGCCTCGGCAGTAGAGCATGCAACGCTCGGTACACTGGGTACGCAACGTGCTGCAGACTCGCTCGGGAAATGCTCCTCGAATATGCTGCGGTAGAAATACTCCTCCTTGTTCATGGGAGTGTTGATGGGGAACCTCTCGGCTGCATGAGCCATCTGCTCATCCGATACAGCCTGAGTGGTGATCTCTTTCAGGGAGTCAATCCAGCTGTAGCCTACGCCGTCGCTGAACTGCTCTTTCTGTCGCCATGCCACGCTCTCGGGAAGCAGGTCGCTGAAAGCCTCGCGGACAATACGTTTCTCAATGCTGTGACCCGGGCACATCTTGGCTTCAGGGTTGATGCGCATAGCCACATCCAGGAACTCCTTGTCAAGGAAAGGCACCCTGCCCTCCACTCCCCATGCGGCGAGTGACTTGTTGGCGCGCAGGCAGTCATACAGGTGCAGCTTGGATATCTTGCGTACGGTCTCCTCATGGAAGGCGCGTGCATCGGGAGCCTTGTGGAAGTAGAGATAGCCTCCGAATACCTCATCGGCACCCTCTCCACTCAGCACCATCTTTATACCCATGCTGCGGATCACGCGTGCCAGCAGGTACATGGGAGTGCTGGCGCGAACTGTGGTAACATCGTATGTTTCAATGTAATAGATTACGTCTCTTATGGCATCAAGTCCTTCCTGAACGGTGTAATGTATTTCATGGTGTACCGTTCCGATGTGTTCTGCCACCTCACGCGCCTTGGCCAGGTCAGGTGCACCCTCAAGGCCTACTGCAAACGAGTGCAGACGCGGCCACCAGGCTTCCTGCTGATCCTCGGTCTCGATACGGCGGGCGGCGTTCAGTTTTGCTATGGCCGATATTACCGAGCTGTCAAGTCCTCCGGAGAGCAGCACTCCGTAAGGAACATCACTCATGAGCTGACGCTTGACTGCAGCCTCCAGAGACTGGCGCAGCTGAGCCACATCGGCTCCGTTGTCTTTCACGGCATCGTATTCAAACCAGTCACGTGTCCACCAGCGGGTGAGCTTGCCTGTGCGGCTGCTCATGTAATGACCCGGCAGGAACGGCTCATACTCGGTGCATATGCCCTCGAGTGACTTGAGCTCGCTTGCCACGCATACATGACCCTGGGCGTCACGTCCAATATAAAGAGGTATCACACCTATGGGGTCGCGTGCAATCAGGTACTCGTCACGCTCCTCGTCATAGAGTGAGAAAGCAAAGATACCGTTCATTCTCTCGAGCATCTTTACAAAGTCCTCATGTGTTCCTCCGTCACGGACGGCATCACGGTATAGTGCCAGGATGACTTCACAGTCACTGCCTGTGCTGAATCTGTACTTTCCCTCGTACTCACGGCGTATTGCCTGATGGTTATAGATTTCTCCGTTTACGGCCAGAACCTGTCTGCGGTCTTCACTGAACAAAGGCTGGCCGCCTGACTGAGGGTCAACGATACTAAGTCTTTCATGGGCAAGAATAGCTGAGCCTCCACACCATATACCACTCCAGTCCGGTCCGCGATGACGGATTCTGCGACTCATCTCCAGAGCCTGCTGTCGGAGCTGCTCAGACTGCTGCTTAATCTTGAAAATTGAAACAATTCCACACATAGTATAAATTCGTTTTTTAATTTTTTCAGTACAGGGTTAAACAAAAAAAAGACTGATCAAAATGACCAGTCTTTAATATTTTGAATTTGTTTTTATACGATGATTAGCTTTCCCGCTGGTCTAAAGGAATAACCATCAAAACCTGATTATTATTCTGGTTCTGATTATTATTATTCAGATTATTATTGGTGTTAACCAAAACTTTAGACATAGCTTGTTGCATTGTTTACGCGGCAAAGGTAGCAACTATTTTTTATTCACCAAACAAATAGTCAAGAAAAATATCAAATTATCGCGAATTTTTAAAGACCGTTGATAATTTGCCAATTTAAAATGACTTTTGCTACCATTTTGTCATAGTTACAATCAGTATTCACCATTATTATTTGAAAAGTTCCTCAAAAATGTCATTTTCTAGGTGACAAACGGTACATAGCTACATCGTGACCGGGAACCGTTACCTTGAGAGCCTTCCTGGTAGTACCCACTTTGGCCTTCTTGGCGTTGGGCTGCCACAGGTCCTCAATGTTATAGGTAATGGAATCAAACTGAGTAGAGAGCTTGCTGACCTCATCATCGGTCAGGTTGTAGTCCTGCCAGTTGATATTGCAATCCACAGGCTCTGTCGAGCGGTTGAGCAGGCAGAAAGCCCAGTCACCTCCCTCAAGCGGCTTGAACCAGTACTCGACCTCGTTCTCGGTCTTGTAACGGAGTCCCTGTACGCCAAGTTTATCCTGGTCGATGGCAATCACCTTCTTGTTGAGGATGATGGCGCGGGTCTCATCGGTCATCTTTGAGAGGTCGTTGCCGAGTATGAGCGGAGCTGCCATCATGCACCATATGCTGAAATGGGCGCGGTCCTCGTTTACGCTCATGCCGTTGCCTACCTCAAGCATATCGGGATCGTTCCAGTGACCGGGGCCTGCATACTTACGCAGGGGGGCGTTCTGGTCGATGATGCTGAGCACGGTCTGTCCCCAGCCACGCTGGCGGGGTGTGCCTGCAAAACGGGCTGTGATATCACCTGTAGTGCGCCATGAGTGACCTACCTCGGCAGCCCACTCCCAGGGCTTGTTGGTACCCCACTCGCACATACTGAACAGTATGGGACGGCCGGCAGCACGCAGAGCGTCACGCATCAGGGCATATGCACCACGGGGATTGATGTTCTCACTTGAGCACCAGTCATATTTAAGGTAGTCGACACCCCAACGGGCATACTGGAGCGCATCCTGATACTCATGACCGAAACTGCCTGTGCGGCCTGCGCAGGTCTTGCGGCCGGCATCGGAATAGATACCCAGTTTCATACCTTTGGAATGGACATAATCAGCAAGGGCCTCGATACCTGAGGGGAAAGTCTTG
Organism: uncultured Bacteroidales bacterium; assembly: GCA_902779875.1. Classification (GTDB taxonomy): domain Bacteria; phylum Bacteroidota; class Bacteroidia; order Bacteroidales; family Bacteroidaceae; genus Colenecus. The sequence continues at coordinate 9,999 of CACZCX010000030.1, read as the reverse complement.
GGATCAGGCTGTACGAATCCGTCGGCGTCACGTTCGCCATGCCAGCAATCATCCATGTTCAGATAGATGTAACCGGCATCGACTAGGCCCTCTGCCACCATGGCATCGGCCTGTTCACGGATAAGTTTCTCACTGATGTTCTGTCCGAACTTGTTCCAGCTGTTCCATCCCATCTGGGGTGTCTCGGCCAGTCCCTCCCATTTCTGAGCTGCGCTCCAGACGGGAGCCAGCATCATTGCCGCCATAAGCAGCGATACGTTAAGTTTTCTCATATTTAGTTGTGATAAACAGTTATTGTCTGACGCAAAGATAATAAACGATGTCCAAGGGGCCAAAGGGGACGGTTCTATTTGGCTCCTTTTTCGAAAAAGGGGCCAAATAGAACCGTCCCCTTTGGCCCCGATATATTGGCGACAGACAAGATTGTCTAAGATAGTGTAAAGCGTGGTTTACCCAGAAACTCACGGGGTGTGAGCCCGGTAATTTTCCTGAACAGGCGTGTAAAATGTTGCGGGTAGTCAAAGCCCAGCAGGTGGGCGGTCTCGTTGATATTGTGGCCGTTCATCAGAAGGTTCTTGCCCTGCTCTATCACAAATGAATGTATGTAGCCGATGGCCGTGCCGCCGGTAGCCTTATGCACCACATCGCCCAGGTATCGGGCCGAATATGCCAACTGGTCGGCGCAGTACTGCACCGATGGCACTCCCAGGTCCAATTGACGCTGCTGAAAGTAGTAATCACGTAACAAGCTGTTGAACCTTTTAAGCAGGTCCGATGAGCTCTTGTCCTCCCTGGAAAGCTGGCGCAGGTATATCCTGTTGCAGTATTCCAAAATCAGGCGGATATATCCGAGTATCACCGTACGCAGCGCAAGTGAATCCGGATTCTCCTGCAACTCGTGCCGCAATTGTGTAAGCAACTGGGTAATCCTGCCCCACTCCGATGTCTCCATCACCAGCGTCTCGGTGGCAAAATATGAGAAGAAACGGTAATCCTTCATCCTGGGCTCAAGGTCCGTACCGTGAATGAGTTGAGGCGAGAACAGCAATGCCCACCCGCTCAGGTAGAGTTCCTCGCCGTTATCCTCACGTCCGCCTATCTGGCCGGGCTCCACGGCTATGATGGAGCCATCGGCCGCATCGAACATCTTCATGCCGTAGGTCAGGTTCTTGGGGAAACTGCGCTGTATAAAAAGCCCGTAAACACCATACCGGTTAAGGCTGGAGTGTATGGGCGACACCTCATCATAATGCACGATACTTACCAGCGGATGCAACACCGGAGCGTTCACGTATCGGCCGTAAACATTAGGATCTGAGACCTGCAGGATATTCTTCATAACGCCCGTAAAGGTAGATATTTTGTGCAAAATACGCAATAATCTGCGAAATTGGTAGAAATCGGGCAAAAATCGGTATATTACTCTCTTTCTTGTCCGTTACCTTTGCATCGGTAATCAAAACTTACAATCGTATGAGACAGATTCTGATTATTATGACCACAATGCTTATGGCTTGCTGCTCCAAAGAGAGCGCGATATCGGCCCAGGATACATTAGATTATAAGATGAATATTACAATTGACGGACAGACTAAAAGTGTCACTCTTACTGATAATGACGCGACTAAAGCACTTGTTGAGAAACTTGGGCAGGGACCTGTAACCGTTACTCTCAACAGCAGCGGCGGTTTTGAAATCTGGGGCGCTCTGGGGTTCTCATTACCCACCAGCAACCAGCAGATTACGGCTCAGCCCGGCGATGTAATACTCTACAACGGCAGCAACATCTGCATATTCTACGGCTCAAACTCATGGAGCTACACCCGCCTTGGTAAGATTGACGGTCTGACAGGGAATGAGCTGAGCACGTTCCTCAAGGCAGGCCAGAGCAATATCAGCGTTACGCTCTCGCTTACATCGGGTGTGACGGCAATCAATGACATTCATCATTTACAAGATCAGAATGAATTCTATTCATTAAGCGGTTTTAAGGTGGAACATCCATCCAATGGTATTTATATAAGGAACGGTAAAAAAGTAGCATTATGAAAAAGGTAATTGTAATCTCCACGAGCCTGCGTGGCGGCTCCAACAGCGACATGCTGGCCGACAGGTTTATTGATGGCGCCAGAGCCGCCGGAAACGATGTTGAGAAGATCTCTCTGATAGGTAAGAACATCCAGTTCTGCAAAGGTTGTTTCGGTTGCCAGAAGTTGGGCCGATGTGTGATCAAGGACGATGTTAACGACATCATGGCCAAGGTTCTAAAGGCCGATGTCATCTGCTGGGCCACCCCTATCTACTATTATGAGATGAGCGGCCAGATGAAAACCCTCATTGACCGTATGAACGCAATGTATCCGCTGGACTATCAGTTCCGTGACGTCTATCTGCTCACAACCGCAGCCGAGAATGAGGAGCAGACTCCCAAGCGGGCCGAATCGGGCCTGATGGGCTGGATAGAGTGCTTCCCCAAGAGCCGTCTGGCCGGAACGCTTTTCTGCGGCGATGTCAACGACGCCCGCGAGATTGAGGGCAACCCCAAACTTGACGAGGCTTTTGAATTAGGTAAGAAGGTATGAAAAAGATTATTCTATCCGCAGTGCTGTTGGGCGGGATGCTCACGGGCTGCACAGGTAACGGACAAACAAAAACAGACAATAATATGACTACACTGCAATTGACACAGGAGTGGGACAAGACGTTCCCTAAGAGTGATAAGGTTGACCACAGGAAGGTTACTTTCCGTAACCGTTACGGCATTGAGCTGGCGGCCGATATGTACACGCCCAAGAATGCCAAGGGCAAGCTGGCAGCGATTGCCGTGACAGGCCCGTTCGGCGCCGTTAAGGAGCAGTCAAGCGGTCTCTACGCACAGCACATGGCCGAGCGCGGATTCCTGACTATTGCCTTTGACCCATCGTTTACCGGTGAGAGTGGCGGCGAGCCCCGCCGTATGGCATCGCCCGATATCAACACCGAGGATTTTCTGGCAGCGGTTGACTTCCTGTCCGTTCAGGATAACGTTGACCCCGAGCGCATCGGCATAATCGGAATATGCGGATTTGGAGGTATGGGCGTGAATGCGGCAGCACTTGATCCGCGCATCAAGGCTACCGTGGCATCCACCATGTATGATATGAGCAAGGTGAACGTGGAGGGCTATTTTGCCAGCGAGGACACCCCGGCTCAGCGTATGGAAAAGCGCAAGGCCATTGCGGCACAGCGCACAGAGGATTACAAATCAGGTACTTACAAGCGTGCGGGCGGTGTTGTTGACCCCCTGCCCGACGATGCGCCATGGTTTGTAAAGGATTACCACGCATACTACAAGACTCCGCGCGGTTACCACAAGCGCAGCGGCAATTCAAATGACGGCTGGAACGTAATTGGATGCCAGAGTTTCATGAACCAGCCTCTGCTGGCATGGGCTCAGGAGATTGAGAATCCGGTGCTGCTCATCCACGGTGAGAAGGCCCACTCACGTTACTTCTCGGAGTATGCCTTTGAGCGCATGACCGGAAGGCACGTGGAGGGTGTATCGGCCGTAGAGGGAAACAAGGAGCTCATGATCATCCCAGGCGCATCGCACGTGGACCTTTACGATGATGTGGCTGGAGTAATCCCCTATGACAAGATTGAGTCATTCTTCAAAGCAAATCTGAAATGAAATCCAGGTTATTTAATATCGGACTATTAGCATTATCGGTTATTATTATGGCTTGCAAGCAGAACGGCCCCATCACGATGAATCTGTACTACACGGGGCAGAACGGCAGCGCACTCAAGTTTGTGCAGGAGATGGAATCCAGCGGTACGGCCGATGCCATCCGGCAGGAGGAGGGCAACCTGCGTTATGAGTACTTTATCTCGCAGGATCAGCCCGAGACCGTTCTCCTGATAGACAGTTGGGCCAGCCAGGAGGCGCTTGACGCACATCACGCAACACCCATGATGCAGACCATCGCCTCCCTGCGTGAAAAGTACGACCTCACCATGAGAGCCGAGCGTTATTACAGGGCCGATGAGGACCTCACCGCCGCAGATCAGAAATTCATAAGAACCAAAACAGATAAAATGAGCAAATCAATTGTAATATTCTTTTCACACGCCGGCGATAACTACAGTGTGGGAAACGTAGAGGTTGGCAATACAAAGATCGTGGCCGATTACATTACCGATATTATCGGCGCCGACCAGTTTGAGATAGTAACCCACAAGTATGACGGCATGGCATACACTCCGCTCATAGAACTGGCTAAGAAGGAGGCGGCCGATGGTGAGCTACCCCCGTACGAGGGCAAGGCTCCTGACCTGACTGCATACGACACTGTATTCATAGGCGGTCCCGTATGGTGGGGCACCTACCCTCAGGTTATGTTCACACTGTTCAAGGACATCAATCTGGACGGAAAGACCGTAATCCCGTTCACCACCCACGAAGGCAGCGGCCTGGCATCATGCGCCAACGATGTAAAGAAAAATTTCCCCAAGGCAAAAGTAACCCAGGGATTCAGCATCTACGGCCACGAGGTACGCTCCGGCAAATCCAAAGTCGAGAAGTGGCTAAAAGCGCTTTGAAAAACGACGCAAAGGGGTCGTTTTTTATACCTTTGCACGTCGGTAATTGTTTATGAAAAGAATCTGTCAGTTTATATCCAAGTACATGGGCGTGCTGGTATTTGCAGCGGCAGTGCTGGCGTTCATATTTCCCGATGCGCTTTCAAGGATACGCCCCAAGGTTATCAACTACCTGCTGGGCGTTGTGATGTTCGGCATGGGTCTTACACTCAACCTGAAGGATTTCAAGGTTGTGTTCAGCCGTCCCAAGGATATCATCATAGGCTGTCTTGCCCAGTTCACCATCATGCCCCTGCTGGCATGGGTGTTGGCACGTGTGTTCAGGCTCGATGATGCACTGGCATTGGGCGTTGTGCTGGTAGGATGCTGCCCGGGCGGTACTGCATCGAACGTAATCACCTATCTGGCCAAAGGCGATCTTGCACTGTCGGTAGGCATGACCGGCGTATCCACCATACTGGCCCCGCTGCTGACCCCGGTGCTCACATGGGCGCTTGCCGGCCATAGTGTCCATGTGAATGTGCTTGGCATGCTGCTGAGCATACTCTGGGTGGTGATTCTGCCTATTGTCATCGGCCTCATAATAAAGAGTCTGTGGCCTAAGTTTACCGATAAGGCCGTAGATTATCTGCCCGCATTCTCATCGGTGGCAATTGCATTTATCGTAGCGATCATAATTGCGGCCAATGCCGATAAGCTGCTGGCAGGAGGAATGATAATAGTGCTTGTGGTGATGCTCCACAACATATGCGGACTGGGACTGGGCTACTTTATAGGACGTCTGCTCAAGCTGTCCGAGCCCAAGAAACGGGCCATATCGATCGAGGTTGGAATGCAGAACTCTGGTCTTGCGTCATCACTTGCCACCCTGCATTTTGCCGCCTATCCCCTGGCCACCATACCCGGCGCTATTTTCAGTGTCTGGCATAACATAAGCGGCGCAATCGTAGCTTATATTTTCAGAAAGAATGAGCGGATAGATTTCCAGGCGGCCGGCAAGCATTAGTACGATGCTGAAAAGTTTGGCGGCATCAGGCATGGATGAGTAGTTGCCGAAAGAACCCTAGTGCAAGCCGAGAGGAGAAAAAAGGAGTTTACTCATTTTTATCCCGAGGCGCAGCCTATATTCAAAGCGCAGCTTAAAATTAGTGCAAGCCGAGAGGAGAAAAAAGGAGTATACTCATTTTTTATCCCGAGGCGCAGCCTATATTCAGTTGCCTCTTCCGTTCGGTAGGACGGGACGTACAGAATAACCGTAGAATCGGACGCCTGAGCCCATGTGAATAAAGCGGGTTTCAAAATAGAAACTCAAACTATATGCGGAGCTAGTCGATTTATCGGAGGACTTATCATAGATTGAACCTGACCAGTACCAGCCGTATGCATTCTTTAACCAGGGCTCTGTATCGGATAAGCCTCCTGCAGCCGGCAGGAAAATGGAGTTACCTTCATATCCGGGTATCCTGCTGGTCACCCTGTATCCGTTGACACCGTTAATGGTTGTCCATGTCCACGTGCAGTTGTCCGGATTAATAAGTTCTTCAAATTCCGCCTGGCGAGGTATACGCCATTCACCACCCCAGTTCATTGTTGCGGCATCATCATAATATTCAATCACTCTCTTTTCAAGAGTATTGTAGTGCCTAAATGTAACAATAGGATCATAATCAGTTGGTTCAATGGTCTTTATGTCAAAATATGAATTCCAGTCATAACCTGCTTCCTTTCCCTCTTTCCATCGTAGTTCATTACCATTGTCTGTATCGGCGTTCTTTATATAGTAAGGAGCTGTCTCACCCCAGGCATAATAATCACCGAACTCTTCAGGCCTGTCAGCACCTACATTGCAGGTGGCCCAGTTCACGCTCAGACCTAGGTCAACATATCCATGTTGATTGGGATAAAGCTGAACCCATCTCTTTTTCAGCGCGCCATCCTCTATAAAGAGTGTGTAAGTTGTAGAGTTGATTGTCACGTCATCAGATACATATTCGTCATACCAGTCGGCCACAGTCATTGAGAAAGGTCTCGAGTTGAATTCCCTCAAGTGATATTCCTTGCTCATTACGATATAGGCACCTGTCTCATCGATAGCCAGCACGGTCAGGGTACCGGGGCAGCAGCCGTAATCAAATCCTTTCAGGAACAGCAGATAGCGGGATTCGGCCACCTTAACGCAGTGGAAATAGCCGTTGTCAAACAACGGTTCTGTAACCCAGTCCATATTCTTGAATCGGTATTGTTCGCCGCCGGTTTCAACTGTTACCAAACAGAATTCGCCCGGCTCTTCCCTCAGTTCTCCATCAGTAAAGTCAGATATTATTACCTGGAATCCTTTTGCTTTATCACCTACGTTTGTCCTGAATACTTCTTTCAGTTTCAAAGTATCATCAAAATCCTCAAGGTCCTCAATTAAAGTTTTGTTTACCTCCTCGCCAAACCGGAATATAGTGACGGCTTCCTGCTGCTTGGGCGGAGCATAACCTTTAGGCATCTTGACAGTAACCTGACACTCTGCCTTGAAGTCGCCGCATACAGACCAGATTGTACACTCTCCGTCTGATACGGCTGTGACTTTTCCGTGAGCGTCAACCTTGGCAACAGCCGAATTGCCACTATGCCAGAATATCCTTTTCCTGGTGGCATCAGAGGGGATGAATGATGCATTCAGCTTATACTCCCTGCCAATTTCCAATTTAATCCTCTTCCTGTTCAGGCCAATACCTTGAATAGGAATATAAGGTTGTTCTGTAACCGGTCTTATAGATCGGCTTACCAGGAGGCTTAAGCGACCCAAATCCAGTCTCTTTCCTGCGTGGGGGCCGGAAAGAGCTGAAAGCATCCAGGCCCTTGGCTCTTCGGGTGATTCCAGATCACGCGAGCCCCATAAATAAACGCCCGAACCGTAATTCAGATAATCACGATCACCGCTTTTGAAACCTCCGGCCGGCAGGAATATTGAGTTACCGTTCCTGCCAGTCACAAGAAATCCTTGTCTGTTTTTTTCGAATTCCCAACTGCAACTGTCCATCAGTTCCTGTAATTCTTCTTTTGTGGGCATTCGCCAGTCTTTACCCCAGAGTGCAGTGGCGGTGTCTCCCTGGTACTCCATACCCAATTCAAATAGAGTTCCACGATAATCCGGATAACTTGAGCCTAAATTACAAGTGGCCCAATTCACACTCAGTCCCAGGTCAATAAAATCATGCTCAGGATAAACATCAGCCTCAATCTCTGTATTATCGGTCTCAGATTTATCATAGATGGTCTGTGAAGTCAGAATCAGAGCAATAACTATCACCACAGGAAGGTAGATGAGTTTAAACAGATTGCCCTTACGGGAAATATTGCGGTTCATCATACGGATTCTGGTGAGCAGATAGCTTTCGCCGAGTCCGTTCACAAGCGGCATGGACATTCCGCCTGTTGCTATGCTCAACAAGCTTTGCTCATATTCCAGCTTGCCAAAACCGGACTCAAGCACTGAGGCATCGGCCTGAAACTCCTGAACGCAGCAAAGGTCGTGTCTCAACACCCAGACTGCGGGATTGAACCATTGGAATGCCGACAGGATGTCAACGGCCAACAGCTCAATGGAGTGATGGTGAGATACGTGTGAGTACTCATGACGTATTACTGCCGATGCGCATGACGGGTCCGGATATTCCTGGGGCAGAACTATGTAATTCATCCAGTTGAACGGATTGATTTTTTCGGAGGAGACGACTATCTTGTAACCGTTCATCTCCTTCACCACACGGCCGCGACGTATAAAGCCCATCACCTTAAACGCCGACAGAAGTCTGAAAGCCAAGAGTGATACTACCCCTAAGGCATATATAATCATCAACACCCATACCCAGTCAATATGCATGCGGACCGGAACAGGCAGAGTTCGGTTTGAATCGGTCAAGACGACCGCTTGCTGTACTTCATGTTTCGGCAGGACCTGAGTAACGGCTGATTCATTTATCTGATCCTGTTCCTGCCGGATTTGACTCTCTCCCTGTTGTACGTCCGGTTGGAACGTACGGCGGCTTGCGGCTACGTTTGCGGCAACAGGAGCCTGAATAGCTGCAGGCTCCAGGTTCTCAACCACTGGCACAGGCTTATGGATAGTTATTACGCATAACGGCAGTAAATATGAGATTATCAAAGACGAAACAAGGACTATACGTGCTGTACGGTGGAACGTGTCACGCTTGAGTAGCATGTGGTACAGCAATACAAATACCGCCGTGAGCAACGCCGTCTTTAACAGGTAAACAAGGAATACATTCATGACTGTTTCTGTTTATTGATTTCATTGATTATCTGCTCCAACTCCTTAACCGACAGTTTCTCATCCTTTACGAACGACATCACCACGCTTGAGTATGAGTTGCTGAAGAATTCATCGACTATGCCGCTTATGCCGGACTTGCTGTATTGCTCCCGGTCAACAATCGGATAGTACTGATAATTGGTACCGAAGGCATTGTGACTCATAAAGCCGTCAGCCTGGAGTGTACGCACCTGGTTGGACAGCGTGCCGAATGACGGTTTGGGGTCCGGATAGTGTTCCTGAAGCTCTCGTATGAACATGGGCCCGTAGGTCCAATAGAAGTCCATTATGACTCTCTCCTTCTTGGTCAGACGTCTCATAAGCGGATCATTTAATCGTGTTAGCGAATATTTTTCGCTGCAAATGAAAAGAAAAAGTTTTGTTCAGCAAAATTTTTTCGCTGAAAATGACGCAAAGGGAAACGACCCCTTTGCGTC
>CACZCX010000030.1:0-642 GCA_902779875.1 uncultured Bacteroidales bacterium | reverse complement strand
ATTTGTCACCTCAAATTTTCTTGGTCATGCGGACACAGCAGAAGGTGTCCCCTTTGATTACGGGGCAGCAGCAGTCTTTGGTGTAGCCCAGTTTCTCATAAAAGCCCACTTTATTGTCGCGGCTATCCAGGACTGCGGTTTTGAAGCCCAGTTCGCGGGCCCAGTTTTCGGCCTCCTCAACCACCTGACGTCCCAGTCCCTGGCCGCGATATTCGGGCAGGACCACTACCCGGCCCAGATTTATATGGGTCTCGTCTATGGCGTACAGACGGCAGGTTGCTATGGGCAGGTAGTCATCAACAATGACTATGTATTTGGTCTGAGGCGTGTCGTGTTCGTCAAACTCGGCATCAAGGGTTATCTTGTGCTTGCGGGCCATGGCCTGGATTCGGACGTAGTACGCTCCCGCCTGTTGGGGAGTTCTGGTTGCGCGGATTATCTGCATGTTGGTATTGTTTGATGCACAAAGGTATTCTGTTTTTTCATACCTTTGGGATAATCATGGTTCAACGTTTATAATTACTAACCTTACAGACATGACTAACCAACAATTAAGAGAAAAGCCATCAAACCGGTAAGATAACTATAGCGTCAAACCAGGCTTTTGGTGGTCCAGCGGCGGGATTTCCATCGGCGGATAAA
>CACZCX010000029.1 GCA_902779875.1 uncultured Bacteroidales bacterium | reverse complement strand
CTACGGAGTAAGTCCTACCGAGTATATAAAGCAGCTGGATGAGGAGCAGAAGGGGAACGGTGCTCAGTAAACCGTAACCTTACGTCCGCCGATTATATAGATGCCGGGCTCCAGACTGGATACAGCCTCATCAATACTACGGAATGAACCCAGATTAACGCCTATGATAGAGTAGGCGTTAACTGTTTCTGCCTGTAGGGGAGCCTGTACAGAACTGAAATGGTCATATCGGCTCTCCTCGATAGGGCTCTCATATGAATAGTCCCAATATTGGAGATAATCATTTTCATATAACGGTTGACTTTCGTGTGATTGGGCAAATGTCAGCCCCGACACTACAACATCATTCTTGCCAATCAGAAGACAGTCCTCATTCTCCACTCCTGAATTTTTGGCCAGGGGATTGTTTATATCGGCCGGGTCATTCCAGGTCACGTCAACAGCATACCATTTGCCGTTGTCCATCTGGATCTCATTCCACATATGTGGTCCCGGAGTATCGGAGATGTCTATTTTGGCATAACCTGTAGCAAGAAGACATGGTATATTCAAAGCATCACACAGAACCTTCATAGCACGGCTGTAACCCTCACATACAGGACCTTCAGGACCATTTGAACCGCGAAGCGCCGATAAGCTGCAAAAGCATATCAGAGAAGTGCTTTCAGAATCGGGGTTTGTAGAATAGGCGTTGTTCCTGGTAAGCCAGTTGTTAAGATAACAGACCTTTTCATAGCGGTTTGTTTTGGGTGCATCATCTATAATTGTCTGTATGAGGGAGTTGTACTCTGTCAAAGCAACTTTCAAGGAGTTGTAGTCACTGAATTCCGTCAACCTGATGTCATAATTGAATTCACTGTCACAGAGTTCCTGAACAGTCCATACCGTGTAGTATAAGGTGAATTTGTTCGACATACCGTTCCTTTCGACATTATATGCCATTGAAAGGGTGGTAAATGAACTGTTGGAAAACCAGAATATGTCATAGTCTTTTTTGATGGACCCAAAGAGATAGGGTGAGAACATATTGAGTTCCGTTGTCAGCGAGTCTACTACATCCATCATCACTTTATTCGCGTATCCGATGACCACCTCACGGCTGTATACATTCTCTCCCTCCTGCAAGGTGAAGGTCTTTTGGCCCCGACACTCACTTATATGGAGTGTATCACCGTCCTTAATATTAACCAGAGCATTATCGGTACCGGACTTGGCCTCATGGATCATGGTTGCATATCGGTCATAGAAACCGCGCATGGAAGCGGGCAGGTTATGTATGCGGTCTATCCACTTGAGGTTATCGGGAGCGGAAACGGAGCCACGTGTCATAGTCCTGGCCGGTGTTGAAGGATAGGACTGATCAAAAGACTGAATGGGCAGGCGTGTGTCAATCAGTCTCGGAGCGAGCTTATCCCTGGTAACGGTAAAACTCTGCGCGGCAGCATGGTTAACTGAAGCTGCAAGCGCCAATATGAATATCATTATCCTTTTCATAAATATATCTGTCTGTCATTCAAACGAGTGTAGCAGTTCAATCTCCTCCTTCCACAGCGACTCATCGGGAGTCTCAAGGATAAACGGGATGTCATTCAGGGCCTGGTCCTTCATGATTTTCCTGAAAAAGCCTTCGCCCAGGAATCCCTTGGCTATGCTGTCGTGACGGTCCACGCGCGTGGCCAGTTCCTTCTTGCTGTCGTTCAGGTGGATGGCGCGTAGATAACCGTAGCCTATCTCACTGTCAAACTCCTCCCATACGCGCTCGTATTCGTTCTTAAGGTCATATCCGGCCGTATAGGTGTGACATGTGTCGATGCATACACCCACGCGGGATTTGTCATTCACGCCCTCGATTATGCGCCTTATCTGCCAGAATGCGAATCCTATGTTCGATCCCTGGCCTGCGGTATTCTCAATCACGGCAGTGACGCCGCTGGTCTTGTCAAGGGCCAGATTTATGCTCTCGGCTATACGGTCCATGCACTTGAGGTGGCTGCCGGGGTGGAAATTGAGCATGGTCAGTCCCAGCTGCTCACAGCGCTGCATCTCCTCCAGGAATGATGCACGTGATTTCTCCAAACCCTCAGGGTCCGGACTGCCCAGATTGATCAGGTAACTGTCATGCGGAAGTATGTATCGGGCCTCAATTCCCGACTTTAAAACCTCGGTCTTAAATTTCTCTATTTCAGTTTGTTGCAGAGGTGTACTGAACCACTGCCGCTGATTCTTGGTAAACAGGGCAAAAGCCGATGCCCCAACAGAAACTGCGTTGATGGGAGCGTTGAAAACGCCTCCCGAAGCCGATACGTGTGGACCAATTTTCTTCATATCTCAATTATATGATAAACCCGGCTAAGTGAGCCGAGGAAAAAAGGGTTATTGGCAGGAAAAACCATGGCCGCCCGTGGGCTTGTGAACGGGAGGGGCCCGCCGCGTAGCGGTGGGAGGGATAGCGCGAAGCGCGTAGTTTTTACGTCAATAACCCTTTTTTCCGGTGTTAAACAAATATATATTACCCAAGGTCTACTACGGTTATTCCGTGGCCGCCAAACTGAATATGCTCGTCGTGGTAATCCTTGACGGCAGGAACGGTGTGGAGGTACTGACGGATCAGGTTACGCAGTATGCCGTTTCCCGTACCGTGCAGGATACGAACGCGGCTCATACCAATGAGTGTGGCGTCATCGATAAAGTGCATCACCGTCTGGATGGCCTCGTCGCCGCGCATGCCACGCACGTCGATATCGGGCTTGAACGCCAGCTTGCGGTTGTAGATGTCGTCATGAGTCTGCTTGCTCACGTATGTAGCGGAACGGACATCCTGAGCCTTGACAGGCTGGGCGGCTTCCAGGCGGTTGGCCTTGACTACGGTCGTAATCTGACCGAATGCCACAGTTATGTCATTCTTGTTTACCTTGACCACTTCGCCCACCTGAGTCTGACCGTTCAGACGTACGCTGTCACCGACCTTGAACGCGGTTCGGTTCTTGGAAACAGGTATGTTAAGCGGCTCGGCGGGGGCAGGGGCATCGGTCTTTTCCTTGTTGCGGTCACGCAGGCGGTCTAGCTTGCGCTCCTCGCGACGCTGCTGGCTCTGACGTATGCGCTCCATCTTGCGCTGGATCTTGAGCTCCTCCTCGCTGTTTGCCTGACGCTCACTGATAGCGTCCTTGAACTCAGTGAGCTCCTGACGGGCCAGACGGGTGAGCTCCTTATCGGCCTGGGCCTCCTTGATGGTACGTATGGTGTTCTCAATCATGGCGTTGGACTCATGGATGAGCTGGTCGGCTTTCTCCTTGGCCTCACGTATGATTGACTTGCGTTCTTTCTGCAGTGATTCCAGCTCCTGACGGTGCTGTTCAATCTGCTGGTCGAGCTGTTTTTCGAGCTGATGCACGTTCTGGCGCTTGTTCTCCCAGTAACGCTTGTCACGGACAATGTCCTGCAGGTACTTATCGGCATTCACATAGTCGCGTCCCACAATCTGGGTGGCGTCCTCTATCACATCCTCAGGCAGACCAATCTTACGGGCTATCTCAACGGCGAATGAACTGCCGGGATTGCCTATCTGGAGTATGTAGAGAGGCTGCATGAGATGGCGGTCGTAGAGCATGGCTCCGTTACGAATGCCCTCGTTGGCATCGGCATAATGCTTTAGGTTCTGGTAGTGGGTGGTTATGATGCCGAACACACGGTTACGGTTGAACCTCATAAGAACCGACTCTGCAATTGCACCGCCTATGTTGGGCTCCGTGCCGCTTCCGAACTCGTCAATCAGGATGAGGCTGCGGTTATCGGCATGCTTCATCATGTTTTTCATGTTCACAAGGTGGCTGGAGTAGGTGGAGAGGTCATCGTCAATGCTCTGCTCATCGCCTATGTCTATGAATATGCTCTTGAATATGCCGGCATGGCTGTTGGGGCGCATGGGCACTGGGATTCCGCACTGGAGCATATACTGGAGCAGTCCCACGGTCTTGAGGCAGACTGACTTACCGCCGGCGTTGGGGCCCGATATGAGCAGTATGCTGTTCTTGGAGTCAAGGTCTATGTCCAGGGGTACCACGCTCTTGTCATGGCGTGCAAGCGAGAGCTTGAGCAACGGATGCACGGCCTGGACCCAGTCAACCACTGTCTTGTGCTCGAGATTAGGCTTGCAGGCATCGAAATCAATGGTAAGGCGGGCCTTGGCGCGGATAAAGTCAATCTGAGCCATGAAGGCGTAGGAATCCAGTATGGCGGGTATCTCGGGGCGGATGGAGTCGGTGAACGCAATGAGGATGCGCATCACCTCGCGGCGCTCATCGGCCTCGAGTTCACGGATGCGGTTATTGGCCTCGACCACCTCCTCGGGTTCTATGAATACGGTCTTGCCCGATGCAGACTCGTCATGCACTATACCGCGGATCTTGCGTTTGAGTCCGGGTGCTACGGGGAGTACCAGACGGCCGTCACGCATGGTTGGAGCGGCGTCCTTGTCAACCAGACCGTCTGTCTGGGCCTGCTTGAGGATGCCGTTCAGGATACGTGATATGCTGAACGAGGTGTTTGTCAGGTCCATTCGGATACGGTAAAGCTCGGGCGATGCGTTGTCCTTGAGCTTACCGAATTTGGTGAGTATGTGGCTGATTGCCTGTGTGATGCTTGGGAACACCGCTACGCTTTGGGCAAGTTCGGAGAGGTTGGGGTAGAGTCCCTGGTTCTCCTCCTTGGAGAGGAACTCTACTATGCCGCTGATGGTCTCCAGAGAGCGCCACAAGCCCAGAAGTTCGGTCTCATCCATCCATGTGCCGACTACCTTGATGCGTGAGAGCGCCTCGCGCAGGTCATGATAGTTCTGGTCAGGGAATGACTTACCCTCGGTCAGTATCCTGACGAACTCCATGGTCTGGTCAAGCGCCTTCTCCACAGGGGCGAAATCGGTCTGGAACTGCATCTGTTCAACCAGCTGCACTCCAAGCGGACAGATGCATCGGTCGGCGAGCATCTGCCTTATCTCATCAAAACCGGTTTTCTGTTCAAAGTTATCAGGATATATCATAAATAGTTATGGTTCATTTTATTAAGAGCTCTATGTCCGACACGCCGGTGCGGTTATGGAGCCAATGTTTTATCAGGTCTATATCGGGTTCTTTCTCCATATCCTGGCGGAAAGAGAGTATACAGATGTATGTGGTATCGGTCGGTATGCCATCGGTATTATAGGAGATATGACGCTGCAGGGACATATCGCTCATATCGGGCACGAATATGCCAAGCTCGCGGGTCATGTTGCTTACGGCAAGGGTATCGGCCGTACGTACCTGTGACAGCATCTCCTGCAGACGTGAGATCTGTCGGTTCTTCTCATTGAGCATCTCGGTATAGTTGCTCTGGAGGGCTGTGATGGCTATTCCGCCGTCCTCCTGGTTGGATTGACGCACCACCAGGTCAACCTTGGGCAGATGGTATACGCTCGACATCTGGCCGCGTATGTTGTTGATCACGTTATCCGAGAGCGGCTCACCGAACAGGCGTACCTCAATCACAGACTGCTTACGCGGGCTGGCGTTGTACTCGTATTTGGACTCCACTACGAAAGTGTTGTCATATTTGAATGCCTCGTCCACGAAGTTCCGGTAATTGGTCTCGAACGATGAACGCTGTATGATCGAGATGGCTATCAGTATACTGGGAAGCGTGATGATTATGATCACGGCAACCATCGCGTTCTTGAGTCTCTTGAGCTTGGCCGGCTCCAACTCACCGATTGCCTGGTATTTCATGACTCTGGTTACGATGAATGATGCCAGGGCGATGAAGATTGAGTTTATGGTGAACAGATACAGCGCGCCAAGCATGAAACGGAACTGGAATGTGGCCAGTCCGTAGCCTACGGTGCAGAGTGGGGGCATGAGGGCCGTAGCGATAGCCACACCCGGAATGACTGTTCCGGTGCGCTCCTTACGGGTCTGTGCGACCATTCCGGCCAGACCGCCGAACAGCGCGATCAATATATCGTAAGTGGTCGGCTGAGTACGTGCCAGCAGCTCGCTCTGAGTGGATGTGATAAGCGGCAGGGTAAAGAATACGGCCGATGTGATAAGACTTACCACAACCATAAACAGGAAGTTACGCAGTGATTCCTTGAGCAGGTTGAAATCATACACGCCCATGGAGTATCCCATACCTATGATAGGTCCCATAAGCGGGGATATGAGCATGGCGCCGATGATTACCGCCGTGGAGTTGGTGTTCAGTCCCAGCGATGCTATGAATATGGCGAATATCAGGACCCAAAGATTTGAGCCCCTGATCATTATGCCCTTATGTATATTGGAGTTCACCTCGGCCTGCGTAGCCGCATCATCCTTAAGGGCGAATCTGTCCAGCACCCGGTGCCTCAAAAACTCAATAACCTTGCCTTTATCCATAATAATAATCTCTTATCTTGCAAAGTTAATCAAAACTGCAACATTAGGGACGGTTCTTAATGTGTTAGTTTTGCGGGAAAACTGCAACATTAGGAAGGTTTAGCTCGACGGCCTGAAGGGGAAAGTCAACCGTCCCTAATGTTGCAGTTTTTAAATTTTGCGGATGTTGTTGTAAAAAACTCGCTCTGCGCTTGCTGAATCCAAAAAAAATCCCCACCTTTGCACCGCTCAAACGGAGAGAAACCCGCGATGAGTTTGGAAGGATGGCAGAGTGGTCGAATGCGGCGGTCTTGAAAACCGTTGACCTTCACGGGTCCGGGGGTTCGAATCCCTCTTCTTCCGCAAAAAAAGAGGTAGCAGAATCGCCACCTCTTTTTCGTTTACCATTACCGTTGTTTATTTCATGTAGTAAACCTTGCCGTCTTTAATCACCAGGCCATCCTGGGCACCGGCAATACCCAATACGGAGTAGGTCCGGTCCGATGAAACCTTAGGAACATCAACAGACGGAACGGCAGTTATGTAATCAATCATCGAGCCATTGAAAGGAACAGTTCCCAGCAGATATTGGCCGGTCAACTGGTCGTAAATGATAACAAGGCTTCCTGAATGTGCACTGACTGTGCCTGATCCGGGCTCGTAAATGGAGGTCCAGTCTTTAGTCGCAACAGGCCAGTTGATATTCAAATCCCTGATGCCCTCCTGATCTACGTGAATCTTACAAACGTCATCACCTGCAGACTGGAACGGGATGTAGAATGCATAACAGCCAAGATATCCGAGTGTCTGCGCCAGCCTTCTGGACGGATAATACTCGTACTCAGTGCTCTCATAATCGTAGTAGGTATGAGTTCTCATAGTGCATACCCAGGGACCGCTTGAGACATTCAGGTTTGATTTCTGGACTCTCTTCCTTGCTATATAATTGATTGTGACACCGATAGTATCATTATACCCTCGCGTAGCGAATTCATCGATGGAACCTCTGCGGACAAAATTCAGGTCTCCGCAATCACCGACATATTCATGCTCTTCGGCCCATACTTCATATATTCCGGATTCCATCTTGAATGAGTCATATCCGGCCAGCGCAAAGTCAGAATCATGGTTCTGGTTATATTTGGTACACCAGCCGTCCCAGTCATAGAACATGAATACATTGCTTCCTACGCCCAGGATCTTGGGATCAGGCATATCCTGACCGGTTACGGTTACATAATAATCGCCGTCAACCTGAAACAGATAGGTCTTGTTGAATTCAAGAGTAAAGGAGGTCTGTGTGGGTTGCTGATATCCGCAGTATGAACCGGGATTTTCAATTAAAACAAGTCCTTCACTCTCAATAACGGTTTGGGCCGATGCAAACAGGGTAGTGGCCAACCCTAGAAACAGAACAGTAAACTTTCTCATAAGAAAAGGATAAATTAAAACGCAAATACAAAAAAAAGACGGTTCCTAATGGCAAAACTGCAACATTAGGAACCGTCCCTATTGTGTTACTTTTTGATGTTGATCTTGTAGACCTTGGTCTGGGTGCTGGTGGTACCGGGGAACAGGTACTCGGCTGTGATGACGGCAGTGCCCTCATCGCCCTTGATCTGCTCAACCCAGAACTGCATGGTTGACCATACGCACTCAACCTTTACCTTAGACTTCTGACCGGGTGCGAGCTGGTAGTCCATCTCGTAGTGGGTGTTGTCTGTGTAACCGTTGTCATCATTTGAGTGAACAGGCTCAGCAGGCAGCTCAACAGCCTTTCCGCCGATGGTCACGTTAAGTACAGGAGGATTGGGACGCTTGAGAGCCTGTACCTGCGGGTTGAATCCGCAACCGTAGAACTTGCCGATAGGACCGTCTACAGCAGCATCGAACACCAGATAGATGGCATGCTTGCCGTCAACGTCATCAACGAACTCAGATACGTCGATGGTGTACTTCTGAACAACTCCTACAGGTGAGTTAGCGGGAATCTTGAACTTACCGATCTCAATACCGTCATATACGCCGTTCTTCCAGGGACCGTCCATCATGACCTTGACATTGATACCGCCCTCGCTTGAAGTTCTCTCAAACCAGATATTGAATGATGAATGCTTCTTTGATGTGGTACCGTCAAATGCCTCGATACCCTTGGTATCCTTGGCAAGACCGCCCAGACCGAAATACTTATAACCGATGATATCGCCGGCCTCGACATTGCAGATCTGCTCGTTGTTCCAAACATCCCAGGTATCCTGCAGTGAGTTGCGGTTGGTCTGCTGACCGTCCTTGTTTATGAATACGCAGGCGTAACCGGCTGAATAGTATTTGTAAGGAGGAAGACCGAAGATGTTGAAACCCTCTGATGTAACCTCGGCGCCGGTGTAGTGGTCACCGTTCGATGCCTTGGCTGTCCAGGTCTCGTCATCGGCATAAGGATCATAACCTGTGATGACAACCTTACCGCCTTCTGATACGGGTTTCTCATCCCATGTGATTTTGACGGGAGCAACCATAGCCTGACGGGCGTTACCGTTGCCGCGCGGAGGACGATGGTAGAAAATGTACCACTGGTCACCGATCTTCTCGATACTTCCGTGAGTGTTATGGGCAAAGTTCGATGTAATAAGCTTGGAGCCGTCCTCGCTGAGGATAGGACCACGTGAGTCAACAGCTACGCCACCGCTCTTCCAGGGACCCAGGGGAGAGTCACCGTAGCAGTAACGAAGTGCAGAGTTGGTTGAACCCAGACCGTAGTCAGGACCTGAGTAACCTGAGAATATCATCACGTACTTATTACCTACCTGACGTATTGAAGATGCCTCAAAGAAGTTGAACTCACCGGGATTCTGACCCTCGGCAAGTGCAGGATAGCTGGCTGCATCCTGTGCACCGCGAACACGGCCGTAGCTTGAGCTGGCGGGGAGCAGGGGGTCGACAGGTGATGTGCCGGGACGAACCGAGTACATGGTGTTCTGGTCAAGCTGAGCACCGGTTGAGTGCTGGAAGCCCCAGAATGCATATGCGCGGAATCCCTTGGCATAGTCGGGATCGCTGCTGTCGGTCACCTTCTCAATGAATACAGAAGGATCGAATCCGATGCAACTGCCCTGGATGGCTGCGCCGTTCTCGTCAAGGTTCAGGGGAGTGAAGGGGCCGTCAGGACGGTCACCCTTGCAGACCATAGCCTCACGACGGGGACCACGGCTGTGAGGATAGAGATAATAAACCTTCTTATCCTTGCCTTTCTCGTCTTTCTCGATAACCTCGACCAGGTCAGGAGCGTACATCACGTCCCAACGGCCGTTGGCAGCCTGATAGGTGAATACGGGGCCGTCATCACGCCACTCGTTAAGGTTCTCTACAGGTGCAGACCAGATACGGATATCGGGACCGCAGTAACGGTTGGCACTTACATCGTGTGAGCCGATGATATATGCGCGGTAATGGCCGGGACGGTCGGGATCCTCGAATACCTTTGGCTCGCCGTCGGGTACATGCTCCCAAAGAGGCAGGTAGGGGTTACCGGTACCGCCATAGTTATGCACAAAACGCTGAGAAGCTTTAATCTGGCCTTCCTGGGCCTTCTTAGCAGCGAAGATGTTCTGTGTGGACAGAACCAAAGCTGATGCCATGAGAATCATGGTGCTTTTGAAAAGTCTATTGGCTGTCATGTTATTTTAATTGGTTATTCGGATTTAGTTATCGTATCACTTACTATTAGATTGCAAAAGTATGAAAAAGTTAAAAGCCTGTCCGGTGATTATTTAATGAATATAGTGAATATTCGGGGCATCAAACCTGTGAGTCTCGGGACAGTTCAGGATCATGGTCTCTGTACCCACCTGAATCTTGAAATCACCCTCCTCAAGAATCCACTTGCCGTCCGGGCCTACATATGCAAAGTCGTTCATAGGCACGTCAAGGGCAACGGTCTTGGTCTCACCGGGAGCCAGCTCGACCTTGTCAAACTGACGCAGGCGGCGGACATCGGGCGAAACGGTGGCAATCAGGTCGCTGGTGAACAGCAGGACGCTCTCCTTACCGGCTACAGAGCCTGTGTTGGTGACATCGACAGTAAAGCGTACAATGCCGCCTGCAACTATAGACTCCCTGTCAGCCTTGAGGTTGGAGTATTTGAATGTGGTGTAGCTCTTGCCCTGACCGAACGGCCACTGGACCGATACAACCGCGTCATAGTCATAGGCGCCGGCCATCTTGTCAACCTCCTGGCAAGGCTTGTAGTCATATGTGATGAGCGAGTGAACCTCCTTGGGGTAGGTGAACGGCAGACGGCCGCTGAAATTGGCGTCACCGGCCAGCAGGTTGGCCAGGGCGTCACCTCCGTAGTTTCCGGGTAGCATGATGTCGGTTATGGCGTTGGCAAGGGGCTCGATATCGGCAATGATACGTGCGCGTCCCTCATTGAGTACCAGCACGATAGGCTTACCGGTCTTGGCAAGTGCCTTTACGAGGTCACGCTGGTTCTGGGAGAGGGTGAGGTCCGTGATGTTACCGGGAGTTTCGCAATAAGAGTTTTCACCGATGCACGCGATGATGACATCGGCCTTGCGGGCTGCGGCTACAGCCTTCTCGATCTCAGGTCTGGACTCTGCCTCGAATGTGGCTCCGCGGGTGTACCTGACACCCTGTTCCAGAATCACGTTCTCAGCTCCGAACTTGCTGACAAAAGCCTCATAGATAGTGTTATACTGAGCGGCGCAGAGATCGGCCATATCACCCTGCCATGAGTAACTCCAGCCTCCGTCAAGGCAGCGCATGCTGTTGGCGTTAGGGCCTGTGAGAAGTATCTTTGTGCCTTTCTTGAGGGGCAGGATGCCGTCATTCTTGAGCAGTACCATGCTCTCCTCGGCTGCATGCAGGGCAACCTCGGCGTGCTTAGCGCTACCGAAATCGGGATAGTCCTCCAGATTCATGAAAGGCTGCTCAAACAGCCCCAG
Organism: uncultured Bacteroidales bacterium; assembly: GCA_902779875.1. Taxonomy (GTDB): domain Bacteria; phylum Bacteroidota; class Bacteroidia; order Bacteroidales; family Bacteroidaceae; genus Colenecus. The sequence continues at coordinate 12,317 of CACZCX010000029.1, read as the reverse complement.
ACGTACCTTCATCCTGAGGATACGGCGTACGGCGTCATCAATACGGCTCATGGGAACGGCTCCCTCCTCGACAAGCTCCTTGAGAAGGTCGCAGTACTCCAGGCTGTAGGGATCCATTGACATGTCTATACCGGCGTTGATCGCCTGACGTATGGCGTCTTTCTTGTCCTTGGCAACCTTGTCACGGTTGTAGAGGTTGTCTATATCGGCCCAGTCGGTGATGATCATGCCGTCCCAGCCGGTCTCCTCCTTGAGCCAGACGGTGAGCAGCTCGTGGTTGGCGTGAGTCATGACTCCGTTCACCATTCCTGAGTTTACCATCACATTGAGAGCACCTGCACTGATACCGGCCAGATAGGGCTGGAAGTACTTTTCACGCAGTTCCATGGGGTTGATGACGGCTGGAGTGCGGTCCTTGCCCGATACAGGCACGCCGTAACCCATGTAATGCTTGAGCGATACGGAGATATGGTATTTGTCAATACCGTTGGGATTGCCCTGGAATCCCTCTACGGCCGATGCACCCATGGCGGCATTCAGGAATGCATCCTCACCGAAATTCTCCCAGCAGCGTGACCAGAGCTGGTTGCGGCTCAAATCAAGAGTAGGGCAGAATGTCCAGGGTACGTTGCTGGCGCGGGTCTCGTAGGCGGTTATCTGAGCAGCCTGACGGGTAGCCTCACGGTTGAACGTGGCGCCCATATTGATGTTCTGAGGGAACAGGGTGCCGCCGCTGGTATATGTGGTACCGTGGTTCTGGTCAAGACCGATGAGGCAGGGGATACCCAGCACCTCCATTGACTTGTCCTGTATCTTCTTGACTATCACAGCCCATTCCTGGGGTGTGGGAGGTACGGTCTGGGGTGTGTTCAGGAGTGATCCTACCTTGTACTTGCCAATTACCTCCTCAAGCTTGTCATCATCGACTACGAACTTGCCGTTGCGTTCAGTGTGTCCCACCTGAGGCAGGTTAAGCTGCAGCATCTGACCTATCTTCTCGTCGAGAGTCATCTTTTTGAGCACTGACTCAACCTTATCCTCAATCGGGTCATAATAACACCAGTAGAGTTTGGTGCTTTCACTCTTGGGCTTGCAGGATACAATCATAAGTGTAGCCAAAGCCGTAAACAGAATACTTTTTCTCATCATTATAATCAGTTAGTTGGTTATCAATTAAATCAGATTAGGTCAAGAAGCAGCGGGATATCCTGCTCCCTGATACCTTTGGACAGCAGTATCGCCCTGTCCCTGGCGAATTCCGCATCAAACTCATCCTTGCCCATCTTGCTTATGCACTGGCGGTAGAGCGATACCGAGCGCTGTATGTCACCCATGACCAGATAGACATGACCGGCATTGAGACAGTCGTTGGCTGTGGGTTTGGCCGCCAGAAGCTTGCCGTAATACTCTACGGAGCGGTCCATGCGGCCTGCCAGGAAGGCGCACCAGCCAATGGCACGCCATGCCTTGGGGTAATCGGGCTTGAGATAATCTACCTTGAAGAAACGCGTCAGGGCCTCCTCGTAGCGTTTGAGGTCCACAAGGCAGTCACCTATCTGAATCTGCAGCGAGAGATTGTCAGAATCAAGCTTCTCAGCCTGCAGGAGCAGTTCCAGAGCCTGTGACGGATTGGAGGTAAAACGGCAGCACTGTGCCATATGACGCAGTGTCCAGGCGTTGTCTGGTCTGAGTATATCGGCCCTGCGGTATGACTCAAGCGCCTCGTCATAGCTGTTGGTACGCTGCAGGGCATAGCCGAGCTGCTGATAGAAACGGTAGTCGGCGGAATAGGGGTGAGCCTTCTCCTCCATAAGGCGATAGGCCTGGATAGCCTCCGTATAGTATTTCTTGCGCATGAGCCATGCGGCTATAGCCTGCACCGACTCCTCAACTTGAAGCAAAGCCGATAACGGATTATCAATCAAAATATTAAGATTCTCCTCGAACGGGTCGGTGAACTCATGTCTGCGTGAGAACAGGTTAAAGAAACGGTACAGGTCCTGTGCGTACTGACGGGCCGCAAAGTTCTCACGCACCTGCTCGGGAACGGAGTCTCCCATGCTTTGTATCTGTTCCTCGACCTCACCGTCCATCTGCGACATTATCATGTCACGCTGCTCACGCGGTATCTGCGAGAAGGTGAGAGCGAACGAGTATTTATCGGAGTTACAGAACATGCCGTTGGTGAGTATGGATTTGCCCAGAGGCGACTTCACGAACTCCTCACCAAGACTGCGGCACACATCGGGTTGGTCTATGCTGAACAGGCGGAACCAGTTCTGGATTTCACGGAAGAAGGGGTAGTTCTTGAGGTTGGAGAAGGTGCTCATATAGACATCGGCACCCTCCATCTGGAGTTCGGTCATCTCCATGAGCTTGTCCTTGATCTCCGGTTTCTCTATCCATTCCTTCCAGTCGGGGCTCACATCCTCACGCTCCAGCTCCTCACGCATAAGGTCGCCAAGCTTGGGGTTACGCAGCATAGTGGGGATGAACTCCTCACGCATGCGACGGTCAATCTCCTTGGTCTCACGGCACAATAGCAGGGCCATCTGTACCTTGAGCATGCGCTCGGGTATGCCCGGTACGTCCTGGAGCAGTGCTATGCGGCTCCTCACCTCATTGAAGTAGGGCATTATGTCGCGGTAACCCAGCAGACTGATGGCCAGACCTGTCAGGGCACGCAGCGATACCATGAGACTCAGGTTCTCGACAGCCTGACACAGGAATATCACCTTAAGAGGGTCAAAACGCTCCATCAGGGAGAGAGTCACGGCGCTTACCATAAGCGCAGAGTCATCCTCCATAACCAACGGAGAATCAATCAGTTCAAGCATCTCTTTTGAATCACTCGAGTTCCACTGACCGTTGGTCCATACAAGGTCGAACAGCAGACCGAGCGTGTGCTCGTGAGTTCCTGTATCGGAGGTGGAGACAAATGACTCGAGCTGGAGTCTGAGCCCCTCAATATTCTCGGTTCTGGACAGGCGTGAGCGCAGATGCTGGTAATAGAGCAGCATGGAGGCGGGCTGCAGGCGTGACTGCAGCACCTCGTCGTTAAGGAGCAGAGTACGGCGCACCAGCTGGTTATAGACCTCGGTGCGGTGCTCATCGGGCGATCCCTGGCTGTAGTACTGCAGCATGTAGTGGTATGCGCGGTCTATATCCTCATAGCGTGACAGGACCTCTATGTCCGATACCCCCGACATCTGTATCTGAATCTGCTCCAGGGCCTCTTTGAGACGGGCCTGAAGCAGCAGATTCCTGATCTGCCGGGCACGCTGTTTCAACTCCTCATCGACTGTCATATTAGGCTGTAATAAAAAAGAAACCGCCGGAAAGCTCCAGCGGTTTCAAATATAGTGATTTTCTGTAAGAAATCAGCCCTTGATAGCAGCAATTCCGGGAAGAACCTTACCCTCGATAGCCTCGAGCAGGGCACCGCCACCGGTTGATACGTATGATACCTTATCGGCAAAACCGAACTGCTTTACAGCGCTTACAGAGTCACCGCCACCAACGAGTGAGAATGCACCGTTCTTTGAAGTTGCGTTGGCAACTGCTGTAGCGATAGCCTTTGTACCTGTCTGGAAGTTGCTGAACTCGAATACACCGGCAGGACCGTTCCACAGGATGGTCTTGGATGACTCAATTACGCCGGCCATCAGCTGAGCTGACTTGGGACCTATATCCATACCTTCCCAACCGTCGGGTACGTTGTTGTTGTCAACAACCTGAGTGTTGGCGTTGTTGTCGAATGCATCGGCTGCAAGGCAGTCAACGGGGAGGACAATCTTAACGCCCAGCTCCTCGGCCTTCTTGAGAACAGCCAGAGCAACGTCTACCTGATCGGGCTCGCAGAGTGAGTTACCAACCTTACCGCCCTTGGCCAGAACGAATGTGTAAGCCATACCGCCGATGATAACCAGGTTGTCAACCTTCTGCAGCAGGTTCTCGATGATGGTGATCTTTGAAGAAACCTTAGAACCACCGATGATAGCGGTTACAGGCTTAACTGAGTTATTGAGCACCTTCTCAACAGCTACAACCTCCTTCTCCATGAGGTAACCGAACATCTTGTGGTCGGTATCGAAGAAGTCAGCCATAACAGCTGTGGTAGCGTGCTTGCGGTGAGCTGTACCGAATGCATCGTTTACATAAACATCGGCATATGAAGCCAGAGTCTTGGCAAATTCCTTCTGAGCGGCCTTGAGCTCCTTCTTGGCAGCATCGTAAGCGGGATCCTCCTTCTCGATGCCACGGGGCTTGCCCTCTTCCTCAGCATAGAAACGTACGTTCTCGAGCAGCAGAGCCTCACCGTCCTTAAGAGCGGCAACCTGCTCCTGAGCCTTAGCGCAGTCCTCAGCGAACTTAACATCAACACCAAGGCACTCTGATACATGCTTCAGGATGTACTTGAGTGAGTACTTGGGATCCGGGTTCTTCTTGGGACGACCCATGTGTGAAGCGATGATAAGACGACCACCATCAGCGATGATCTTCTTGAGGGTAGGCATTGCAGCTACGATACGGGTATCGTCTGTAATGTTGAAGTTCTCATCAACGGGAACGTTGAAGTCTACGCGTACGAAAGTCTTCTTTCCGGCGAAGTTGAATTTGTCAATTGTCATAATGTTTGTATGTTAATTGTTGTAGTTTTATTTTGGTTCGCAAAGGTAGTCAAAATCTGTCACTTTGTCCACTTATTTCTCTCTATTCTGGAAGAACTTGGAGAATGGCGGAAGATCCTGGGTAAGCCAAACGTTACCTCCTATGATGGTATCATGTCCGATGGTTATGCGGCCGAGCACCGAGGTGTTGGAGTAGATGACCACATTATCCTCAATGATAGGATGGCGCGGAACGTTGATGGGATTGCCGTTCTCATCGAACTTGAAGCTCTTGGCGCCGAGCGTAACTCCCTGATAGAGTTGAACATGATTGCCTATGATTGCAGTCTCGCCGATAACCACTCCGGTACCGTGGTCTATGCTGAAATACTCGCCGATCCGAGCGCCCGGATGTATGTCTATGCCGGTAAGCGAGTGTGCAAGTTCTGTGATTACGCGGGGCAGGATAGGCACGCCGAGTTCAAGCAGACGGTGAGCCATACGGTAATGGTACATGGCAACCAGTGACGGATAGCACAGGATTACCTCCTCATGGCTTACTGCTGCAGGGTCACCGTCGAATATGGCCTTGACATCGGTTCCAAGCAGACGGCGCAGCTCGGGAATGCTCTCTATGAACTGCTGTGCAATATCCTCGGCCGGACAGGGCATTGATTCATGGAATATCCTGCCTATGTAATCAATCTGGTGGGAGAGGATGGTGTACAGCCTGCTCAGTGAAGTGGAGAGGTCCAACGCCCCAAAGAAATTGCCGAACACGACATGACGGAACAGCTTTACAGCCTCCTTGATCTCGGCGCGGTCAATAGAGCGCTCCTCAACCTTGGGAATGTACTTGTCGGCTTTCTGAAGGGACTTCTTAACGTCTCTGATGCTTTCAAAAATGTCTTTGTTATCCATTGCCTTGCGGTTACAGACCGCAAAATTAGCTAATTAATGCAAGAAACCGTCCAAATAACTCAGTTATTTGACAAAGGAGCTATTACCTGAACGTCCTTAACGTCGGGATAATAGAAAAGTGAGGCCGATTTATCATAAGAGTCCAGGTTGAAATCTCCATCCGATATAACCGTGATGCCACCGTTTCCACGTCCCGATGCACCACCGTTCGTACGGATGCCGCCCTCGCTGAACGCTATGTCCCAGTCAAGACGGTCAGCCCATTCCTTATCCTCCTCCGCGTCACCTATGGTGCTGCGGCCTACCATGGTGTTATCGGATATCCTGTAATATATCCATTTGCCAGGCTCAAGGGTTAGCTCAGCCTCGCTCTGACGGAGCGTAGGAGCGTCATCGACCTCCTCCTTACAGGAGACCAGAAGGCTCAAAACGGCCAGTATGGGGATTATATATCGTGTCTTATTCATAGTCGTTTACCTTGAACTTTATTTTACGGGTCTTGGGATCATAGTCGGTAACCATGATCTTGGCATAGCCTCCGTTTGCCTTCTGAACGCCGTAGGTGCGCTTATGGTTATAATCCTGATAGTATACGGGATTCCTGAGATAGTCGCTCGCCGTGGTCTTGACCGGGTGATACCATTGGCCCTGTGAATTCTTGAACAAGTCACTGGTAGGTATCTTGTAGTAGTTGGTTCCCATTCTGATGGTGCCATCATTATCCTTGAACTTGACGGTATAGGATTTCTCTTTCTCACCGCTGTAATCATAGAGGGTGAGGGTGTTGACCTTACCCTTGCCGTTCCCTCCAAGAATTACCTTCTGAATGGTAACGAACCAGCAGGGAGCCTTCATCTTACTGGCCTCGGCATACAGTTCCGACAGGTCGAATCCCATCTCGATATCATCGGTATCATTATAGAGGTTTCCCTGCATGAGATAATCACCGCCCTGAGCCTTCACGATAGGATAGTTCATCACTTTGGACGGATATTTGGCCTGTACGCCGTCTGCAACACCGAACAGTATGCAAAGGTCATTACGGGAGTCATAGGAGATATTGGCTTTCACGGTGACCGTAGGCTCAAAAAAGTCAGTGTCATAGAACAGGACCTCTGCGTTGTGGTAAGCATAAACACCTCCTTGTGATTTGGGGCGGGTGTAATAGCTGAAAGGCACATATGCCTTGCCGTCATCACCCCAATACCGGCCCCAGGAGTTTACCATTATGAATGCACCTTTCTCATCATCCTCAATCACTCCGTTCTTGTCACAGTCCCACTCAACGGCAAGGTCATAGCCTACGATTGTCATTGCGTGTGATCCTCGTGAGCCGGAGTTTGTAAGAATCTCACTGATACCGGCATTTGACGGGCCGGAATAGCCTGTACTGTTCCAGTTGTCACTGAATGAATAGACAGCCAATCCGCCGCCGGGCAGTCCGTCCTGCTTGTCATACAGATACCTCAACACCTGTTCTATCCCTTCACGAGTATTGACCGATACAAGAGTCGCTTTTACGGTCTTGTAGTGCATGGCACGGTAATACTTGTCATAGCCGGTCACCCAACGGAACGGGTATTCGTCTTCATTACCGTAATCACGAACCGACAATGCGCCGGCAACACTTGTTATAGAGAATGCGTCAGGGTTGTAGAAAGAACCCTCATCCTTACCTCCGTTAACGAAGTTCCAGGTCCAACGGTAACTGTATGTATAATCATCGGGATTGTCGGCAACCCTGCGGTTCAGTTTGCGGTTCATCTCATAGGTGAACAGATAATGCATGCATGCAGCCTGGGCGCACGAACTTCCATGCTGGTCAACCACAGCCGGGAAGTAGGGCGATGTACTGTTGTCGACCATGGGCGGAATATCCGTACCGTTGGCCTCTTGGGCATATGAACCCGCGGCAAGCAGAACTGAAAGACAGAATATCAGTAACCTTCTTTTCATTTTACCCTGTTATATGTCTTAAGTGCCTCCTTTCTTACTCTCATGGGGAAACTGTCATCGGCACTGACGGCAAAAGCCATCTCAGCTATGTTGGGTGCCTGATATGAAAGGTCATACCATCCCATTGCCTCCCAGAGTACTGTAAGTATAAGTTCATCCTCCTCCGGATTGGCCAGAATAGCCAAAAGCTGAGGTACCATGGTGTGTACCGGATTGTTCCTGAGCAGACGTGCTGCCATCTTGCGCTCGTCCTGCGGGTAATCGGGGTCAAACAGCGCGGCGTTCACCTCATCAGGTATGGCCGTAGTGAAACTCTGCAAAGCACTGCGTATAAGGCCGCCTATGCTGTCAGGGTTGATATAGCAGTCAACCGTGGGGAAGTACCCGTCAAATACGCTTAACACATATGTAGAGTCAAGCGTGCGGAAGGCGTTCGTGAGGTCAAACTCTATACGCTCCGATGTGTTGTTCTTGGAAGCTATGCGTACAAGTCCGGGCACCAGACTGGCATCGCCGGTCTTGCCGGCCATGTTTATGGCAAGCCTCTGGGTGAGCTCGTGGCTGTCATCAAGGGCTAATGCCAGGCACTCCAGATAGTTGCTGTCACGGTACTTGGTGAGTTCCATAAGGGCAGCCAGGCGTACAATGCCTGAGTTGGAGCTCTTGAACTTGGCTGCCATGAGGTCAGAATAGTTCTGCCTGCTCAGGGCAAGCTTGTGGAGAGCCATGATCTGGAGGGCAGGGTAGCTGCTCTCAAGCTGCTTCTTCCAGAAGGCGTCATCGGCGTTTGAGATGGCGTCATTCAAATCAAATCCGATGTTTGCGGCAGGGGTAAAGCTGAATGTGGGATCACCCAGGATATGTTGCTCCAGATAGGCGCCGAACTGAGCCATATGACCGGCTCTCATGCCAAGTCCCAGGAGTCCTGCAAAATGGTCGGCCCATTTGTCCTGAAGCACATTCACGGTGTTACCCATTACAACGATCGTACCATTACCCTCACCGAACAGGTATCCCTCCTGGATGCTCTCGTCACGGTGGAAAGAGCCGTTGTAGCAGCCGTCAAGCGATACCATCCTTACCTGAGGATGATAGTAGCTGAAATCACTGAAATGGAGGTTTATGCTGTTCTCCTCTTCAATATCGGCAGCCTCATCGGCCTCAATCTGCTTAGGATCAAGGGCACCCTTGTACCAGGAGTCAGGTATCTCGCAATTGAAATAGTTGCGGACCCTGCGCATTACCTCAGCGTCGGAGAACCCTTTACGGTGTCCCTCGCGCATCTGTTCGCGCATAAAGCGGTGGAAATACTCCATCTCCTCGATTATGGTCGATGGCTCGGGGTATTCGCTCAGATACTCGGTATCAAAGGCTCCGTGATGGTGCAGGACTGCAAAATCCAGATTACTGTACTGCATCTGCTGCATAAGACGGGTCTTTACGAATGTCTCGCGTTTATGGTCTATGTACTCTATGCTCTGCTGCTGAGTACGCATCCAGGGGAAATGGTCATAGAGCTCAATCTTCTCGTCTATGCGGGCATCGGCCGACTCCGATATGTACCCCTCACCGCTAAAGTAGAACATGCGGTCCAGCGGATTGTTCAGGCTGTCGGCGGCATTGACGCGCTGCATGTAACGGCGGAGTTTGTCATATTTCTGGCCGGTGGCGTTGGTACGCGGCATTATGCGTGCGCTGTAGATGGTGGGGTGGAGCTTCTGGACGCAGTCGGGACGCAGGCTGTAAAAGAAATACTCCGAGCGGGCTGAATCCTGCTCTATGAGGTCAAACTTGAGGTCGAACGAGTCATAGAAACGGTCGGAGGGTACACAGTATTCGTTACGGCTGAACCTGGGGTTGTCCTGGTCCATCTTGAGAGCCGTGGTCATGTGCTGCGCGTCACGTACCATCACCACAGGTATGTCACCTATGAATACGCAGCCCTCGATGGGATGCTGCGGGTTGTTGTAAAGACGTATGAGTTCCTGACGGATGCTGTCGGGCTGTCCCCATCGGTCTATGACCAGATAGGGAGTAAGACCGCGTGACTCAACTGTCCTGCAGTAACCGTCAATCTCAGCCCTGGCCTCATCATAGCTCTGAGGGTCTATGATAATGGCAAAGCCGTCACGCTTTACAGGTGAGCACGATGCGACCAGAATTGCCAGTACGGGTATCAGCTTATATAGTTTCATTCTGTTTATTTTGTTCTGTTGTATGTCTTCAACGCCTCATTACGTACCGTTGCGGGGAATGACTCATCGCGAGCCACCTTGAGAGCGGCTGCGGCAATATCGGCCGCACGGTATGACTGACTGAACCAGCCGATTGCCTCCCACGCGGCTTTCTGAACGGTAGAATCCTCAGGTGCGGCAGGCTTGCCCAGGTATTCCAGAACTATATCCGTATTGTAATGGGGAGGATTGTTGCGCATGCTGTGAATGGCATTCATCTTGCTGCTCAAGCTTGCCTTGGGGCTGTTAAGGGCCTTGGCAATATCAAATACGGGATTGCCTGCGTAATTCGAAAGAATATCCATCAGAGCGTTCCTTACACTGTCACGGTTTGCATGATACGTGTTCTCAAAAGCCTCAAGGGCGGCATTTACAACAGTTGTGGAGTCAAATGAACGCAGTACGTTGTTCAGGTCAAAATCAACACGCTCACTCAGGTTGTTGTCAACACGCAGACGGGCTATAGGCTCAGCCAGCATGGGGTCACCGCTCTGGCCGGCATAGAGAACGGCAAAACGCTGAGTCATCTCATGCTCGTCATTAAGTGACATTATGATACAATTCTTAAAGTTGTCATCACGGTATTTGGAGAGTTCCATCAGGCATGCCAGGCGTACAATACGGTTGTCCGATGAGGTGAACTTGCGGTATATGGCATCGGACCAGTTGTCATCACTGAGTGCGAGCATATGAACGGCAAGTACCTGGACTGAAGGATAGCGGTTGGTGAAACAACGGAACCAGAAACGGTCCGGAGCATGTGTTATGGCGCTGTTTATATCAAAATCGGCATCACCCGAAGGAGCGAACGAGTAGGTGGGGTCACCGAACAGATGGAACTCCATGAAGGTGCCCAGCTGAGCCATGAATCCGGCACGCATACCCAGTCCAAGAAGACCGGTGTAGCGGTTTACCCACTTGTCCTGGATGGCATTCACACTGTTGGCAAGAACCAGCAGCGTGCCGTTGCCCTCACCGAACAGGTAGGCCTCCTGAATGTTGTCATCCAGGTGGAACGAGCCGTTATAGCACGCATCGAGCGATACCAGAGGGGTCTGCGGATGGTAATGGTCAAACTCTTTTGTTATGAGTATATCCAGAGGATTGCTTGTGCCACTGAGATATTGTATTGTGGCGTCACCGTGATGTGAGAGCAGGGCGTAGTCGGTACGGGGATCCTGCAGTTCATCAGTAAGACGCGTCTTGATATATTTGTCACGGGTGTAATCCACATAAACCACGGAGAGCTGCTGGTCTCTCATCCAGGGGAACTGCTCATAGAACTCCATCTTGGCATCGGTGCGGGCTGCGAACGAACCCGACAGGTTGCCGTCACCGCCGAACATGAGTACGCGATCCAGCTTGTTCTGAGCCTTGTCAGCCTCATTTACGCGCTGCATGTAACGGCGCAGTTTCTCGTAACGGTCTCCACGTTCGTTGTCACGGGGTGTTATACGGGCCGAATAGATGGTAGGAGCCAGTTTCTGGGCGCCGTCTGCCCTCAGGGAGTAGTAGAACCAGCGTGTAGAGTCCTTGTCCAGATAATCGAACTTAAGGTCAAAACTGTCATAGAAACGGTCTGACGGTATGCTTGACTCAATGCGTGGGAATCTGTCCTGATCCATCTTGAATGCGCTGGCCATATGCTGTGCGTCACGCACCATGGCAACAGGTATATCGCCTATAAGGACGCAGCCCTCAATAGGATACTGCTTGTCGTTATGGAGCCTTATAAGCTCCTCACGGATGCTGTCGGGTACTCCCCAGCGGTCTATCACCAGGAACGGATGCAGTCCGCGGCTCTCAACGACCTCCAGATAGCGGTCTATCTCAGCCTGTGCCTGCTCATAGCTCACGGGGTCTATGACCACTGCCAGTCCATTAACATAAGTCCTTTGGCAGGAAACTGCAAGAAGCGTTCCTGCAAACCATAATGCGATGTCCTTGACTTTCATATCAGAATGTGTAGTTTAGTTTGAGTGTGAATGACTTTCGGTCAGCATCCTTGAACAGGCTGTCATCACCTGTGTAGCCCTGCATGGCGCCACTGGCAGTAAGTGTAAGCCAACCTTGCTGCGAAAGCAGTTCCAGGGGATATGAGCCGCTCAGACTGACCGTTGCGTGGTAGTCCTGTGCTGAAAGGTATGTGTATTTGGGTTTATAATAACCGTTAAGAATTTTCCTGTCAAGAGGAGTACCCGTGGCCACCTCCATCTCAAGGGGTTTGAGAGCGTGGTCCATGCCGCCGTTGACATCGGCCTTGAAACGCATGCCGAGCATGCTCCAGTTCTTGCCGAATCCCAGATCGGCCGTAAGCATGGTGTACTTGGCATAGTTCTCATCAGGGTACTGCTTTACGTCAACCTGTCGGTAACCGGCAGTTGCCGATATATGCATATGAGGAACATCTGAACGCATAAAGTTCAGAAGATATGTGAGTGAAGCGTTCATCTCACTCTGCTTGTGGATGACCTCGCTCGAATTTATTTCATAATAGGTTTTGCCAAACTGGTCAGTCTTGGCCTGCTGGTTGTACCACTTGCCTTTGCAGTTCTCCATATCGGCCCATATGACCAGATTGTGCTGCAGGTCGGAG